>NZ_LZDE01000341.1 GCF_002009015.1 Microbulbifer mangrovi | reverse complement strand
GTGATAGTAGGGCGTTGTGCTTGTATCAATCAGATTTGATCGCGGTTGGGTCATGGCTATTAATGGTGCTGTATGTATAGCCAGTATTTTGCGGTGGCTGATGTTAAATGCAAGTATTTGGCGTAGGATGCCTTATCTTCTATGGGTGTCCCATTGTTGTGTCAAAACGAGAGCTAAGAGTTCATGAGGTGGTATAAAAACATGTCAAAAGTAGATCTGACTTTTTGAGTGTTTTCTGTGGGTCGGAGGTGTGCATGAGTCTATCATCAGATTTTTTAAAAGAAACCAAGCGGAATGAGTGCAAAGGCAGGTGCTTACACTACGAAAGTGGTGGGCATTGTGATGAAATCATAAGTGCACATTCAATACAGAAATCAAATCAGTTGGGAGTGATTGCAGAGGGTGGGCATGTATACTGCTTTAATTCTGACCTTTCATCCATGCGAAAACATAATGGCAAACCAGTGCCCAAAAAAATTGGGGTAAATAGAGCTTCAACCTTTTCAGGTTTTTGCAAGAAGCACGACAATAGCCTTTTTAAACTTATTGATGATAACCCTCTGCGACCAAGTAAAGAACAAGTTGCATTATATGCATACAGGTGTATTTGTCGTGAATTTTTTGTAAAACAAAATGCTCAATCAACAATAAATAGCTTGGCGGACTATCCGAGCTTAACGAAGGCGCAAAGGAATATTTTACAGTCCGCATTCGCGGGTCATACTCTAGGGTTTGAGAGGCTTAATTTTCATAAAAAAATCTACGATCGCGCTTTGTCCGAAAGTAGATATGATGAATTTGAATACATGGCCTTTGAATCTAAATCTCCTTGGAATCTACAGCTATCTGGTGTTTTTTTCCCAGACTTTGATTTTCAAGGTGATAAACTGCAGAATCTTGGTGATTTGAGATCCCCATTGGGTATTGTTTCATTTTTCACTGCCCCCACGTTGCGAGGCTGGTCTTTCAATATCTGTTGGCACCAAAGTAGCAATGAACCTTGTTTCAATCTTTTAGAGTCACTTCGGTCATCTGTTTCGGCGGGCAAAAAACTTCAAGATGCGTTATTTAGGCTCTCCATGTCATGTTGTGAAAATCATGCCTTTAGAATTAGCTGGTGGGACAGCCTGGCTGAATTGGCCAAATCTGAAATTATTTCAAGAGTTAGGTTGCTGATTGATTTAGAGGCCGCTATTCCTGACAACTATTTAGAGCGGGGGTTGGAAGGAATCGTGGATTGGGAATTTGAATATGTTTATACCTCGCTAGAAGAATCCACCTAGTCTAGTTACACGCTGTGTTTAGTTTGGTTTGAAAGGTTAAAGTGAATATGGTAATTGTAAAAAGCTGGTTCAGACCAACATTGCGGCGTTTGATTGATTTATTGAAAATATATCGCTGAGTGGCTTTGATCGCGCCTTGAAAAATATAAATTGGCCTGTGTTTGCTTCCTTTCCTTTGCACAAAAATATAGTTTAAAGTGTCGCAACTCGTTGCGTTGCAGCTAAGTTAAGGTTTTGGGGAAATGTTCGATAAAGTTATAGGTTTAATGAAAGAATTGGCTCCTTTAGGAGTGTCGGTGGCTGCTCTAATGGTTGCTTATAATTCTTATGTGATATCGCAAAATCAATTGTTGATTTCAACTAAAGGTGTTGAGCCCCATTTTTATGTTAGTGAGGTTCCGCTTTATGATGAAAAAACTAAGAGTTGGTATGAGCGCGAGCTCAAGGTTTTCAATATCGCAGCCCCAGTGGCAAATGTAAATATCTCTGTACGGTCATACTATAAAATTAATGATTATGGTGAGTATGGGGAAAGATGGATTCCACTTAGTGGCTATTATTATGCGTCCTTTGCTACAGGCGAGCCAACTGGGTTGTTGTCTACATTTAAGGGAATGAATAACGCCACAAAAGACTTTAACGCAACCTTTGTTGCATATCGAGACAACAATTCTGATTACCATAATGTTGAACTTGAACATATGACTTATATCGATTATCAGGCATATGATGGGGCTAAAAGGGAGGTCTGTTTTCGCAATCAAGTTCTTGTTGAGTGTAGTATTGTCAATGGCTACCGGAGTTCTGAAGCTGCCCCTTTAGAATTGGATGGATTGACTTATGAAAAGTTAATTTCTAAATATAAGAGCTTGTGAAAAGATAAATAGCAATTAAGGGTTGCGACATTCTGTTATTTTCAAATAAATGGGATCAGATCAAAATTATGACACCCATTTGCACCCACTGAGTTTTCCATCCATTAGTCTATAGTCATAACAAAAAGGGAAGGGGACGTTCGATATTCAGGTGCAAGCCTGGGTGTTGATGACCAACAACATCCACCTGCTGGTAACTCCGGACATATGAGGCTGAGTTCATGGATAGGAAACCACTAGACACAGAAATAGATCACCACACGGCTAAATTAATCGTGGGAGCTATCGCTTTATCTCTTGCGAGTTTTACGGACTTGCTGACGCCTGGGGTCAGTATTAGCTCGATTAGTCTGTCATATCATTTGACGGATAATGCCCGAGATGTCTTCGTTGGCTCTCTCTGTGTTATCTCTGCTTTTCTGTGGTCGTATAATGGCTACTCCTTGTTTCAGGCTGTCTTGAGTAAAGTCGCAGCAGTCGCTGTCGCAGCCGTGGCATTTTTTCCATGCGATTGCTTTACCGGTCGGGGTATTGACGGAGACGCGACGGTGACTGGTATCGTCCATACGGCATCGGCTATTTCAATGTTCATTATCCTCGCAATTTTTTGTTGGCTGTTTTACCTGAGAGCTAGGGGAAAAGGTTCTAAAGAGGCGAAGGTTAGGGGGCGGATTTATAGAATCTGCGCAGTAGCCATGGTTGGCGCTATGGCGGTGCAGTTGCTCGATATTTTGGGGGTAGATTTTAGCGGTATTACTCAGCGGGTGACTTACTATGTCGAGGCGACAGGATTGATGGCATTTGGTGTGGCATGGATGACGGCGAGTCGTATGTTGCCATTTATTACTAATGAAGATGAGCGTGTAAAAATTGAGCTTTCTGGAAGGTAGCTGATTTCATGTGGTTGTACTCATTTCTCGATTTTGGTTGTTTTCTGTACAATTTCGGGTGAGTTCAGGGGCGATTCAGTTGCGCCGGATTAAAAAGCAGGTGTGAATCCAAGGAAAACGCACCATGCGCCAGATCCCATACCGATTACTCGCCGCTCTCACCATCACTTTGACGCTCGGTGGCTGTGTCACTTACCCAGCAGCTCCGCCGGTGATCGGCGGGAACACCTATGTCCGCAAGGCTCCTCCGGTTTACTCCTATTCGGTGATCACCGATCCCGGCTATCGCTACTACGACGATACCCTCGGCGTTTACGTGTTCTATGACCGCAGCGACGTTTTCTATCGACAGGGGCGTTACTATCGTTGGTATCAGGACCATTGGATCAGTGCCAGTCACTGGGGTGGTCGTTGGTATCCGGCCCCCAATTTCTATATCTCGGCAAACTTCAGTGATCGCTGGCATACACGCTTGCGCCGTCACGGTCATCGCTATGCCGGAGGACACGATTACAGACCACCGCGCCGGCACGGTCATGACGATGGTTACAAGCGGCGGGATTGGCATGACGGTAACGCGCATCGAGATGATCGTCGTGAGAAGGGCCTGGATCGTCGTGAGAAGGGCTGGGAACGTCGTGAGAGGGGCCTGGATCAACGTGAGAAGGTCCGGGATCGTCGCGAGATAGTTCTGGACCGCCGTGAGAAGGTTCGGGATCGTCGTGAGAAGGGCCAGGATCGTGGCCGAGGCTCCGAAGACCGGTTTGCTGGCAAAGCCGAGCAAAAACGGCGGGCGTCTCAGGTGGATAACCGGGGCGGGGATCGCCTTAGTGAACGGGGGAAGTCACATCGGATTCCAAGTCGGGACGAGCGGATCGTCAAAGTTGCGGAAAAGCCGACCAGCAGTCGCGGCCCACGAGTTATTCCTGCAGTAGAGCGTCCGGCAATCGATCGCCGCTCGGTACGCGAAAGGCCCAAGCCACAAACCCAGCGCGGCCAGCCACAGCGCAATGCGCCAAAAGATCGGCGCAATGATGCCGCGAAGCCAGTTCAGCGCCACGAGCGCGAGCAACCAAAGAACGAGCGACCAAAGAAAAATAAAAAAGAAGAGGAAAAGAAGTCCAAAAAGAAAGCAGATAAGCGCGATCAGGTACGCCGGGTGCGTGAGCCGCATACCCTCCGCTCCAGTGAAGTACGCCGCCGGATCGATTGAGTCTTTCTGAAAATGGGGGTAGATCTAATAAATGGGTGCCCCCATCTTCGCTCCTCACCCGCCGCAGCTTTGACCAGCGCGGCAGTAACTGCCCGCACTACTAGCTGGCCACGCCGAGGGCTCTGTCAAATAAGCTGTGGAAGCCGGTTATGACTCCGGCACAGCGAGTGGGGCGCCCAAATTATAGTAACCCCGATATTCTCTAACCCCCCTGGAAGTGGTATCGTAATTCATGGATATATTTGGGGCTTCATAAGCTGAGCTCTGACGCAACCACATCCTCAGAGGGGATACCCTTACGGAATCCGGACCTGATAATAACGCCATGGTGTGGTCTGGATCTATACAGGGAAGAATTGTATGAGCCTCCCTGAAGTCAAACTCAAAGCTGCTGGAAACACTATTTCGCATTATCTCGTTAAATGCCTTTATTTTATTGGGTACCCTAAAAGCAAGTGTTTGGTAAATTAATTCAAGCCTGTCCTCTCGGTTCATACGCAGTGCGTACCGATTGACAGTTTGTAGATATATACGCATTAGAGCTGAAATCTGGCGGGAATAGTCCCCGCCTCCTTCCGTAATAGCAGCATTAAGCATTTCAACAGGGATCGGAGCATATGCTGGACGACCATGATTGAGGTAACCTGCAACTCCAATCACTGGAGCCACAGTGCTGGTGGCTATTGTGGACATCATTGCCTGCCGATCAGGCGTATTTGCCAAATTCATTACTTCGTGTTCGACAAACTGTCGCGCCTGTGCGCGAGTTAATTCCCTAAAGAGCGCACTGTTGTTATGGATGGTGTTGGTGAGAAGGTGGAAATTATCTACGTCAAGGTGCTCAGGACCACTCTGAAATAGACTTTGGTTGAAACGACGACCTCTAAGCCAGGGAATTCGGTCCATTAGTTCCACCAACGGACTGGCACTGGGAATGTATTGCAGCATGCTGTTAAGACGTGATGCTGCGTAGCCTGCTCCCCACGTGAAATCCTGATTATCCCAACTGTTGATAGCGGTAATCTTACCTTCATGTTCGCTGACAACTTCAAATCCAAGAGCAGCCAGGGCTTTGAATTCGCGCTCGGGGCCAGTTTCGGCCCGGTAGTCGGTAGCCAGCTGTTCTAGCGTTGGCCTAAAGGCTGCAATATTCCTGCCACCGTATTTTATCCCCCAGTGGCTACCGCCTTTACGGAGAGTGTAGGTAATACCGCCTATGCGGATATTCATTGAGCCGACATTAACTCTGTGTCCCTGTATGGTGTCACCGGGGCGTAAACGCACGCCGATACTGGAATTTCGATAGAGCTCCCGGGCTTGCCCTTCGGAAGAAGTGGCGCGTTCTACCAGATCTGAAAATCGAACAACCTGAAGGTAGATGGTTTCACCTTCAGGTAAATCGGTAATTATCTCTTCAAAGCTTTCTGCGAACTCATCGTAGAGTAAGTGTTCCCGGCGGCCGCTGGCGGGATTTATAAAGGTCATTGTATCCCCCTCTATAGCCGTTAGGATCTTCGCGTGGGGTGAAAAATCCTCTCCAGCGGCGGCATCGATGGTTACCCATAATGGACCATAATTGCTCAACCACTCAAAATACTGACTGAGTGGGTAACTGGCAGGCGCCTCCGCGTGCATATTCAGGGCTGAGATAAATCGAAGTTTTTCGGTGGCCGGTAAACTCTCGTTTGCCTCAAAGCGGCTTAAGTAGTAACTCTCGTCGGGCGGCGTTAATCCATTGCCGGCGTCAGTAAGAGTGTCCTGAATGGGCGAGGAGATACCATTCTTCCAGTTCATCAACATTGCTGCTGCTGTTGCCCAGCAGACCTTTGAGGTTGGTTGTTGCATGGGCTCTACGTCCCAGCTGACAGACATGAAGCCTTCAGAAGAGGTTCCCTGGACATCGATAGATTCGCTGGTGCCGTCGGAATCGGTACGCTCGGCCTGTACAGTCTGTCCACGGCTGACCGCATCAGAAGCGACGGAGGTGAGTGAGGGACGGCTCTGTTCTCGTTCAAACTGTTCTTGCTCACGAAAATATTCGCCACCATCGATTTGCTGCTGAAGATGTTGCCGGGTGAGGTCCCTTGCGTCTTCTGCATCGATGACTCCAGAGCGCCGGGCTCTCTCGATACCTTGCCCAATGTCAGATGAATGTGAGGTGTTATGCTGCTGAGTTGCAAGGCTCTTGGACATTTCAGCAAATGCCTTGGCATTCTCCTGGTTCGACAGGTAAGTGCGAATGGCATTGTCCTGGTTTTTTGCAAGCCCGGTAACATCATTAAAGACACCGGCTTTGGTTAGTTGTTCTCCAAGACTGGCAAGTCCAGCGGCTGGGGCAGGTTGGTCTGGCGAATTTTGAATATTGACAATAGGCTGTGCGAAATCCTTATATTCTGGTTTGTATTCAGTGACAACGGGTGTAGGAGTTACAATCGGCTGTATGGGTGTGGGCTCTTCAGTCCGGAACTTATCCCAATCCTGTGAAGAGTTCTCCTTGACCATTTCACAGGCATCACAGTTACCCTGGATCGCTTCCATAAACACGCCACGGGTTGGCACGCTGATACGGTAGGGGGGGATGGGAGTTAACGGTTTGTACATTTCCAGCAGGTCGTGATTAGTATCGTCGGTTACTGGAGCTTCATCGATAGTCAATTCAACGACGGCATTCCTGTTTACCTTGAAGCCCTCAGCAACAGGAAAGACCAGAGAGTTTCCAGAAATAGTGATGATCTCATTTTTAACCACGGAAGCAAGGCTTCGCATGCTTGAGCGAGCGCCACTTGATGTGAAGGTCTGGATATTAAATCCATCGAGAAGGAGATGGCGCCGGTCTTTATCCAGATTTGCCCAAAGTATCTTATTGTAGTGCTCTAGGTTGGAGTTTAAATGTTCGATAAGCTCAGTAACAATATAGGTGTCTTCTTTCCTCGGATTGCGTAGATCTTCGTCATTCAATGGAATATACAAGCGGGTTCCATCGATCAGATCATCACCAAGATAGCCTTTGAAAATCGTTCCGTCGTGGTAAGCCGTTGTGTAATTGATCCGAACGTTTTCGATATCTAGGCGAATAGACCCGGCCCGAAGGGTGCTTACGGCTGAGCTGGTTACATACATTCGCAAATTGTCTGGCAGGCTGCGGCGTGTTCCGGAATAGCTACCGCTGGTAATCCGAATTCTTACTTTGCGCTCACCGCCACGGTAGTCTGTCGTGTTATTCAAATCCCACGAAAGTCGTTGAATTCTAATGGTATCGAGGATCTTTTCGAATATATCGGGAAGGATCTGATTTTTGAAAATTTGATCCCATTCAGAGATTAAGGATCCCCGGAAATAGTTGTTGAGCATCTGAAAAACGTTACTATGACCAAGGATGTCTGCGTATGCTTCCCAAATTTGTCTGTCAATGATGTCCCCTTCAAAAAAATCGACCCCGGAAACAGTAATGGTTTCAGCGGCGCCTTCGTCGTCGACTGTAGCTACGTCCACTGGTTCGAAATTTATAACGCGGATGGCTTCAGCTGGCTTCTTATTCTGGAAGTCTGCATCTAGTTGCATGAAATTATCAAAAATGCGGGCATTTTCGAATACAGTTTCATGGGTTGTTCGATACTTCGTTTTGTTCCAGTCAAAGGGATTAAACCAAGCCTTGGCGGTCTCTACTGGATCAAACTCCTGATTCTCAATTGTACGGGTAACACGAGGGAAGGAGAGGATTCTGTCGTAGCGGGTTTTCGGGCGATCGATTTTTACCCGTAAGGTGAATTCACCGGTGATATTCCTTATAGGATCATCAGCATGTGTGCCGGTTGGAAAGTCCACTCGTTCATAGTTGGTTTTGATCCGGGTGTTGGCGTCAAAACCCTTGATCAGGGGGTGCGTCCGCCCGAAGCGTAAAAAATCCAGTCGGTTCCACTTCAGGTAGGTGCTGGATGGAATGGGCAGGAGATTGTCAGCCAGGATATCCTTCCACTTATGGATATTCTCGGTGGAGAAATGCGTCAAAAGTAGAGGGACAAACAGGCATTCCTCAACGTGGGAGACCTCCTGGTAGATCGCAAAGTGGCGCAGTACGTCAAAGTACATCATCGTTAAGGAGTGGCAGTGATTATGGTTGGCAATGACTTCTGAAGTGACGCCATATTTCTGCCCTTCGGTTACCGTTGTTACAACGGAGGCATTAAGTTCCCGGTAACTTTCTGCGTTCTGCATCAGGGATTGTCGGAGCTTTTCACCAAAGAATTGTGAAATATTGCGAGCGCTGTTTTGCGATGCCGACGAATTAGAGTTGGCAAATCCTCCCGCTACGCCGAGAGAGGCACCAATGCCACCATAGGACCCGCTTGCACCTAACCCGGCCGACATTCCAGAAGTGTGAGCGTTACTTCGTCCGGCCAGTGACTCGTTGATACCACCGCTGAGCTGATCGGTGATGATCCGGTCACTGACCAGACCGGCAGATAGACTCTCTCCCTGGCTTAGGGACTGTGACTCGGCTCCCTGTAGGGTGTGTGAGGACTCGAAGACAACAATCTGTTTTTTCTGTCCCGGTGCGAGAGGCAGAGAGTAAACCAGGTCACCCAGAGAGTAGCCATCGGCTTTGAAAACTGACTTAAAGTGAATGATATGACCTGTGGCGACTGTGACTGCTTGATAAATCGAGAGGTTCTCCTTGGAGTCAGGGGCATCTTCCCAGCGAATGGGGTTGTCTAGATCGACAATGCCTCGCGCTATCTTCTCCGTTCCTCCCACCAGGTTATACATAACCTTGTCGCCGTCCGTAAGCTTTTCGAGTACATAGTTCGCTACGTCTGGGTCGGAGGTTCGAACGATGGCATTATATTGATACTCGCGAATTGTCCTGTTCGGTGTGGAGAGATTGATGCACGAGCCTCCAATATCCTGGGTATATTCCCCAGAAGCTATCAGGTCCTCTTGGTCGGGCAGGCGGTGTGCTTTGCGTGGTTCATTGCAGTCGCAATCTTCGTCACTTCCAATGGTTTCTTCATCTGTTTCACTCTCTTCTACAACGGCATCATCGGACAGCAGCAGAAAGATGAAATTGTTAACTATACTCTCGTTTGCGTTGTAGGGATCAACAGCAATTTCGACAGGGCTTTCCGGCATTATGGAGACTAGTGCCCGTGCCTGAGCATACTGCCCATATGGATATTCCATGGAGAAGTTTCCAGACTTGTCTGTCTGGGTTGCCCCTATAATCCTGAATATTTCATCAGTTGCGGTCTGCTTAGCCTGCAGAATAATGGTTAAATCATTTAAGGAATACTTTTTAGCACTCTGGATGACCCGGCCTCGAAGCCTTTTGGTTCTGGTGGAGCCTGTGGTGGGGCTGGGGGCAGAAATAACCTGGTGATCCATATGGACTCGGATATCAAGGTCCTGAAGGGTTTCATCGTGGACCCCAAAACGTTGGGCCAACAAACTGATACCCTGATAATCTTTCACTCGAACGTAAATATGGCCAGCGACATTATTCGCTATTATGGTTTTGTCTGTATCGAACGAGAATCCAAGGCGATTATTCTCAGGGGTGACATTTTTTTCATGCCAATTGTAGCGAATAATCTTTATTTCACCATTTTTCTGTGGGTATTCAATGGAAAGCTCGTAGTAATCAAAATCAGAAAGCGAAAGTGGGCGATCGGCGACGATTTCGAGCTGGCCGATAACGTCAATGGTTTTAATTCTTTCAAGTGACAAGGGGAAGTCAAAAAGCTTTTCGAAAATTTCCTGTATCGACCGGAAAATCTCGGCGGTAATCGTGAGTTCGAGATCCTGGAATAAATCGGACAGCTGTGTATAGCTAATAATTTCGCCCCGGGGGAAGAGTCTTGGATGACCATCACTCAAATCAACCATTGCATCAATAAGTTCGAGTACTTTCTGATCGGAAACCGTGTGGTCATGAGTGGTAGTGTTAAGAGCATACTTTACTAATTCAAAGGTCTCTTTGTTGATCAGGTAGGTAGAGCGGTCATAATCTAGGGGTAGGGCATTTAGGCCCTCTTCGTTAAGGTTTCCTACAAGACCGTATGTGGACTCAAACTGTATTTTTTCTTCACGGTAATTTCTCTGGTCATAATCCGACGACAGGGATTTCTTTTTATAAATTATTCCCTCAAATGACTTTGATCCTATCTCTTGGCCTGTAGTACTTCGGATATATACAGTAAAAGGAATCGAAAAATCGTTTATATTCGAGCCAGGTCCTAGGATTTCAATAAGGTGATAGAGAAAGAACCCATATATACTTTCGACTTTTTTGCCGACGACTCTAGTTAGTGGAAGGTGTACGAGATATTCTTCGTTATCAGTGTCGTGGACTATCAGGTATTTTTTGTGTTCCGATACATACCTCTCAACTGTTCCGCCGGACAATCGGAAGCTATATTGAGGAAACACGACCTCAATAATTACTTCGTTGGGAAATTGTTCTTCACCTATCTTTTCGATGTCGAATGATTGCTTGATAGTGATCATGGCATGATTTCCGTGAAAAGGCCGAGACATCGAAAGGCGCGCATTCTTTGCCCGGGCTCTATGTAGGCGGAGGAGCTGCTAACTTATTAAGTTGCGATAATTGTTTCGGGCAGCGTGGTTGTAGTCGAATCATTACTTGCCCGCGGTGGATGGGCGGCGACTGCCTGAAAAGTAAATTAACTCATTTTATCCTTTGCGACAATTTATAAGCTGGGTGTGGTGCTCGGTGACTTTTTCTGCTTATAAAATTGTCTGTAAAATAAATAGGTTAGCGAAGTATCTTTATGGAAATGATAGCTGGTGACGGATTTTAAGCTGGCGCACTATTTATCTTCGTACGATTGTGGTCTTTTCTCTAGAGATTTTGGTTGGCGGGTAGTTCACTTTTTATCTGCTTGGTGTCGGATAGTAAGTAGCCTGTGTGCGGGTCGGCTCAGGTGGATCGCTGTTCATTTTCAATAGTGTCGTAGATACTTACCTGCGGACGTCGAGAGCCTTTTTCGTATTCAACAGTTTCCAGTGGTTCTTTGAATTCATGTCGCTCTTGTATCTGATGAGGCGTTTCGGATAAATGGGATCAGGACGGTATTATGGCGTTAAAAGAAGGGTAAGGAAAAAAGAAGTCCAAAAAGAAAACGGATAAGCGTGATCAGATACGCCGGGTGCGCGAGCCGCAAACCGGCCGGTCTAATGAAGCACGCCGCCGGATCGATTGATGCTGTCTGGTAAATGGGATCAGATCAACTTTATGCTGATCTGATCCCATTTATTTGTTTTTGGTTCGGAAACCCTAGAAGCGGTGTCCTACAGGTGGTTGAACTGGTTGCTGCTGCGCCTCTCGTTGCCGTGTTGGGCGACGCGGACACCGATGGCGGTTTCGATCAGCCCGGTCACATCGTCTTCAATTCCGTGCGCATCACGCTCGGTGGGCTGGTTGGTGTAGAAGTCCCACGGCGAGTTATCGCTCTGAGCGAAGTTGCCGACCCCGGAGAGGGTGGTCTTGTAGCATTCCCTCATCCACTCTTCGACCTCAAGCTTGATGGTCGAACGCTTGAACCAGGTTGGACGGGCGGTGCCGCAGAAGGTCCGGAAGTTGTTGCGCGCGTTCTGGGAGGCCTGATTGGACACGTTCATTGGCACGTTGAGCCATCTGGAGATCATCTGGGGCGTCGCAGTCACGTCAGTGCCCTGGCTGACATCCTGAAACATCCGGATCCGATCCTGCACCGATCCCATGCCATTGTCTTTGGTGTGGGCGTTGATCTTGGAGCTCGAGCTCTGGTCGGGGAACTCGATCTCGCCGCCCGCGAGCCCCTGTGAGATACGGAAGAATTGCTCGCTGTGACGGGTCTCGTGGTAGATCGTCGCGCACAGCTCAACGAAGTCCTTGTAGATCAGGTCGGTGTTTCTGGTGTAGGTGGCGTTCAGCGTCAAGCGCCAGGTGCCCCAGCTGAAGGAGCCGCACAGGTCCGGACCCAGATTATTGTGGAATATTGCCGGCGTGGGCATGAAGGGCGTCGCGACCCGAATCGCCTGCTCGATCGACTGCCGCCGACGGACTCTTCGGCTTCCGCCGGGGCGTTGCCAGTCTTTCCAGACATCACGCATGCTGTTGGCGAAGGTTTGCTTGGTCGCTTGGAGATGGAGAGTCACTGTCTTGCCTCCCTGGCTGTTATTAGGTTGCCGATGTCTGCTGACTCGGTGGCGCGAATACTCCTCATTCGGGCGCGAGCATTCTCCCTCGACCTGTCCAATCATTCAAGCGTGGCTTGTAAACTCCGCGACGAAGGAGCCGCGGGTGCCTTTTAGCAATTGCCTTTCTTGGGCTGTCCCGGCGGGCAGTGCCCCCGGCTACCGCCGTCAGTAAATCAGTCGGCCTTTCACCTGCACAAAAAAGGGCGCCGAGGCGCCCAAAATAATCTGCCGAATTCAGTGTGTCAGAAGGAGAATTTGTACCCTACTGACAGATTGAACATCCAGGGATCATAGCTGTAGTCGCCGGAATAGGACTCAAAAATAGGATCTACATCCGGGGGCGGCGGTACGTCATCAAAAACCCGTACCCGCAGATCTGTTTCGGATCTGGCGTACATTGCGGCGACGTTGACCAGCCAGGAGCTATCGCGCCCGAAATTGAAATCCATACCCATTTGCCAGGTATAGCCCCAGGCATACCCCATATCGAAGTCGCCACGCAGTCCAAAGTCTGCCAGGTCGTCCCGCAGTGCACGTCTAAGACTGCCCTCACCAAAGTCGGTATAGCTAATGCCACCACCGATATAGGGCTGAACCATGCAGGTCTCATCCAGGGGGTAGTACTTCAGGCTCAAGGTACTGATGTCGGCATCAAAACTGACCACGTCGCGATAGTCGACATCGTCGAAGCCGAAGGTGAAAAAGCCGTCGGCGTGGCTGCTGGTATGGTTGTCGCCATCCATATAGCCAAGCTCGATGCCCCAATGCTCGTTGGCTTTCCACTCAAGGTTCATGTACCAGCCCCACTCGGAACCAGGGTCAACGTTCGAGCGAAACGCATCGAAATACTCGAAGGTCTCGTCGACAAAGCTAACCTGGTCTTCGTTGGGCTCAATGTAATAGCCGCCCACCCGGACAATAAAGTCCTGGGGGCCGGTCAGGCCGAGGGGGTTGGCCGAGGCGGTAGTGCTCAGCGCCAAAGCCAGCGGTGCCAGGATGGGTGAAAATTTCAATATCCGTTTCATTCAAGGTAACTCCATATATACCCATTGAATAAAAAGTGTAATACACCCCTTTTTGCCTTAAGAGAAAAACAACTGACTTTACGTGCCAAATAGCAAGGATCCGGTATTTTTCCTGAGCCGAACCGGCTTAGGTAACCGGGCTCTGATGTAGCCGTCACAACTCAGCGACATTTCAGTCACATTTGCGTTGCTAACCTCCCAGCGTTTCACCAAATAAAAACGGCAGATTGTCGCAGGGATAACAAAAGGGATCGCAATATGAGCAGGCAATTGAGACAGGTATCGTGGTTGACGCTATCGGTGCTGCTGATGGGAGCTCCACTTTATACCCACGCCGCAGAGGCGCCCGGTGCACTGACTATCGTCGTCAAGGATCAGAATACAGACCGGCCACTCTCATCCGCGCAGATCATGCTCAGGGAACGGGAAACCGATTCCACGCGATCTGTAGAGACCGACGCACAAGGTCGCATTGTGGTTGAGCTGCTCGATCCCGGTCTCTACTCGGTGAACGTGGCCAAAGGCGGGTTCAGTACGTCCTATGAGCCAAGTGTCCGCGTTGTGACGCGCAAGAATGTAAAAATTGAATTCGAGCTTCTGGAGCAGGCGCTTGAGGAGGTGGAGGTTAGGGCGCAGCAACCTGATGCATTTGCATCCGCTAGCAGCACCTACCTGGATAGGGAAGCCTTGCGCAGTGCCGTTGGCGGTGGCTCAGACCCGCTCCTCTCACTGGACGGTTTGCCTGGCCTGGCATCCGCCAGTGAATTCGCAAGCTTTAGCGTACGGGGCCGCGGCCCGCGAGATAACCTGTTATTCGTTGATGAGTTTCCTTTTGATAAAGCGGTGCACTTTGATGCAACTCTGGGGGAAGAGGAAGATGTCGGTGGTGGCGGCCGCTTCTCGATATTCGCACCAAACGTAATCAGTGGTGCAGAATTTTCACCGGGCGGCTGGAGTGCGGCGTACGGCGGCCGGGCTGCATCGTTACTCAACCTGGAAGTTGCCGATGGCAATCCAAGCCCTTCGGCAAGTCTGCGGTTTGATATCGCGGGCTATGAAGTTGGTTACGATGGTCCTGCCGGCATTACCGAAGGCGCTACCTTGCTCGTTTCTGCGCGTCGATTGGACTTTGGCTCGTTTTTTGAAACGATCGAAGAACTCGACATTGGAGATCCTGTCCTACGAGACTTCATCGTAAAGTCGGTCATACCGGTTAATCAGAACCACACCCTCGAAGTTCTACTGATCGATACACATGAAGATTACACCCGCGGCGTGACCCACGTTTTTGCGTCGCCCAATTTCGAAGATGCTGCCCTTCAAGATTCTGAACAAGATAGTGATTTGTATGGCCTGACATTGCGATCATTGATCGGTGATGAGGCTGTCTTGACCAATAAGGTTTACTACCGCACCAGCGACAAGATCAGTTCAGAGGGGGAATCATTCCCTGATCTCGTACCTGAGGGATCCCCCGCGTCCAGTTTTCCGGTGCGGGAAGACATTATTACCATCGGTGAGGGAGAGACAGAGATCGGATTGCGAAGTGACTTCGAAACGGTGAATCAATGGGGCGTGTTCAGTGCCGGTGTTCGAGTAACGCAAATTGATCTGGACTATAACACCGTCCTGGACGGCGATTGGATCCGGTTTGTCTATGACGACGATGACTTCAGGCCAGAGCCCGACCAGCGGTTTATTGTGCTGACGCCCGCGAACATCAACTCTTCACTAAGTCAGAAAGAAACGAACTACGCAGGGTACGTAGAACAGGCCTTTAAACGCGGCGATTGGGATGTTCGCACCGGTGTGCGGCTGGAGCGGGACGGCTTTGCAGACCAAAGCTTCGCGTCGCCCAGGCTCAGCGTCAACTGGCGACCGGGTAAAACGATTAGATACTTTGCAACGGCAGGGCGCTTTCATCAGTCACCACGGTTTTTAGACATTGCCGCGAACGCATCGAACGACCTTGAGACCGAAGAAATCACGCACGCTAGCATCGGTTATGAATACGTCCCGAGCAACCGCTGGTCGGTGTTGACGGAAGCCTATTATCAGAACCTTAATAACCTGGTGGTCGACCTTGATCGGGCGAGCGGCACCTTTGCAAACATTGGTGCCGGCACATCCTATGGTGTCGATATCGTGGCTAACAGTACGATTCGCGAGGGGATTTACGCTACCGCGACTTACTCCTATAACGATGCCAATGTCGATCGGAAAGACGGTCGCGGTGACGTAGCCGCCGAATTCAGCCGCGAGCATGTCGCGACTCTCGGCCTTACCTGGGAAATCAGCGACCGCTGGAAGGTTGCCGGGCGCTACAAGTATCTTTCCGGCAGACCAGACGATGTGTTTATTATTCACTCAGACGTGTTGGGAGCAGGGCAACCTTTGCGCTACTCGAAAGAGATCACTGAGCGCAATGTCGGTCGCAAAAGCGGTTCCGCCATGTTGAACGTGCGAGTAGACTATCGGCGCGCATTTGGCCCCATAGATACAACAGCCTTTCTTGATATCATCAACGTAACGGCAGCGTCGTCGAGCGACGACACTGATTTTGACTACCGTCGAGGCATTGAGGTGAAGGACGATAGCGAAGCCGAGCCGCTTATTGGTTTGCGGCTGGATTACGCTTGGTAAATCAGGCCTGCTAAATCGTGTCTCGTAAGGAGGGCAGTAGATGGTACATGCGCTAGGTGCGGCGCCAATCAGGGTGCTGATTGTCGAAGACAATCGCGATATTTGCGAGAACATTGCCGCGTATCTTGCAAAGCATAACTATGTTATGGATTTTGCCTATGACGGTATCAGCGGTATGCACCTGGCGTTGACGAATCCGTTCGACGTAATTGTTCTGGACCTGATGCTTCCGGGGATGGATGGCCTGCGATTTTGCCAAAAGCTACGGGCGGATGCTGAAGTAGAAACGCCCGTGCTTATGCTAACCGCGAGAGACACGCTCGACGATAAACTTAAGGGATTCGAGGCGGGCGCTGATGACTATTTGATCAAGCCATTCGCTTTACAGGAGTTACATGCGCGACTGCAGGCACTGTACAAGCGTAGTCGCGGAAAGACCGCCAGCCTGTTAACGATAGGTGATCTGACGATGAATCGGTCCACTCTGCAAGTGCATCGCGCGGGACGGCGCATCGATCTCACCCCTGCCAGCATGAGGCTACTCCAGCGACTGATGGAACAGGCACCATCTGTTGTGGCCCGCGATGATCTCGAAACCTTGTTATGGGCCGACGAGCGCCCCGATGGTGATGCGCTTCGCTCGCATATGTACAAGCTGCGGCAGGCGATCGACCGGCCGTTTGGTAGCCCGCTGATTCATACGGTGCATCGCATCGGCTACCGAATTGCAGAGGATGCCCAGTAATGTACCGGTACAGTTTACGCAAGCGTGTCGCAATAGCATTTGCGCTGTGTGTTGCGGTACTCAGTGTGGTCTGGGGGCTGGCTTTCTTCTCGGCGATCAGGCTGAGTGAGGATCGTGTACTGGCGACTCAGCTACAGCGTGCCGCCGAAAGTTATCCCGCTCTGACGATGCCCCTTCGCGGATACGATGAAATTGATAGTTTGCCGGAATCACTCAGGGAATGGGCGCAGACAAACCCCGAGGAGGGGTTGTACGAGTTCGATACCGAAGAGCTGCATGTCGCGGTAGTGCCTGCTGACAGCGGGCAGCAACGCGCATTTGTGGTTTTCGACGTTGCCGGGATTGAAGCTGCGTCGTCAGAGGATTGGTGGTGGCTGCTCGCAATTACCGGGATCGTGGGTACCCTCGGTGCTCTGGGTTTCGGGCTTGGGTTTTTTGTGATGCGCAGAGCGGTCGCTCCTGTGGTGCAACTCGCGAATGTGGTCGCGGACATTGATCCAGAAAAGCTATCGGCCGAAGATCTCAAACTCATTGAATCCAGCCGGTTCAGCGATGATGAGGTTGGGGTCCTCGCCAGGACCATTGAGAAGACGCTTGAGCGGATCAGCGCATTTGTTGAGCGGGAGCGATACTTTACCGGTTCCGCCAGTCATGAGTTGCGCACGCCGATCACAGTGATCATGGGCGCGCTTGAGCTATTGGAAGAGAGCGATCTGTCTGCGACCGATAGGAAGGTGGTGGACCGAGTGAGGCGTGCGACCTTCGAAATGAAGTCCACGATTGAAACGTTCCTGTGCCTCGCTCGCGAAACCGACGGTGGGCAGTATAATGAGCAGTTTTTAGTCATGCCGCTGGTCAGCCAAGCGATAGAACAGCAGCGCCATCTGTTGAACGGCAAGTGTGTCGATGTCGAAATCGACTTAAACAATGCTGAAATCGCTGATCTTTCAAAACCCATAGCCTGTGGACATTCACAGGCTTTTTCTATCGCGGTCAATAACCTGGTGCGAAATGCGTTCGAGCACACGCTGGACGGGCAGGGACCGATCACGATTCACATCAAAGAACGCGTGCTTTTTGTCACCAACCAGGTGAGTAGTGAAGCGGAGGAACGGCAAACACCGGCCGAAGCGTCCTCACCCAACGGGTATGGTCTGGGTCTGGGTATCGTCCAACGGCTGTGTGAACGCAATGGTTGGTTGTTTTCATTGCACGCCGATGAGACGCGTGTAGCCGCCCGCCTTTCTTGGTGATGGCTACTTTCTCTACGTTTTTCCCGTCTCCTTTCGGCTTATACTGATCGCCAGAGCCAGCTCTCGCAATTACTGATATCTGTGTATTTATCCAGTAGAATGGCGCCCATCACCAACTCAAGCCTCAACGCAGTACAGTCTTTTGCCTCAAGGATTCCTCCTCACCCGCCACAGCTTTGACCAGCGCGGCAGCACCTGCATCCACTACTGGCTGGCCACGCCCGAGGGCCCGGTCAAGTTGGTTATTGAAGGCGAGCGCCCGGTCTTTATGGTGAGGGTGGCAGACCGCCCCCAGGTGACCGAGGCGCTGGCCGGCGTGCCTTTCGATTGGCATCAGCTTGGCTTCCAGACCTTTGGCCGCGAGGAAGCGGCGATGCTGTATTTCCCCACCATCGACGCCCACCGCCGGGCCCAGACCCTGTTGCAAACTCGCGGCATCGAGGTATTTGAAGGGGATTTTCGACTCCACGACCGTTACCTGATGGAGCGCTTTGTCCGGGGTGGCCTCTACTTTGAAGGGGTGGCCCGGGCCAGAGACGGCTATACGGAATATCGCAACGTGCGCCTCAAGGGCGCCGAGGTACAGCCGGGTTTCACGGTGGTTTCCTTGGACGTGGAGTGCTCCGGCCAGGGCGAGCTGTATTCGGTTGGCCTCTACGGGCATGGCGTGGAAGAGGTGTTGATGGTGGGCAAACGGGAGAGTGCCGACACCGCCATCCACTGGGTGGATGATGAGCGGGCTTTGCTCCGGGCGCTGGAGGCCAGGATTCAAAGCCTGGACCCGGACATCATCATCGGCTGGGCCGTGGTGGACTTTGATTTTCGGCTGCTACTGAAGCGGGCTGGGCGCCATGGCCTGCGCCTGAAGCTGGGGCGCGGTGGCACCGATGCCCGCTGGCGGGATGGCCGGGAAGGCAACCAGGGCTTCGTGACGCTGCCGGGCCGGGTGGTGCTGGATGGTATCGACGGACTGAAGAGTGCCACCTACAACTTTGAAAGTTTTAGCCTTGAGTTCGTGGCCCAGACCCTGCTGGGCAGGGGCAAGGACACCGAAGACGTGGACAACCGCCTGGCGGCGATTGAACACGACTTCCGTCATAACAAACCCAAGCTTGCCGCCTACAACCTGGAAGACTGCCGCCTGGTCTGGGGCATATTCCAGCACACCCGCTTGTTGGATTATCTGCGCCTGCGGGCCCAGCTCACCGGCCTGGAGCTTGACCGCAGTGGCGGCTCGGTGGCGGCTTTTACCAATCTCTACCTGCCCAAACTGCACCGCAGCCGCTATGTGGCGCCCAACCTGCCGGCCGACGGCGGTCTGGCCAGCCCCGGCGGCTATGTCATGGACTCCCGGCCGGGCCTGTACGACAACGTACTGGTGCTGGATTTCAAGAGCCTGTATCCCAGCATTATCCGCACCTTCAAGATCGATCCTATGGGATTGATCGAGGGACTGGTTGAGGGATCGGAAGAGGACACGACCGAGGGCAGGGCGGATGAAAACAGCATCCCCGGTTTTCGCGGCGCGCGCTTCTCCCGCGACAAGCATTTCCTGCCGGACATCATTACCAATCTCTGGGCCCAGCGGGATATCGCCAAGCAGGAGCAGGATGCCGCCCGCTCCCAGGCCATCAAGATCATCATGAACTCCTTCTACGGGGTGCTCGGAAGTGGCGGCTGCCGTTTTTACGACACGCGCCTGGCCAGCTCCATCACCCTGCGCGGTCACGAGATCATGCAACAGACGGCCCGCTGGATTGAGGAGATTGATGAAGGGAAACACCAGGTCATCTACGGCGATACCGATTCCACCTTTGTCTGGCTGAGCGGCCGACCCAGCCCGGAAGAGGCTGATGCGATCGGCAAGGATCTGGCCAGTGAGATCAATACGCGCTGGCAGAATAAGCTCAAAGAAGAGCTGGCTTTGGAGTGCGAACTGGAGCTGGAATTCGAAACCCACTACCAGCGTTTTCTAATGCCCACCATTCGCGGCTCGGAGGCCGGCTCCAAGAAACGCTATGCGGGCCTGGTGGTGAACGGGGATGAGGAAAAGCTGGTATTCAAGGGCCTGGAAACCGTGCGCAGCGACTGGACGCCCCTGGCCAAGCAATTCCAGCCCCAACTCTACGGGATGGTGTTTAAGGGTGAAGATCCATCCGACTATATCCGCGAGACGGTGGAGAAAACCCGGGCAGGGGAGATGGACGAGCAGCTGGTGTACCGCAAGCGGCTCCGGCGCAAGCTGGAGCAATACGTAAAAAACGTACCGCCCCAGGTGCGCGCGGCGCGGTTGGCCGACGAGCACCGCCGCCAGCAGGGGCTATCACCCAAATATCAGAACAAGGGCTGGATTCACTACGTGATCACCCTCAACGGCCCCGAGCCAGTGGACTACCGCCAGTCACCAATCGATTACCAGCACTATATCGACAAACAGCTCAAGCCGGTGGCCGATGCCATATTGCCTTTCATCGACCTGGATTTTGACAGCCTGGTGGATGGGCAGTTGGGCCTATTCGGCGCTATAGACTAAATATCGGTATCTAAGCCGCCACAGAATTCCGCCAGAGAGCGCTGTTCGTCGTATCATTTTTCTGAAGGCGAATTTCGGCGCATGTCTGGTTTTCTTAAGCCGGAGTTAAGTTATCCCCGAACGATTGCTCACTATACTGCCAGCGATTCGACAGTTAGCGGCGAGCTAAAAACGGGAGTGAAGCAATGGCTTTGTGGAAACCGGATCCGTCTTTTTACCCTTCGGCAAAAATGGCCATGCAGGCGCCACCAGAACGTCATGCCTATGTCGCCGCACTGAATACCGGAGGTGGTAAGCCGGATGCCATCTGCGTCGTGGACCTGGAACCGGGGTCTGATACTTACAGTCAGGTTGTGCACACGTTGGAGCTGCCCAATATTGGTGATGAACTGCATCACTTTGGCTGGAATGCGTGCAGTTCAGCACTGTGCCCTTATGCGCCCCATCCCCATCTGGAGCGTCGCTACCTGGTGGTGCCGGGGCTGCGCAGTTCTCGGATCTATATCATCGATACCAAACCGGATCCGCGCCAGCCGCAGATTGTGAAAACGTTGGAACCGGAAACGGTGATGGCCAAGTCCGGTTACAGTCGGCCACACACGGTGCACTGTGGCCCCGACGCCATCTACGTTTCTGCCATGGGGTCTGCCAATGGCGACGACGGCCCCGGCGGTATCTTTCTTTTGGATCACTTCAGTTTTGAGGTGGTCGGCCCCTGGGAGCTGGATCGCGGCGACCAGAAACTGGCTTACGATTTCTGGTGGCATCTGGCGGAAGATGTGCTGATCAGTAGCGAGTGGGCCAAGCCGTCACAATTTGAAAATGGCCTGGTTCCGGAAGACCTGCTGGCGAACAAGTATGGGCACCGCATTCATTTTTGGGATCTGCGTAAACGAAAACTGAAACAGTCCGTCGATATCGGTGCAGAGCATCAGATGCTGCTGGAGCTGCGCCCGGCCCACGATCCCACCAAACACTATGGTTTTGCCGGTGTTGTGGTCAGTACCGAGGACCTGTCCGCGTCTGTGTGGACCTGGTACCGGGAAAACGACGAGTGGCAGATGAAAAAGGTCATCACCATTCCGCCGGTGCCCGCTGACGAGGCGGATCTGCCGCCGGCGCTGAAACCTTTCAAGGCGGTGCCGCCACTGGTGTCGGATATCGACCTGTCCCTCGACGATCGCTTTCTCTATGTGGCCTGCTGGGGGATCGGCGAACTGCACCAGTACGATGTATCGGATCCGTTTAACCCGAAATTGACCGGCAAGGTAGAGATCGGTGGCATCGTGGCGAAAAAGGGACACCCGAAAAAAAGTTGGCCATTACTCGGTGCACCGCAAATGGTGGAAATCAGCCGCGACGGGCGCCGGGTGTATTTCACCAATTCGCTCTACAGCAGCTGGGACGACCAGTTTTATCCGGAGGGGATGACTGGCTGGATGGTGAAAGTGAACACGGATCCCGATGGCGGTATGCGTCTGGACCCGGATTTCTTTATCGATTTCGGCACTACCCGCGTGCACCAGGTGAGGCTTGAGGGTGGTGACGCTTCTACAGATTCCTACTGTTACCCTTCCTGAGGCAGTTGCACCTTGGCTGGCCGTTATCGCGCTGGGCGCCTTTCACGGGCTGAACCCTGGTATGGGTTGGCTGTTTGCGCTGTCGCGGGGGCTGCAGCAGCATAGCGAAAAGGTCATCTGGGTTTCATTGCTGCCGATTGCTGTGGGCCACGCCGCGGCAATCGCCGCCGTGGTTGTGCTGGTGTTTGCCGGGCTGCAATGGATCTCGCTTTCCGCACTGCGCTGGCTGACCGCGGTGCTGCTACTGACGTTCGGTTTTTACAAACTCGCCAATTACTACCGGCATCCGCGCTGGGTGGGCATGAAAGTCGGCAATCGCGACCTGTTTTTCTGGTCTTTTCTGATGGCCAGCGCGCACGGTGCCGGCCTGATGCTGGTGCCGGCGCTGCTGGGCCTGGCCGACGCTCACGGCGGTGCCCATTCAGGCCATCACATGGCTGTGTCCGGCAGCGGTAACCTTGTGCTGGCGGTCGTATTACACTCACTGGCGATGCTACTGGTCATGGGCGCCGTTGCCTGGATCGTCTACCGCAAACTGGGGCTCGCGGTGCTGCGGCAACAGTGGATCAACTTCGATTTGATCTGGGCCATCGCGCTGCTAGTGGTAGGAGCGATTGCTCTGTATATCGCACTCGCGCATTGATCTGGGCGAGCGGCCGACCCAGCGGCCGTGACCATATTGCCTTTCATAGACTTGGATTTTGACGCGCTGGTGGATGGCCAGCTGGGCCTGTTCGCGGTGTAGAATGCCTCCCCCGCTCATCATCGGAGAACAAGCGCTATGACGACTTCCCTCGACTTCTATCCAATCGGTACCCCCGGCACGCCCTGGGGCGGCGCGGAACGCGCCGAATGGCTGTCGCGACAGACCCGTCATCGCAGCTACGAATCTGAAGTGGTAAATAAGATCGAGCGCTTGCGTGATCGCTTTGACGTTGAGGAGTATGGCCGTCTGGAATACGGCAATGAGCACTTTCCGCTGCTGGCGATCCGTAGCCGTGACTGGAATGACGATCTGCCGGTGGTGCTGGTGACGGGCGGGGTACATGGCTACGAGACCAGCGGCGTACACGGTGCGCTGCAGTTTGTGGATCAGCATGCTGCGGAGTACGCCGGTCGCGTCAACTTGTTGGTGGCACCCTGCGTAAGTCCCTGGGGTTACGAGCGCATCCACCGCTGGAACCCGAACGCCATCGACCCGAACCGCTCCTTCTACGACAACAGCCCGGCGGAAGAGTCCGCGGCGCTGATGAGACTGGTGGCACCCGTACGCGATCAGGTAGTGATGCATATCGACCTGCACGAGACCACCGATACCGACGAAACCGAATTCCGCCCCGCACTGGCCGCCCGCGATGGTAAGCCGTTTGCCCCGGGTGGCATTCCCGATGGCTTCTACCTGGTGGACGACAGCGAGAACCCGCAGCCCGAATTTCAGCAGGCGGTGATCGCCGCGGTAGAGAAGGTTACCCATATCGCCCCGGCCGATGACAACAACGAAATCATCGGCTCACCGGTAGTCGCCCGGGGGGTTATCGAGTATCCGCTTAAAAAGTTGGGCCTGTGCGCCAGCATTACCAGCGCTACGTACAAAACCACCACCGAAGTCTACCCTGACAGCCCCCGTGCCACGCCGGAACAGTGCAACACCGCGCAAGCGGTTGCAGTTTGTGCGGCCATCGATTACGCGATGGCCGCTCAATCAGCCGCTGGGTAGCGGCTGGCGTCAGCTAGCCATTTGGCCATAACTATCCTTTTTTAGGGGTGCGGTGTTTCCGAGCGAATAGTTATAAGCAGCTGTCATCGAACGCATCCGTACATCACTAGACTGTTAGCTGGTGTGCCGTACTTATAAGGGAACGTTTGATGCGTGTGAGAATACTGACATTTGCCGGCTTGATGTTGTTTGCTTTAGCTGCTGTTCAGGTGCAGTCGGAAGATGCAAAAAGAGTAACAGCTGATACCTTCATCCGCGCGGAAACCGACAATATGTATGCCGCGATGATTGAGAATGCCGGCGGGACCAACAAGTTTTTTCATTTCCGTAAGCCGACACCGCTCGATAACCAGACAGTTATCCGTATGAACCGGGATGTGCTCTATTCTGGTGGTGTGTTCGATGCCAAGGATGGAATCACCATCAACTTCCCGGAACTGCCGGATGATCGTTATGCTTCCGTATATATCATCGACAATGATCACTACGTGGTAGATATCATCCACGATCCCGGCACGCATACGGTGAAGGGCGATACCCGCTTTTTGTACGTCATTATCCGTATTCAGTTAAAAGATCCCACAAGTGAGCTAGACGTTGCCTTGGTCAATAGTCTGCAAGACCAGTTCAAGGTGACCTCTAAAACCGGTGGTGAGTTTCCCGGGTTTCAATGGGATCGGAATTCGCTCGACGCTTTGCGCAGCGAATATGAAGCCGGTAGTAAGAAGTTCGATAGCTGGGCCGGAATGATGGGCAAGCGCGGAGACGTGAATGAGAAAACCCGGCACTTCGCTGCTGCAGCAGCCTGGGGTCTTCTCCCGGAATCCGAAGCGATATATTTGAATTATCAGCCAGCAACTGCAAGTGCCGATAAGTGTTATTCCGCTAACTATCAAGTGCCCGATAACGACGGCTTTTGGTCTATTACCGTTTACGGTAAAGACGGATTCATGAAAAGCGAAAACAACGTTTTAAATGAAGCTAATACCAAGTTGAATGACGATGGCTCTTTCACAGCATATTTCGGCTCTGAAGAGGCCTGTGGAGATTTCGCCAACCGTGTCGATACCAGTGATGGCTGGAATTTTCTGTTTCGTATATATCGCCCGGGGAAGTCGGTGCTTGATGGGGCCTATTCTCTGCCCGATGTGGTTGAGGTGCAGAAAGGTAGTTAACGAGTCAGCAGTGTACACTCAGAATGTCCGGGCAGGCTTGCAACTCGGAAAGTAGGTCGATGCGATGTCGCGGACAGCAGGAGGCCTACTGGCATGGAACTTGGGGATCAGTTGGCCTCTACCGGCCATACCAGCCCGGCCCGTATACCCAGCAGCAGGATGACTAACGACATCTCCAATGCAAGGAAGACACCGATGGGGTGGTCGGGCACACCTTGTATCATTAGGTAGATCAAATAAAGCATGGCCGCGAGATTGCCTGTCAGGGTGGCGGTCAGTGCGTAGTCACGTGCTTGCCAGAGCGGTTTGCTGAAGAGGATATTCAACGTGGCGGTGCCGGCGAGGGTCACACCGGGCAGCATCAGCAGTAGGCGGCGCAATAACGCAGTATCTTCACCCGCTAATTGCAACCAGACGGCGACAAAATGGCCGTAAGCGCCCAGGGCAAGGAAAATACTCAGGAGTAGGGCGCCAACAGCGGCGAGTCTGTACAGACTATTGTGCTGCACACTTTGTATTGCGCTAGAAGCCGACATCGCGCCCTCCGGCGTTGGCCAGCCCACATTCGTAGGCGAACACAACTGCCTGCGCCCGATCGCGCAATCCCAGTTTGGACAGCACGCTGGATACGTGGGTTTTGACGGTGGCCGGCCCAATAAACAGGGCCTCGGCAATTTCGGCATTGCTCTTGCCATCAGCAATCGCGGCGAGCACCTCGCGCTCGCGCGCGGTTAAACGCTCCAATCGTTCGGCCAGATTGCGTCCTGTCCCTAACTTCTGTGCGAACTGGCTGATCAGACGTTGGGTAATACCCGGTGCGAGCATGGCACCACCATCCGCAACAGTACGCACTGCCTCCACCAGCGCCTCCGGTGGAATATCCTTCAGCACAAAGCCGCTGGCTCCCGCCCGCAGGGCGCGGAATACGTATTCGTCGGGATCGAAGGTGGTGAGGATGATGACCCGGCAGGGAGTGTCACCAGCCTCGGCTTTTTTCTCTGTTTGCAAAATGCGCGCGGTGGCTTCCAGCCCGTCCATTTCCGGCATGCGGATGTCCATCAGGATGATGTCCGGCTGGTGCTCGCGTGCGGCCGCGATTGCCGTAAGGCCGGTGCCTGCCTCGGCCACCACCTGAATATCGGGTTCGTTATCCAGCACCAGGGCAAAACCACGCCTTACCAGTGCCTGATCATCCACCACCATGACTCGTATCATCTGGTTCTTCCTTCCGTAGTCGGCAGTTGTGCAGTTACTTCAAAGCCACCGCCTTCGATTACCCTGGCGCGCAGGTGGCCGCCGAGCAGTTCCGCCCGTTCGCGCATACCCGCGATGCCATGCCCGGCACTTTGTTGTTCGTCAATGGACGGCTCGTCGGCGCCGTGCCCGTCATCCTGCACGCGGATCGCAACATGATCAGAGGCAACGCACACGCCCACCTGCACACTGGCTTTGGCGCCGACATGCTTGATGATGTTGGTCAATGATTCCTGGATGATGCGATAGGCGGCGAGGCCGACTCTGGCGGGCACCTCTTCGACCTGACCGCGGGTTTCAAACTCCACCCTGGCCACGACTTGCCGGACTTTTTCGACCAGGGCAGGGAGGTCTCCCAGATCTGGTTGCGGTGCGAGCGACGTTTCTCTATCGGCAGGGCGCAGCACGCCCAGTAAATGGCGCATTTCCGACAGGGCGTGTCGACCAGCAGCCTCCACCGCCGCCATGGCTTCACTGGCCGCCTCTGGATTGTTGCGACAGATGGTCCTGGCAGCGCCGGCCTGGACTGTCATCAGGCTAACCTGATGCGCCACCACGTCATGCATCTCGCGTGCGATCCGGGTGCGCTCGGCGGCTACAGCGCGCTCGGATTCCGCGGTGCGCTCGCGTTCCAGATACTCGGCGCGTTCTTGCAGCAAGCGAAGGTGTTCGCCGCGAAAGCGCAGCCTGCGGCCTGTGTGCCACAGGGCCCAAGCGAGTACGACAGCCACCGTACCACCGGCGGTGAGCTGAACCAGTAACCGCTCGTCCAGCACCACAAACGCCAGCGTTGCCAGCACCGCGATCAAACTGATTCTGGCGTTGGCTTCATAGCGGCCAAGGCTGTAGAGCGAAAACGCCAGGGCCACGATACCTTCTGCCGGCAAGCCCAGCTCCAGTATCAGCGTGGCGCCAAGCACAACGGCGTGTACCTGAGAGGGGTGGGTGCGACGCCACAACAGGGCGAAGCAGCCCACGAAGGCGCATTGAAAGGCGCCGACATCCCCCAGGCTGTGCAACGCCAGTACGTCGTTTGCATTCTGGCGAGACCACATCAGCAGCGTCAGCAAAAAGGCGAGCAGGGCGATGAGTAGATCGGTCAGCTGGGGCCAGCGCTCGAATGGCCCGCGCAGTGGCTGCCAGACCGGAAGCCTGGGCAACTCGGTACTGGCGTTGAGCGAGTTCGGAACCTGCATTTTGTAGGACGGCAATTTCATTTCCGAATGCTAAACCAGGTGTGGCCAGCTGTCATGAGACTTGCGGCGGAGGCGATCGCAGTGCCGTCTCCACCTTTTGGGGGAGGTGAGAATCCGGCCTGCGGCCGATGTTCTGATGCCCGAAAACACGGACCATTCTCGCCAGGCACATTTAGCCAATGCCTGGAGAAACAACATGAACGACGCTGTACTCAGCTCAACACAAATTCGTCCATTCGATACAAGGCGGGCTGTCAATCTGTCCGTAACAACCTGGTTCAGTATTGCGGCGATCGGCCACGGGATATTCCTTGCCTACATTCTCGCCGTGTTCTACCCGCCGATTGCTCAGTCGGGACTGCATGGGCTGCAGGGTCTTGATCACCTGCCAGCGGGTTTTCGCGAGGGCGATACCCTGGGCAATCTGGCGGCGGTAGCGCATGTGCTGCTGGCTGCGATTGTGATCGGTGGCGGCCCGCTGCAGCTGGTTCCTGCCGTACGCCGGTACGCTCCCATGTTCCACCGCTGGCTGGGCCGCAGCTACCTGCTGGCTGCCGTACTTAGCAGTGTGGGCGGGCTGTACATGATCTGGACGCGTCACAGCGTTGGTAACCTGTGGTCTCAGATCACCATTTCGATCGACGGCGTATTGATCCTGGTGTTTGCATTTATGGCGTTGCACAACGTCTTGGCCGGTCGGATTGCAGAGCACCGGCGCTGGGCCCTACGCCTGTTCATGGTTGCCAGCGCGGTGTGGTTCTTTCGTGTAGTCCTGATGGGTTGGGCGATGCTCACCGGTGGCTGGGGAATCGATTGGGAATCGTTCACCGGACCTTTCGTGTATGCACTCGGCCTTGGTCAGTACCTGGTTCCGCTGGCCATGTTGCAGTGGTATTTCCATTGTCAGAAGCGCGAAGCTGGGCACCGCACTCAGATTGCCTTCGTGAGCACCCTGGTGCCGCTGACGGTGTTTATGGCCACCGGTATCTTTGCCGCGAGCATGGGTATGTGGTTGCCGCGGATGTAAGCTTTCAAGGCACACTATTATGTGTGAATAGTGTCTGACTGGCTGTTGCGACGAATGACTAGGCTGACGAACACGGACCGGCATTATGGCGCAGTCGCCATTTTGCTCCATTGGCTAATGGCGGTATTGCTCATCGCGCTCATCGTGCTTGGTGTGTATATGAGTGGGCTTCCCGATGTCGGTTTCGACAAAACAAAACTGACGCTGATCGTGTACCACAAGGAGTACGGCGTATTGGCCCTGGGGTTGGCTATGGTGCGGCTGGCATGGCGTGTGGGTAACACATTACCTGCGTTGGTGAGCGAACTGCCAGATTGGCAAAAGATCGCCGCGCGCTTTGTCCATCTGTGCTTTTACGCGTTTATGTTTGCTTTGCCGATCAGTGGCTGGTTGATGTCTTCGGCCGCGAGTATTCCGGTGTATTTCTTCGGTATTCGGTTACCCGATTTAATCCCGCACAATGAGTATCGCTATCAGCTATTGATCGAGGTGCACAAGTGGCTCGGATATGCCCTGATTGGTTTCATCCTGCTGCATGCCGGTGCCGCATTGCGGCATCACTTTATTTCGCGGGATAACACCCTGAAGAAAATTTTGCCCGGCACTCAAGATTAATGTGCGGTTTGCGGCATTTGTTCCAGTACAAACTGCGCTGTCTCCTGCAAAGCATTCGCGGCGGCATCGTTGGCTGCTACCACGCCCGCGCTGGGCGACACATGTAGCATGGGCTCGTATACCGATATGGTTCTGCTTGCGATGATCCGGGTTGATTTACCGTCAATAAGCTGAACCCGCAGTAAAAGATGGAGAGTTGCCGGTGTGGCGGTGAAGTCCTGCATGAACTCTACAATCTCTATTTGCAGCGCATGGCTGTGTGGACCGAAGTAGGGCGGTGTGGCTACCGCATCAAAGTATTGCGTTTTCTCCAGCGTGCGCGCCAGCAACGGAAGGAGCATTTGCGCTGGCGTTGCACCCCATTGGTGGTGACGGTAATAGCCCACCTGATGCGGCTCCGTGCGATAGGCCATGCGAATGGTGTCATATACCGGGTTAATGCTGGGGGGTAAAACGAGCAATGTTGCCCGATGTGTTTGTCGCAGGGGAATTTCACGGGGAACCTTGTTGATTACAGCCACCCGCTCGTCGCTTTCCACCGGGGAAAATAGTGTGCAGCCGGAAATCAGAATTGCGGAAGCGACCACCACAAGACAGACGGCTGTTTTGGTATGAGACAGTGTGCTGGCATACCCCCTTTCACTCATTCGGTTTCGCCTGGCCCAAGCGGCGGAGGTGTACTGCCGCGCAGGAGAATGGACGGATCGCGGTTGATCTTGTCGGTCAGGCGCGTCATGGAATTGGTCAGCTGATTCAGGGTGGCCATTGACCGGTAGGCCTCTGGCAGCACCTGAAGCTGGAGTGCATTGACAGAATCACTGCTCGCATCCAGTAGCGGCCCGAGTTGAACACTCGCCTGCTGGGTGTTGGTGATTATGCCATTTAGACGCTGCTCATTTGCTGCCAGCATTTCGCTGACCTGCTGCAATGCATGGACGGTGTCGCTGCTCGAATCCAGCAGCGGACCTAGTCGGCCACTGGCGTGCTCGGTATTGGCGATGATGGCACTGAGCCTCTGCTGGTTCTCTGCAAGCACCTGGGTGACCTGCTGCAGATTGCCGATCGCCTGCTGAAAGGCGGCGATGGTGTTTTCATCCAGCATGGACTGCAGTAATTCGGTCAGCGATTGCACGTTCTGGTTGACCTGGCTGATCGCGGTATCCAGGTTGACCGAGCGGGAAGGGGTGTTGGGTATGCGCGGATAGCGCGCTCCGGGGGCGACGGTGAGTGGACCCTGGTCGGTACCCGTGTTCTCCAGCAGCACGTAGACATAGCCGGTAAACCCACGGGTAGCGAGTCCACGTGCGGTGATGGTGGCAACGGTTGCTTTGGACACGGGAGCGTCCTTTTCGACATCCAGTAGGATGCGTACGGAACTGGGGCCGGTAAGTTCCACCTTGGTGACTCTGCCGACATCTACGCCGTGGAACTCAACGGGTGCACCGGCAATAAGCCCGGACACCGAGTCTTCGGTCAGAATCTGATAGGTCTGAAAGCGACCGCTCGTCTGGTAGTACCAGATCGCGCCTGCGATGACGCCGGCGAGTACCATGGTCGCGAAGACCAATCGTGCCCGGGTCGCTGTGCTGGTAGTCATAAAGGGCCCCTCCGACGGTGAGATCGGCCCGAACTGTGGCCAGTCCAAGTCTAGATCAAATTATCGGCGGCTAATTGGCTATCCCGGCGGGGGCGGTGTGGGGAGAATACGGGGGGAATGCGGACAGTTTAGAATGAGCGACGAACATGGCCGTCGGTTCGCCGGCAATAAAAAGGGCGGGGATTACCGCCCTTTTTTGTTTAAGCAGCTGTCTGCTGGTCGGCGGACGGCTGGTTCAGGTCAATAAACTCGTTGATCTTGTACTGCAGATAAATCGCGTTGAAGAAGAACGTGAGAACCGGGCCCAGGGTATAGGTGGAGCCAGTGCTTTTGCTCATCAGATCCTGTAAGCGGTTTTTGACCTTGAACAGGCAGGTGAGGTAAGCCACCAGATACCCGACGTTAACCAGCAGGTAGAGTCCTTCCATTTCAGGGAAAATGAACTCTGCCGCAAAGGTGAGCGCGTACAGGGCTACCATCGCCACGAGCCAGGCGGCTGTGATCTGCTTTTCGTGGATACGGTTAGCAGTTTGGGCACGGGTGAAAACCCAGTACACGGGATAAATACCCAGGGTGACGATGGAGAGTAAAAATACCCACCAGGCACTGAAACGCTGAAAATTGCCTGAGATCAGATCTTCCGTTGCCTCTGACAGGTCGGAAGTCGGCGCGCTATATGGATTGTTTTCCATGTTTGAGAACTCCTGTGCTCTTATTTTTGTCGTTTAAATACGCACAGCAAGATTACCATATGGCGCGAAAATTCGAATTGCTTTTAATGTTGGTTGTTTGTTGAACAAGAATTGTGCGAGTTTTACGTGTTTATGACTTCCGCCTTGAGTGTAACCTCAGCATTCAGGGAGTTGGTCACGAGGCAGCTTTCCTCGGATTTCTCCAGCAGTTTGTGTGCCTTTTCCATATCTGTGCCTTCGGGCACTTCCAGCCAGGCGTTGATGGTAAACGCTGTGAAGCAGGTCTTGCGCCCATCCTTATCCAGAGTGCCTGTGGCGCTGCATTCCAATGATGCCCACTCCAGTTTCGAGTGCTTGGCGATGGCGCGGAACGTCAGAATAAAGCAATCCGCCACCGCAGCCACCAGCAAATCCTCGGGGGACCAGCGGTCTCCTGGGCCATCGAACTGGATGGGTGCCGCCGAGACGATGGGCTCGATCCCATCGGCTGTCAGTGTGACTTCACCTTCGCTCGCGGCGCGTGCGGCTACCTTGTACTCGTGCGGGAACGCTTCCATGGAACCTCCATTAATCAGGTCATTAATTTATGCAGATTAGACGTATCGTCTCTGCACGACTACGGTTTGCGCGATATTTCACGTGGGCAATTGTCGCTGCGAACATCTGATCCCACATGGCTATCCTTCAACCTGCGATTGAAGAGAACCGGCCTATGAATGGTACCGTCACAGAAAACGTCCGCCCTGATTACGATCAAGTAATCCAGGATATTGCCGACTATGTGTTGGACTATCGCATCACCTCCGAGGAGGCCTTTGATACCGCCCGCAATTGCTTAATGGATACGCTGGGTTGCGGGCTGCTGGCCTTACAGTTTGCCGAATGTACCAAGCACCTGGGGCCGATTGTCGATGGCACCGTGGTGCCGAACGGTGCCCGTGTGCCCGGCACCGATTTACGCCTCGACCCAATCACGGCTGCGTGGGATATCGGTTGCTGTATACGCTGGCTGGATTTCAACGACACCTGGCTGGCAGCGGAGTGGGGACACCCATCGGACAACCTCGGTGCCATACTCGCGGTAACCGATTACTTGTCGCAGAAACACGTCGCGCAGGGCCGGCCACCTTTCACGATGCGTCAGGTGCTCGATACCATGATTCGCGCCCATGAAATCCAGGGTGTGTTGGCGCTGGAAAACAGTTTTAATCGGGTAGGGCTGGACCATGTATTGCTGGTACGGGTTGCCTCGGCGGCAGTGGCCACCAAGCTAAAAGGCGGCAGCCGCGAGCAAGTAATGGCGGCCGTGTCACAGGCATGGGTGGACGGTAGTGCACTGCGTACCTACCGCCATGCTCCCAATGCCGGTTCGCGAAAATCCTGGGCCGCCGGCGATGCTACCAGCCGTGGTGTGCGCCTGGCGGATATCGCCATGCGCGGCGAGATGGGTATACCGGGTGCGCTGACCGCGGAGCAGTGGGGGTTCTACGATGTACTGTTCAGCAAGACTGTGGCTGATCAGGAAGTGAAGCCAGCACGCGAGCGCGAGTTCAAGTTCCCGCAAGGCTACGGCAGCTATGTGATGGAAAACGTCCTGTTCAAACTCTCTTTCCCTGCCGAATTCCACGCCCAGACCGCTTGCGAGGCTGCGGTGATCCTGCATCCCCAGCTGAGCGGGCGTATCGGTGATATCGACCGTATCGTGATCACCACGCATGAATCCGCCATTCGTATCATTTCCAAATCTGGTCCGCTAGCCAACCCGGCCGACCGTGACCACTGCCTGCAGTACATGACGGCGGTTCCGCTGCTTTTCGGCGATCTGAAGGCCGAACACTACGAAGACAGTTTCCATCGTGCGCACCCGGAAATAGACCGGCTTCGGGAAAGAATCGAAGTGATGGAAGACGTCCGATACTCCGCCGATTACCTGGATCCGACCAAGCGCTCTATCGCCAATGCGGTTCAGGTCTTTTTTGTCGATGGAACTGCGACGAAGAAGGTGGAAGTGGAATACCCGATAGGGCACAGGCGGCGCAGGCAGGAGGGTATCCCGTTGCTTGAGGAAAAATTCCGCACCAACCTGGCAACACGATTCCCGTCCGGGCGCTGTGCGGCAATTTTCGCTCTATGCAAGGATCAGAAGCTGCTTGAGAGCACGCCGGTTAACGAATTTATGGATATGTTCGTAACTCACGAGCTTGTACCGGGCCGATAGCGCATCACGATAATATCGCGCCCCTGTTGCTGGTAGGTATGAAAGCGGTCGGCAATGGCGGAAGGCTGCCCGTCGGGGGCTACATCTATAAACCCGAGGGACTCGTAAAACAGCACCAAGTGCCGGTAGGGGAAGGTAAAGGTCTGTGTGTCGTACTTTTCGGCCATGCTCTTCAGCAGCAACCGTGCAACGCCGCGGCCCTGCCATTCCGGCGCCACGGCTACGCCCGCCAGTAACTGGCTATCTGTCAGCTGTCGCAGGCATCCGCAGGCGATGATGGTATGCTGTCCATCCCTGACCACAGCGCAGGGGTCGTGCCGCTTCGCCTTACCGCGAAACTTGTGCGCACGATAGAATTTGTTGGCGAGTGGCATCTCCGCATCCGAGAGCCACTGCACCGAGAGAGAATCTGTCCCGAAAGCATCACTTGCCATTATCTATGCCGCGCCAAGTCTGTCCTACCTGCCAACGTCCACTCAATGTCTGCTACTGCAGCGCGCTGGTCTATATTCCCAATCGAATCCGGGTGTTGATCATACAGCACCCGCTGGAGCAGAAGCACCCGTTCAATACCGGGCGCATGGCGCAGCTGTGCCTGGATAATAGTGAATTGATTGTGGCCGAGCAGCTGGCAGTCCACGATTTGGCGCAGTTGTTAAAGCCCAATTCGGCCTTGCTATACCCGTCCCTCGCCTGGCTGCCGGAAGTGGAGCAGGTGGCGCCGGGCTCGACACTCGCGGCGTCACTGGAGCAGCTGGTGGTGATCGATGCAACCTGGAAAAAGTCCAAGAAAATTCTGCACATGCACCCGATGCTGCAGCAGCTACCCCGGGTCAGCTTTGAGGGTGACTTGCAGTCCGGTTATCAAATCCGGCACTCCTCGATGGAAAACAGTTTGTCGACCATAGAGAGCATCATGATGGCGATGCAGCAGTTGGAACCGGACTGCGATTTCCAGGCAATTTTGCGGCCGTTTGAAAAGATGATAGCGCTTCAGCAGGAAAATTTTCCCTGTAGTCGCTAACGTAAAGTCTACCTGAACTTCGCCAGGTCGCAGCTAGTCGTCACCGGGTCGCGTGTGGTGGGATTGGACGCTTGAGCAAGGGTACAATCCCGCCTTTCTACGATTTCTATACCCAAAGTACTTAACCCCGAACTATGGAGTGCCCTGTGAAGTTCCGTTCCAAAATTTTACGGATAGCGGCTTCGATGCTGCTATGCCCGCTTGCCGCAGCGGCGGATGTCTCGCCCGCAGCGCAAAAGACCGCGGACTACGCGGTGAAAAAATACGAAGCGACAATGACCGACACTCTCGCCGAGCTGGTCCGGTTCAAGACCGTAGCGCGTGAAGACCAGCCGCTGGAGAAGAATCCCGAATTCGCCGGCTTCAAGCGTACCCTGTGTGACAAAGCCGAAGCACTGGGTCTCGAGTGTGAGGACCGCGGCTATGTGGTGATTGTCGCCATGGGGCAGGGGGAGGAGAAGATCGGTATTGTCACCCACGGTGATGTGCAGCCTGCCAATCCGGCCAAGTGGAAGCAGAGCCCGTTTGAACTTGACCGTAGCAGTGAGCCAGGCAAGTTGATTGCCCGCGGCAGTGAGGATGACAAGGGTCCGATTGCCACCGCCCTCTATGCGATGAAGGCCATCAAGGACAAAGGCGTGCCGATGAAGCGGCGCGTGGAGCTGATTGTGTACATGGCCGAGGAATCGGACTGGGAGCCGCTCAAGGCATTCTTGAAAGATTACGATATGCCCGCCTACAACATCACCATCGATGCTAGTTACCCGGTGGTGACCGCTGAGAAAGGCTGGAGCGAAATCCGCGCGACCTTTGCCGATTCTGCGTTGGCGGACAAGAACAAGCCTTACCTGAGCGATTTCCACGGCGGCTACTTCCGCAGCCAGGTGCCGGATGAGGCCCATGCCAGCATTGTCAACCCGACTCCCGCACTGGAGGAGGCGATCCGAGCCCGCGCCGCGATTCACCCGAAGGTGAAGTTCGAATTCGAGAAAAAGGGTGACGTACTGGAAATCACCGCGCGCGGTGCGGCAACCCATAGCTCCGAGCCTGAACACGGTGTCAATGCCATTGCCTTCCTGGCAGATGCGCTGGGCAACGACGATTGGCCAGCCAATGCGGCCGGCGCCACCGTGCGTTATATCAACGACCTGATTGGCACCGGCATCGTCGCCGAGCAGTTTGGCGATATCGCCTACAGCGATGACTTTATGGGGCCAATGACGGGTGCTCTCACCATGGTGAAGGCCGATGACAAGGGCGTTACCAGCTACCTAAACCTGCGCCGCCCCACCGGCAAGTCCGCTGAGCTACTGGACAAGCAGATCCACAGCGCCATCGACAGCTGGCAGAAAGAGACGGGTATCCAGATGGCCGATGTGGGCGTGAGCTTGGGCGAGCCTTACCGCGCGGACGATGCACCGCATGTGCAACCACTGTTGGAGGTGTTTCGTCACTTCACCGGTATTGAAGATGCGGGCCCGGTATCCATCGGCGGGTCTACCAATGCCAAGTTGTTGCCGAACGCGGTCAGCTTTGGGCCGTCGATGCCGGGGAAGGCCTACACGGGCCACTCAGAGCACGAGTTCATTACCGTGGATCAACTGCGCCTGAATCTGAAAATGTACACGGCGATGATGATCGAGATCGCTAACCTGTAGATGGTTACTGCAGGATTAACCTCTCAGAATAGAAAGGGACTGAACATTCAGTCCCTTTCTATTGGTTACAAGTTCCAGTGAATAAACCAGCTTGTGAGCTGGCGGACCTGCACGACCTGGTGGCGGTTTCCGATGGGAAATAGCTCGGTTCTTGCCTACAATACGCCGCTATTTTCCCCAACTGAGCCTATTCTGTGACCACTCCCGAATCCAATCACCCTCGCGAATTCCAGTCTCTGCCACTGCAAAAACCGCTTTTGAAGAACCTGGAAGACCTGGGGTATGAGCGTCTGACCGAAATTCAGGCCGCGGCGCTGCCGGCGATTGTCGCCGGTGAGGACGTGATCGGCCAGGCCAAGACAGGGTCTGGTAAGACGGTGGCGTTTGGTCTCGGCCTGCTGCACAAGCTGCGGGTTGAGCGGTTTCGGGTGCAGGCGCTGGTCTTGTGTCCCACCCGCGAGCTGGCGGACCAGGTGGCGCGGGAATTGCGCAAGCTGGCCCGCGCCATTCACAACATCAAGATCCTTACACTGTGCGGTGGTATGCCCTTCGGTCCTCAGATCGGCTCCCTCAAACACGGTGCCCATATTGTGGTGGGTACCCCTGGCCGTATTGAGGACCACCTGCGCAAGGGTAACCTCGACCTGGGCAACGTGGAGACGCTGGTATTGGACGAGGCCGACCGCATGCTGGATATGGGCTTCCAGGCAGTGCTGGACCAGATCTTGGCCGAGCTGCCACAGCAGCGGCAGACGCTGCTGTTCTCTGCCACCTATCCCAAAACCATTGATGCTTTGGCCACCCGGGTTCTGCGTAATCCGGTGAAAGTTGAGGTAGCTGCAACACATACCAAGAGCTCCATCGAGCAGAATTACTACCGGGTGGAAAATAACGAAGCGCGGCCCGCAGCGTTGTATCAGCTGCTTGCCAATCACGATGCTTCGTCCGCTCTGGTGTTCTGCAATACCAAAAAAGAAACCGATGAAGCCGCGCAGACGCTGAAGCGCGCAGGCTTTGCCGCGCTCGCCCTGCACGGTGATATGGAACAGAAAGATCGCGACCGCACGCTGGCCCTGTTTGCTAACGGCAGCGCGTCCATCCTGGTGGCAACCGATGTGGCCGCACGTGGACTGGATATCGAAGAACTACCTGTGGTGGTGAATTACCATCTCTCCCGCGATCCGGAAGTGCATGTGCACCGCGTGGGACGTACCGGGCGGGCAGGGCAGAAGGGTGTGGCGCTATCTCTGGTCAGCAAGAAAGAGATCTACAAGCTGGAGCGGCTGGAAGAGCTGATGCAGCAGAAAATCACCCTGCAGGAAGTGCCGGAACTGCCCCGCGGATTCAGTCCTACTCGGCCTGTCATGTCTACCCTGCAGATTGATGGCGGTAAAAAACAGAAAGTACGCGCCGGCGATGTGGTCGGCGCGCTCACTGGCGAAGGCGGTATCGATGGCAAGCAGATCGGCAAGATCCAGCTGTTCGATTTTTCCACCTTTGTTGCCGTGGAGCGCCCGGTGGCGAAGAAGGCGCTGAACAAGCTAGCCAACGGAAAACTCAAGGGACGCAAATTCCGTTCACGCATCGTCGGCGTCTAAGTCGGAGCATTACCTGTGATATATCCGCTATCGATTTAGATTCGCTTCTACTCTCGACGTATGGATTGTGTTCAGGTGCCTGGAGGCAGTATTGCTACCAGCTATTGCAGAAACTTTTGTTAAACTCATGGCAAGGTCACGGATACTGTGGCCTTTTTGCGGGCCGTCATCATAAAAATCTAACCAGATTGTAGATTTTCCCTTCTTTCCGGGCGACCAATCGAAGCTAAGGTCAGGATCGATGCCCTTTCTTGGCAGTTCAAGAATTTCCCCTTTTCGTATACACGCGTTGCGTTAAATGGATACTTTGGTTCCTTCGAAAATAGCGAGAATAGTCACCCATCTATTTGGAGATGGATCAAAAACGATAGACTTTGAATTCTTGAAAAACCTCTGCGAATACTGAGCCAGGCCACCGCCAAGGGAGTGGCCAGTAAAGACTATCGTGTCGTACTTCTGTCCGTCCTTTCGGATTTCCACAGTATGCGGAATGAATTCAGTTTTTATAGCAGATCTGCGCCATCACTCTTTTGTAATGAAGTATCGGCAGCAGAAAGGCCTGAGATTGCGCTGCAGGCGCCGTGGTATTCAATGACCTCTGATATGGCACGTTGCGCTGAGTATTTGACCAGCCCTTCGTCTCGTTCTTTTCTAATATTCGCCAACATTGCACTGCGTTTCTTGTCGATACCTGACACGATGACATTAATACTCAATTCATTGAAATACGCTTTATCGTACTCCGAATTAATACCCGTCGCTGCGGCGGCAACACCCGAGAATGCATTGGCAGTAGCGCCATGGGAGACGATTGCACCAGCACCAGACATCAAGAGACTGGTGCCGCCCCAAAATACACTGGCCTGGTTCTTGGAGGACATGAGCACACGCTTATAGTGATTGCAGCGTTCATTGGAAAGCGCGATCAGCTCGTCTTGCAGGGAATTTCGACGATGCAACTCTTGATCGCTATTTAGTACAGTACCTTCTTGAATCGGCGTGTAGTCTCCGTTGGCGTCCAGATACTGATACTTCTGCAATAATGTCTCTACAGATTTATTTTCATCAAATAGGCTGCCGGGGCCACTCAGCAGGTCCCTATCTTCAGGCATTGTTTTTTCACGCAGGTAGGTACAGCCAGAAAGCGTGGTAATTAAAGTAACGATCAATAACTGTTTAAACATGATGGCGTCATCCCCATGGTCGAAACCTCGAATTTTCGGGCGCGCCCAAGCTGGGAGTGCGAACAGTTCGAGGAAAATGTGACGTATTGTTTGTTTTAGGTGTGATGTGTAGCGCGCCAAGACTTTATTATTTTTCACACTGTGAGTGCAAATATAATTCTTGAAATGTATAAATGGCGGAAAAATTTACTATTTGTGCTCGAAAATATAGCTCTTAAGGGCTAATCGACGTGTTTTGATACTTGGTATTTCGCAATAGATAGCCAGGTAAATGGCTGGGTTAAACTAAAGTCCACTATTCATTCGTTCGTCCAATCTATGAGTGACATTCTCATCCGGGCCCAAGGGCTTTGCTGTTCCTATGACAACAGTCGTGAGCATATCAACGTGCTGCAAGGCGTTTCTCTGGAGTTACAGCGGGGCGAGTCTGTGGCTGTTATCGGGCCCTCGGGTTCGGGCAAGAGCACATTGCTGAATCTCCTCAATGGCCTGCTGGTCCCTGATAACGGCTTACTCGAGGTATTCGGGCGCGATAGCACGCAGCTGACAGAGGCCCAGTGGGCTGAGCTACGCCGCACGCGCATTGCCACACTGTTTCAGGATGGCAATTTGATTCCCACGCTCACTGTCTCCCGCAATATAGCGTTTCGCGCCGGGCTTGCGGGTCTGCAAACGCACGACGGAGACACGTTGCTGGAACAGCTGGGCATTGCCGAAACCGCACACCGTTACCCTGATCAACTCTCTGGTGGCCAGCGACAGCGCGCCGCGCTGGCGTGTGCGTTTGCCATGCAACCGGATCTGATCCTTGCCGATGAGCCTACCGGGAGCCTTGATTATGCAACTGCCGAACGGGTGGTACCGCTTTTTTTTGACGCCATTCGTGAGCGCAAGCTGGGGGCACTGATCGTCACCCACAATCCGGAGCTTGCCCAGCGTTGCGATCGAATCCTCGAACTTCAGGAAGGAGCCCTGAGCCCATGGGTCTCGCCGGCGTCTTCCTGAGCCATTACCGCCGCCATCCGGGACAGCTGCTGGGACTGCTATTGATCCTGCTCTGTGCCGCCATGCTGTGGAGCGGGGTGCGCTCGCTGACGGGATCGGCGGAAAATGCGGTGGCGAAATCCACGACGGCTCTGGAGCCGTTGTTGAGTGTCGTGCGTACCGATGGGGAGCCGCTGGCGGTGGACGATTTTGTACGCCTGCGCCGGTCGGGACTTTGTGTATCGCCGCGTCTGGAAGTGCGCGTTGCCGCCAACGATGCGCCAGCTGTGATTGGAATCGACCCTTTCTCTGCCGCGTGCCTGCGGCAATACCGTCAATCACCTGACGAAGAAGCGGCGGATCGTGAACTGCCGATTGTCGGTCAATTACTGTCCGCACTAGATCGTCCGTTACTGCTCGGCAGTGCGCGGGATATTGCGCGCTGGCGCCAGCTATCACTGTCAGACTCGCTCCGTTTCGAGCTTGGCGAAGTCGACGGGTTGCCCCGGGGGCAATTATTGACGGATATCGCCGTCGCCTCGGAAGTGGCGTCACTCGTCCCCAGTAACAGCAGGTTACAGATTCTGTTGCCGGCGATGGGCACCCAAACGAATCAGTTGCCACTCCCCGAGGGCTACCTTGGGCAGGTGGAGGATTACGGTGTGCAGCCGGATCCATTGGTGAACGCCTTCCTGTTGAGTCTCGACGCGCTGGGTGCGCTGGCGCTTTTGGTTGCGGCGTTACTGGTGCGTAGTGTGTATCGCTTTGCGCTGGAGCAGCGCCGTCGCAGTCTGGAGATACTGGTGCGAGTGGGTGTTCCCAGGTCAATGTTACGTGTGGCTTTGATCGCAGAAGTACTTCTGGTGGCGCTGATTGGTGGCACTTTGGGTGTGTGGTTGGGGGAGCGCCTGGCTTCGGCAATGGCGGATGGATTCCAGGGTACGTTGAGTGGGCTTTTCAACGTGGACACTCTGGGGAAGAGTGCAGCAACGGCGGAAACCTGGCTGGGTATGGTGTTGATTCTGGCCGTGGTGGTGAGCTGGGCCTGTCTAGATTTACTGATGCTGCGGCAGGAGCCGAGACATGGCCCCCTGAGTAGCGGGGCAGGGGCGAGCAGTGGATCACGAGGCCGCTGGCGATGGCTGGGCGCTCTATTACTTTTTTTTGCAGTTTCATTGCTGGTGTTGCTAGCGACAGACACGCTGTGGCTAGTGTTCGTCTCCGCGACGGGGTGTCTGCTCGGCGTTGGTTTGCTGTTGCCGGACGTGCTCAATCACCTGTTTGCGCGCGCAGAATGCCACTATGCGCAAGGCCACAATACGCAGCCGCTGTTGGAGTGGTCCTGTTCCGAGATGCGCGCGCTCTGCCGCTTGTTGAGCCTGCCGCTTACGGCACTGGCGTTTGCGATCGCCACGGCTATCGGTGTGCAGGCAATGGTCAACGGCTTCGAATCCACCTTTGCCCGGTGGCTCGACCAGCGTCTACAGGGGGATCTCTATCTGGACCCGGGGCAGCCCGTTACTACATCTGAGTGGAGTGCTCGACTCGAGCAACTGCACGGCGTGACCATGGTTTTACCGATGGTACGTGGTCGCGCCTTGCTGCAGCAGGGCGGATCAGTGGATGCATTGCCGGTGGATGTGCTGGCAATCGACCCGGCCTCGCCGTTACTGCAGGACTGGCCATTTAAAGATGCGGTGCCCTACCTCTGGTCAGAACTCCCAGCACGCGGCGTGCTGATCAACGAGCAACTGTCAAGGCGGCAGTCACTGGCAGTCGGCGACCACATTCGTTTCCGTATTGGGGCCGAGCTACACGTTCGAGAGGTGCTTGGGATATACGCGGATTACGGTCGACCGGACGGCGAATTGATGTTGTCACTGACACTGGTGCCGGACTCGCTGCCCAATCGGTACTCCACGTTTGTATTGGGAGCGAGCGATACCCGGAAAATTCGCTGGCGTGAATGGCCGGAAAAAAATGCGTGGATGGCGGGCAGCCGCCTGCGAGATCAAGCTGGGTTGAAGCAGGCAGCCAACGCCGCCTTCGCGCGCACCTTCCACATGACACAATTGCTAAACGGGTTGACCCTGGGATTGGCGGGCACCGCGCTGACGCTGATGGGCCTGGTTATTTTCCGTATGCGGCAGGGGAGTTACACCTTGCTCCATGTTTATGGTGTGCAACAAAAGCAACTGCGTCGTCGCATGATTGCGCACAGTATGCTGGTGACCGGTTTACTCGCCTTATTTGCAATACCGCTTGGTATATTCCTTGGCTGGGTACTGGTAGCAAGAGTGAATCCCGCCGCTTTTGGTTGGGCGCTGCCATTGTATTTTTATCCGGGATTCTGGTTGCAGGTATGGCTGGTATGTCTGCTGATCGGCGCGCTCGTGGGCGTGCTGGTTGGAAACCCGGTGCGGTTGGAGACACTCAAGCATGAGTAGAGAAAAATGAAGGGGCCCGGTCGCATACTGCTGGTTTTTCTGCTGCTCGCCGGTTGCGCAAAAGAGCCCGCTCCCGAGTCGTCGCTCGGCGCACTTAGTGATCCCCCGGAAGGTTTCCGTCAGGCGGAGCCGGGGATGACCGTCAAGCTGCCGGAAGATATGGGGCCACATCCTGAGTACCGTCTCGAATGGTGGTACTTGACGGCCAACCTGCAAAGCGCCGAAGGCGAACGCTTCGGCGTGCAATGGACCCTGTTCCGCAGCGGTATCCGTCCGGGGCCTTTTCAGGAAAAGGCTCCGGGCTGGAAGCGGAATGAGATCTGGCTCGCGCACGCAGCCCTCAGCCGCCCACAAGAGCACCACTTCGCAGATCGCGCCGCCCGCGGCGGAACGGCGCAGGCCGGGGTGGAAGTATCTCCATTCAAGGCCTGGATTGATCACTGGGAGTTAGAAAGCCTGGATGCCGAAACCTGGCAGCTTGTGGTTGATGAGGGTGACTTTCGTTATCGCCTCAAGATTCAGCCGCAGCGCCCGGTGGTGCTCAACGGTGATGGTGGCTTCAGTGCGAAATCCTCGGCCGGTGGTGGATCCATGTATTTCAGCTATCCGCTGCAGGTCACCGAAGGTGAAATTCAGATCGGTGACTCCGTGTACGCAGTCACAGGGCAGGGCTGGTTCGACCGCGAGTGGAGCAGCCAGTATCTCAAACCTGAACAGGAAGGCTGGGACTGGATGGCCCTGCACCTCGACGATGGGCGCCACCTGATGCTGTTTCGCGTGCGAGGTCTAGAGGATTTTTACTCGGCTACTCTGGTTGCCGCGGATGGCACGTCGCGCGCCCTGGATGCTGAAGAGTTCAGTATGCATCCAGTTCAGCTGAGGAAGAGCCGCTTTGGCGAAGTGCCGGTCGCGTGGGGGGTCAAAGTACCATCAGTACAGCTAAACCTGCTGGTCAGATCCTGGCCCGGTGATTACTGGAATCCGGGGACACTGCGTTACTGGGAGGGCCCTGTATTGGTCGGGGGTAGCCACACCGGTGAGGGCTATCTCGAAATGACCGGCTACGAAGATGACGGTAGCGGCACATGATCGAACCCTAAGAGCGCCGGACTGGAGTGTTAAGGTCAGCGAGTGATCAACAGTTGACCTCCTTTTGTAGTATTACTCTTTGAGGTGGTTGCCATATGTTTGATTTAAAAAGAATTTTCGCTACTATCCTCTGTTCTCTCATCACGATTACATTTGCTGATGTTACGCATCGCCTGGATAAAATGCGTTATTTCTAATTGCGGGTTTCATTGAAGGTCGGAGACCTGAGCTACAAGTCGCGCAATAAAATCTACGGACTGCTCTGTGTCATTGCGGAGGGCGGGCTTGGGCTGTTTATGAGCATTATATCTGAAAATAAAACACTTAGTGATTTCGACGGAAACCGGCAAAACAATTTCACTCTAATCAGACTTATATTTGCCTGGCTGGTTTTATTTGGACATAGCTTTGCCATTCAGCCTACTCATGGCTTGAAAAACCCCGTAAATGCGATTTTTAAAGGCTCCGAATGGATTGGGAGCTTCGCAGTCCACGGCTTTTTTGTAATTAGCGGGTTTCTTGTTTGCGCTAGCTTGCTTAACCGGGGGTGCAAAGATTACGTCATATCAAGATTCCTTCGAGTTGTACCCGGACTCGCACTTTGTGTGCTTCTCTCTGTTTTCGCCCTCGGTACAGTGCTTACATCGCTGTCTTTAGGTGATTATTTTTCGAATCCGAAAACTTGGGAGTATGTAAAAAATGCATTTGCATTTTTTCCAATGGAATGGAATCTTCCTGGTGTGTTTGAAGATAATCGCAGGGAAGCTATCAACGGTTCCTTGTGGACTCTGAACGTGGAAGTGTATTGCTATTTTCTACTCGCTTTTATCGGTTTTTTCGGCTTGCTTGGCAGAAAAGCTATCGCCAATCCCACTATCGCCGCAGTTCTGGCTTTCAGTTACTTCCACTTTGGAGATGTTCCGCTATTAGGGGGCAACGCAAAGTGGGGGCGTCCCGGGCTGTTTTTCCTGGTAGGCGTATTTTTCTATATTAATCGCGACAAAGTGCCGGTAAATGGGAAGCTCGCTGTTTTTTCTCTGGTGATGTTGGCCTATTCGTTTGGAAAAGATTGGTACTTATACGTTGCTCCGCCATTTTTTGCGTACCTGATTTTTTACTTTGCATACGTAATTAAGCATATTGATCTTGATGCGAAGCTGGGAGACATATCTTACGGGGTTTATATATATGCTTGGCCTGTTCAGCAGATTGTTGCGATATCGTTCCCGCAGCTAAATCCATATGGTCACACAGTTTTAGCTACTGCGATCGTATTCGGAATCGCATACCTGTCATGGCATTACGTGGAAAAAAATGCGCTAAAGCTAAAACCAAAGTTGATGTCAATGACTAACGGACTTCCCTTCATTCGAAATCGAGCCGTCTCCCAGGCCTAAATGACTGACGAACCTGTAGCAGAAGTGTATTTGTGGTAGGAGCCATTGCAGCAGTTAGTGTTGCAATGGCTATTTTGGGTCAACCGGAAATTTGGGTATTGCTAGAAGCGCAGGCGAACGCCAAGCGCGCCGTCGACACCAAAGCCCTCTTTGTTTTCGTTATCGCTAAAGGCGAAATTCGGGACCGCCTGGACATAGGCCTGCAGGCTGGGTGCAATACCGAAGCTCAGGCCCACCGGTAAACGGACGCCGGCTTGGTCGTTATCCCTGTAGCGCCCTCCGTCTTCGTAGAATCCGCCTGCGTCGATATACGCATGTACGGTACCCAGGTCGTTGCTGAAATTGTGAATACGCACGTCCAGCGCCAGTGCGTCGCTGTTCACAAATACCGAGGTGCCGCGGAACTGTGCGGTTACACCAACCCCCAGGTCGTAGGCGAGGCCGAGCCCGAAGCCGGAGTTGCTTTTAGCGTGTGAAGGCATGCTGAGCGCGGCTGCCAGAACGGCAAAAGTGACCCATTGAAATTTCATAAGTACCTCTCGATTATGGGGTGGGCGAAATGCGCAGAGTATAAGCCTGTGCTCTCGCTGTACTTTGTCCCAGATCACAGTAGTTGGAACGCTAGGGCGCTAATGATTGTGATCTAGTGTCAGGACAGTCCGGCATCGCCGGGGAAACACGCTCAGTTAAAGCGAGACGAGCTACCCTAAATTCTGGATAATGCCGCGCCTCAGCCTCTTTAGGCGGTCAAATTCTCAAATCCCGGTAGTTCCCCCATGGAAATCAACGTCAACTTCCTCGAAAACCTGCGTCTTGAAGCCAAGTTTGACGACTTTACGGTCATCACCGATCAGCCCATCCGCTACAAGGGGGATGGATCGGCACCGAGTCCATTTGATTATTTTCTGGCGTCATCTGCCCTGTGCGCGGCGTATTTTGTGCGGGTCTACTGTCTGGCGAGGGATATACCCACCCACAATATCCGCCTGTCGCAGAACAATATCGTGGATCCGGAGAACCGCTACAACCAGATCTTCAAGATTCAGGTGGAGCTGCCGGAAGATATCTCGGAGAAGGACCGGCAGGGAATTCTGCGCTCCATTGACCGCTGTACCGTGAAGAAGGTGATCCAGACCGGACCGGACTTCCAGATCGAGACGGTGGAGAACCTGGCGGAGGATGCCCAGGCATTGTTGATGGTGGAGCCGGATGCCGAACACCAGACCATGATCGAGGGCAAGGACCTGCCGCTGGAGCAGACCATTGCCAACATGACAAAGATCCTCGCCGACCTGGGGATGAAGATAGAAATTTCGTCCTGGCGCAATATCGTGCCGCATGTGTGGTCGCTGCATATCCGCGATGCGGCCTCTCCGATGTGCTTTACCAACGGTAAGGGAGCCACCAAGGAAAGCGCGCTGTGCTCCGCTCTGGGTGAATTCATTGAGCGCCTCAACTGCAACTTCTTTTATAACGACCAGTTCTTTGGAGAAGAAATCGCGAATGCCGAGTTCGTACACCATCCAAACGAGAAGTGGTTTGAGCTGGAAGAGGGCGATGGACTGCCGCAGGGCATTCTGGATGACTACACCTTGGCGATTTACAACCCGGATGGGGAACTTGGCGGCTCCAACCTGATTGATACCAACTCTGGTCGTATCGACCGTGGCATCTGCTCCTTGCCTTTTGTGCGCCAGTCCGATGGAGAGGTGGTGTACTTTCCCTCCAACCTGATCGAGAACCTGTTCCTCAGTAACGGCATGAGTGCGGGCAACACCCTGGCGGAGGCCGAGGTGCAATGCCTGTCTGAGATTTTTGAGCGTGCTGTGAAGCGGGAGATCCTGGAGCAGGAAATTGCGCTACCGGACGTGCCCCGCGAAGTCCTGGAACAGTACCCGGACATCATCGAGGGCATCGAGGCACTTGAGCAGCAGGGTTTCCCGATCCTGGTGAAGGACGCATCCCTTGGCGGTCAGTTCCCGGTGATGTGTGTGACCCTGATGAATCCGCGCACCGGTGGTGTATTTGCTTCTTTCGGCGCGCACCCGAGTTTCCACGTGGCTCTGGAACGGAGCCTCACTGAGCTGATGCAGGGCCGTAGTTTTGAAGGGCTGAACGACGTACCGCCACCCACCTTCAACAGCCTGGAAGTTACTGAGCCGCAGAACTTTGTCGAGCACTTTATCGACTCCACCGGTGTGGTTTCCTGGCGTTTCTTCAGCGCCAAATCCGATTATGAATTTGTAGAGTGGGATTTCTCTGGCAATCACGCGGACACCAATGACACGGAAGCTGCGCGCCTGTTCAAGATTCTCGAAGAGCTGGGCAAGGAAGTGTATGTAGCAACCTTTGAGGAACTGGGTGCACCGGCCTGCCGGATTCTCGTGCCCGGTTATTCCGAGGTGTACCCGGTAGAGGATCTGATCTGGGATAACACCAATAAGGCGCTGGACTACCGCGAGGATATTCTCAATCTGCATCGCCTGGACGAGGCGCAGCTGGAAGATCTGGTGGAGCGCCTGGAAGAAAGTCAGATCGATAACTATGAAACCATCATCACGTTGATCGGTGTGGAGTTCGATGAGAACACCGTTTGGGGCCAATTGACCGTACTCGAGCTAAAGCTGCTGGTATATCTTGCCTTGCAGCGCCATGAAGAAGCACTGGAGCTGGTCGAAGCCTTCCTGCAGTACAACGACAATACCGTGGAGCGGGGGCTCTTCTACCGTGCGGTACAGGCTGTACTGGAAATAGCTCTGGACGATGAACTTGAGCTGGAAGATTTCACCTACAACCTCAGACGTATGTATGGCGAAGATGTCATGCAGGCCGTGATCGGATCAGTGACGGGTTCTGTACGTTTCCATGGCCTCACTCCCACCAATATGCAGCTTGAAGGACTGGACAAGCACTTGCGTCTGATCGACAGCTACAAAAAATTGCATGCGGCCCGTGCCGCGCGCGCTCAGGGCGCCTGATTGGCGGTTCGCTAGCGGCCGCGCTCAGGGCATTGAGCACCCCATCTGCGGGTTTTCCTGCTGGCCGGATTTTGCATTGAGGAGCAGGAAACTCATCACGTGTAGCGCCTCAAAACGCTTCTCATACGGTGGGTAGGACGTGACTCCGTGTGGGAAGGCGTTGAGGTGGCAGCGCGCGCAGCTGAATCCTTTTTGTGTGTAGGTTTCCAGCGTGGTATTGACCAGGTTCTGCACGCTGGAATGTTGGGCACCGGGAATCCCGGGGCCGAGGTGCCGGTTCGGTACTTCCAGGTTTTTGTTCTGGGTACCGATTAACTGGTAATAAGACCACACCGAATCGCGTAGCAGCCACTGGTACTTTTTGTTGGTAATCTGCACATCCCGTGGAATTGGCGTTACGCGAGAAACATTTACCTGTTTGATAGCCGACTTGAGCGGCAGCGGATCGCCGAGCTTGAAGGTTGCCGGTATCAAACCCGCTTCACCCGACTTGCCTCCCACCTCATATCCATTGGGATACTCCGGCACGTTTTTGAGTGGATAGCTGCCGGACATACCGGGATTGAATGCGGGGTGTATCGGGCTGGGCAGCGGATCGTTGAAACGTTTCTCTACGCGTACATTGTCTACGTGTTCAAAGGTTGACGGCAAATGCCCAAAGGGCGTCACCCTGTGAATATGAAAGCCCACCAGTCCCATTAATGTGGGTTCACTCAGGCTGCCATCCGGCTGCGGGAACTGCAGCATACGCCGGAAGTAACGCCCGGGGATATCCGCGTCTGGCCCTTCTGTTTTCAATACTTTCCATGCAGCTTTTACTTCAGTAATACCCTGGCGGGCATACAGGGGCAGGTCCCGTATGTAGTACTCCAGGCCCGTGGGTAGCGGCTGGAAGTTGTCGCTGTTGTCACTCAAGCCCATGGCAGGCGGCGGAGCTTCTCCATACTCGTTGGCGTGGTCGATAAAGTTGTTGACTGCAATCACCTGGTTATCGGCATCGTAGTATTTGAATTGTTTGATGTAGCGAAAGTACGGCTGGCTGAGGGTCACCTCTACGCGCACAAACTCTTTGTTTTGATCCACCAGCGGACCGGTGGGTACATTCGAATTTGTGTACGGCTGATTGATTCCCGGCGCAAACGGGCGTCCGTACACGTAGCTATCGGAATAGCAGGGAGGGGATGACAGGCGTTGGAGGGCGCTGAACTCGGGATTACCCCATTCGACAGGCCAGTATTTGGGTGGTGTAAATGCTGTCTCCGGGCTCATGTAGGACTCCCACACAACGATGGGGTGGGGAGTTTTGTTGTTCGCGAGACCGGCGAGCTTTCCGTGGGTATCTGGTTGCCCTCCGGGGCCGCCTTGTTTCCAGGGCCAGTTCAGTGCAATAAACGATTGCCAGGCAAAATCGTAAGTGTCCTGCTGACGTACCGGTGGGGTCTGGTAATTATCGGGATCTGCCGGGTAGGCGGGGTGATTGATATCGAAAGGCATGAGCCAGGGCTGGTTTCTGAGGACAAGCTCAGCACAGACGCCGTAGCTCGACATCAACAGAGTGCAAATAAGAAATGCACACCGTCTCGAAGGTACTTTCATACTGCGAAGCTCCGTTCGAAATCACATCCTGCCAAAGTAAGTCTAGGACCCTTGGTGCTATGCCGGTGTTGGTTCCCGTGCCACTTGGATGAGGCTTGGGGTAGTAGCGCAATTTGGTGGCATAAAAAAGGCGGCCGAAGCCGCCTTTTAAAATCACATCAACCCGGGATTAGAGGCTCGCGGCATCCGGCGCGGTCTCTGCTTCCTCGGCTTTAATGACATAGCCATCTTCATTCAGCTCGACAATCGGCATGCCCAGCGCTTCCACATCTTCGCGGATGCTGGCGGCATCGCCGACCACCACAATGGCCATATTTTTAGGCTCGAGCAGATTGGTGATGGCGTTGTTCAGGGTTTTGCGGTCTGTCTCCTGCAGGATAGTGCCCTGTTGTGAGCGGTAGTCCAGCGGCAGGTCGTAGCGCAGGATACGATTCAGCAGGCCCAGTTTGGCCGAGGGTGTTTCGTAGCTGCGTGCTTCCTGCTGACCGATAGCGGAGCGCAGGTAGTTGAACTCGGTCTCGGTCATGCCTTCGCTGTCGTAGGCGTCCATCTCTTTTAGAACTTCACTCAACGCGTCTGCAGTTGCGTCTTTCTTCACCTCCGAGCTGAACATATAGCTGCCTTCCTCAGGCTCGCCCAGAAGGTAGGTGCGGGCACCATAGGTGTAGCCCTTGTCCTCACGCAGATTCAGGTTGATACGGCTATTGAAATTGCCGCCCAGCGGGAAGTTGCCCAGGTACGCCAGGTAGTAATCGCCCAGTGCATCGTAGGGCAGGGCGTGCTGGCTCATCCGCAGGCTGGATTGTGCCGCGCCTTCTTTGTTGACCAGATACACGGTCCGTCCGCTGATTTCCGGCTTCTGGAACGTAATGGCCGGGCGAACCGGCTGGGTAACCTTGAGCTGGGCCAGGCCATCCAGCGCCTTGACGATGGTGTCGTGTGGCAGGCTGGTGCTCACGGTTACACCACCGAAGTGGGCAGGGAAGTGGGCTTTGTAATAGCTTGTGACGTCTTCCAGGGTGATCTCAGCCACGGTGCCAGGCAGGCCGCCCGTGGGGAAGCTCAACGGATGTTCCGGACCGCGCATCACTGCACCCACTGCTCGGGTAGCAAGTCCTTGCGGGGTCTTGCGTGCCTGCTGCAGGCCTTCGATGGTCTGCTGCTTGATGCGGGCGAAGTCCTCTTCGCTAAAGGCGGGCTTCAGGATGCGCTCCATCATCAACGGAATCGCTTTATCCAGATGCTTGGCCAGCACATTGAGGGATACGGTGGTGTCGTAATCACCGGCATTGATACTGATGGAGGCACCCAGACGCTTGAGCTCTTCCGTAAATTCGGCCGCGCTGCGCTCGGTAGTGGCCTCGCCCATCAGTGAGGTCATCAGCGAGGTCAGACCGGCCTTGCCGCGCGGTTCATCGCGTTGTCCCACACCGAATACCGCTTGCACGGTAACCGTTGGGGTTTCCTCATTCTGTACAGCCAGCATGCGCACGCCATTTTTCAGCTTGCCGTCCTGAATGGTCGGTAGCTCCACCTGCGGGTTTACGCCCGGGGTGGGTTGCACACTACGATCGAAGCTATCCTGCACCGGGCGCAGGGCGAGGGCTTCGTCATCGTCGCCGTAGCTCTCCGGGATGGTGCGCTGCCACTCGTAGTTCTGTTCTGCGGCGGCCAGTTCAGGCTTGCCGTTGGGCACTACGCTCAACAGTACGGCAGGCTTGGCGGCGATGTACTGATCAAATACGCGAGTGACGTCACCGGTTTCTACCGACAGATAGGCGTTGATTTCGTCATCGATACCCTTGGGGCTGCCGGTGAAGGTTTCGAACGCTGCCAGCGTGGAGACCTTGCCGGAAACCGATTGCAGGCCGAACACGCGGCCGGACTCATAGCCCGCCTTGAATTTCACCAGGTCATCTTTGCTAACACCGCGTTCGGCGAACTCGACGAGGGTGTCGCGCACGGCTTGTTCCATTTCCGCGAGGGATTCGCCGGACGCGGGATTCTGGATCACGATAAACCACATCTCACAGGCGAGTTCCTTACAGGAATGGGAGACGCTGGCTTGAACGGCGCGACCAGTCTGAACCAGTCTCTGGTAGAGCATGGAGTCCTGGCCGTGGCCGAGGATTTCAGCGGCGGCATCCAGTGCCGGCTCGTCTTCGTGGCCGCGGTACACGGTGGGAATCATCATCGCCAGTGCCGGGAGATGGATATTGTCCTCCAGGGTTACATAGCGATCCTTATCCAGTGTGGCCGGCTGTTTGGCGAGGTTCTTTACCTCGGGGCCGGCGGGGATCGGGCCGAAATACTTGGCTACCCATTCGAGGGTCTTGGCCTTGTCGATGTCGCCGCCGATGGTCAGTACCGCGTTGTTTGGGCCGTACCAGCGCAGGAAGAAGCGTTTCAGGTCTGTGAGGTCTGCGCGGTTAAGGTCTTCCATCCAGCCGATAACGGGCCAGGAATAGGGGTGGCCGTCGGCATAGGTAGTGGCGTACATGGTCTCGAGGGCGCGTCCGTAGGGACGGTTGTCCACGCGCTGGCCGCGCTCGTTTTTCACCGTCTCACGCTGGACTTCGAATTTTTCTTCGGTCACCGCATCCAGGAACACGCCCATTCGATCGGCTTCCAGCCACAGCACGGTTTCCAGCTGGTTGGCAGGGACGGTTTCGTAATAGTTGGTGCGGTCGGTATTGGTGGTGCCATTCAGGGTGCCGCCGGCTTCCTGAATGATGCGGAAGTGCTCTTCATCGCCCACGTTGACCGAGCCCTGGAACATCATATGCTCGAAGAAGTGGGCAAAACCGGAGCGGCCTGGGTCTTCACGGTTGGAACCCACGTGATAGGTCACGTCCACGTGTACTAGCGGATCGGAATCGTCTTCGTGGAGGACGACGGTAAGACCATTCGCGAGTTTGTATTTGGTATAGGGGATGGCAATTTCGGCGCCGTTGCCGTCGAAGGTCTCGACTTCGGTGATACCGGCGGGGAGGGCAGTTTGCGCCTCGGAGGACACATTATCCTGTGTCGGTTGTTTGGCCGATTCCTCCGGCCCCTTGCTACAGGCTGCGAGCAGCGCAGCAGCAAAAATCATGGCGATTTTAGTGCGTTGCATGGTGGTTGAAGTTCCTTTTTATTAGAGACCCGTCGATGCTATCACAGTCACACGGGGTGTTTAGGGGAAAATGAAGTGCTCAGTAGTGTAGGGGATAGGTAATGTAACCAGTTGGCCGCGAGTCAGTCTGAGTAACTGGCGCTGTGAAAGCAATTTCGTCGGGTTCTGCGGTGCGTGTCGGGTATTTAGTCTCAAAGATATTGAGGGTAGCGTGAATGTGTCACAAAATGAGCACACTACGTAAGGCCGTACAATCTGAAAGCTCGGTCCAACCTTTACGGCTTAAAAGAGATTTCTCATGACGCCCCGTTTACTTTGCTTGATATTGCTACCGCTGATGCTTTCGGGATGCACTTTGGTTGGTGCTGTGCTGGATAAGCAGACACACGAATTCGTAGAGAAATATAAAGCCGGTGCGGAAAAACCAAAAAAAAATAACGAGTTCATGAAGGCTGGCTTCGAGATGGATAAGGAGCTGGTTAAACGCGCCATCGCTGCTGGCGACGAAGTCGAGGAGCAAGTGGTAAACGTACCTTCACATTGCAAGGGTACCTACCAGCGCGTGTGCTCGGAGAAGGAGAGCGTTTGTGTCTGTGTGCGCGGTGACGACGGCTTACGGGAGAAAGTGAAGGTTGTCGGAGACAACTGACTTGGCCGCTCATCGGCCTTCGCGCTAATCCAGTAACTACACTCTTCGCGAAAAAGGGCCCCGATGGGCCCTTTTTGTTTCAGTCTGGTTGTGCTCAGGGGATTACCCCGCCGAGTTGTCGATGGCAGCTGCCATATTCAGGCATTGCTGGTTTTTGTAGCGGCGGTTTTTCAGCGCTTTTTCAAGCAGCGGGTTCAGTTGTTTTCCGCTGTCCAGAATGTCGCTCACCTGCTTGACGCCTTTCTCGCTGCAGTTCAGCGGGAACAGGCGGGTATAGGTGCCGACAAACTCGGAAGCATCGCTCGCATTGACCTCATCCAGTGCCCCCACAATGCGCTCAACGTTGGCCTCGTAGAGGCCGCGCTGTTCGGTAGGGAAGAGCGCGCTGGCGGCGTATTTCAGTTGGGCCAGTTTGAACGCATCGCGGTTGTCCAGCAGGTTGTTCAGCCACTGGGTTTTCGCTTCCTGTTGCGGACGAATCGCTTCTGCCGCGATCGCGTTCAGCTGGGACCGGTCGGAGCTGTCTTGTTCCAGTTCAGACTTGATCACCTGAGCGTAGTCGCCGTAGAGATGGCGGTTCAGTAGAGCGATTAGGTTCCAGCGCATGTCCGGGTCCAGTGTCAGCCCTTCAATAACCAGCTCACCGCGCAGCAGGTTGCGGGCATTTGCCAGCGCCTTATCGGTGTGCGCTATACCGGTATAGATGCCAAACCAGGTCTTCTGTGCATCGCTGGCCGCGGGTGCGCTCTGCAGTTGCTGCCAGGCGAAGGTTTCGATCGCCAGCTGCAGCTCGGTGCGCTTGGCATTATCCATGTCAACCTGGTTCAGATAAGCGTACGCGGTGCCAAGATGGCCGGAAACCAGGCGGATCACGTTGATATTCTGCTCGCTACCGGCATTGTTGATCGCGAAGCTTACATACTGATCCAGTGGCAATTTCGCATCCGTAACAGAGTCGAACAGGCTTTGCCACATCATCAGGCGTGTGAACGGGCTCTCGATGTCGTTGATGTGCTTGGACATATTGTCCACGGAAACCTTGTCCAGATTCACCTTGGCAAATGCCCAGTCCCCTTCATTCGGGTAAACGATCTGTGGGCAGGCTTCGCCATTCGCGGCAGTTACCGCAGTGCTGGCACCGGAGTAGGTTACCGGGATGGCCTTGCTCAATACCATCTTGCCGCCGTCCATGTTGTACAGGCCGACCTGAGTGCGCTGCTCGCGCAGGGTCGGGTATTCGGCCGGTGCAGACTGGCTGATGGTCAGGCTGGCAATCTTGCCGTCTTCACACTGGAAGTTCGCCTGGATGGTATTCAGGCCGGCCTGGTACAGCCATTGTTGTTGCCAGGCATCCAGATCTTTGCCCGCTGCCTTACCCAGATGACCCATAAAGTCGTCGAGCGTGGAGTTTTTGTAGGAGAGGTCCTTCAGGTAATTGGACACACCCTTGCGGAACGCTTCCTTGCCCAGATAGTAAGGCAGCTGCTTGAGGATGGAGCCACCCTTGCCGTAGGTAATGCCGTCAAAGTTGGCGAAGGCTTCATCGGTGTTTTTGACCGGCAGCTGGATTGCGTGAGTGGTCGGCAGCTGATCAGAGCCGTAGGCCCACTGCTTGGTACCCTGGTAGAAGTTTTCCCAGGTATTGTCGAACTCACTGTTCTCCGCCAGAGACAGGTTTGCCATGTAGGTGGCGAAGCTTTCGTTCAGCCACAGGTCGTCCCACCAGTTCATGGTAACCAGGTCACCGAACCACATATGTGCCATCTCGTGTGCGATTACGTTGGCCAGGCGCATACGCTGGGCTTGGGTTTTTTCACCGCGGGAAACATAGGCCTCGTTGAAGGTAACTGCCGCTACGTTTTCCATGGCGCCGGCGTTGAAGTCGGGCACGATTACCTGGTCGTACTTCACAAAGGGGTAATCCACTTCAAAGTACTTCTGGAAAAATTCGAAAGACTGCTTGGTAAAGGTGAACCAGTCATCCGGCTTCACGTATTCCGCAAGGGTCTTGCGTGCGAACAGGCGCAGAGGGATACCATCCGCGTCATCTTCCCATACGGTGAAGGGACCGGCGTGCAGGGAAAAAATGTAGGAGGAGAATCTTTTCGATTGCGGGAACACCCAGTGATTCATCTCACCAGCTTGTTGCACCTTGCTTTCACGCACGGAGGAAATCACGCTCCAGTCTTTCGGCGCGGTCACATCCAGGGTGTAGTGCGCTTTCAGATTGGGCTGATCGAAGTGCGGGAACAGGCGATTGGCGTCATAGGGTTCGAAGTCGGTGTACATGTACACCTCGCCGTCTACCGGATCAACGAAGCGGTGCAGGCCGGAACCGTTGGTGGAGTAGGCATGCTTGTAGTCCACGGCAATCGCGTGTTTGCGGCCTTTCAGGTGGGCGGGTTCGATGTTGATGAACTGACCGTTGTAGGCGAAAGGCACGGTTTTGCCGTCTACCTGAACACTTTCCACCTCGCCGCCGGCGAAGTCGATGGTGAGTGGCTGCAGCAGGTTACGACGGAACTGGGTGTCAGCGATGACACGACCGGAAAACGCATCGCCGGATTTGTCGATGGTGACGGACAGCTTGTAATCCACCTGGGCAATTTGTTGCTTACGCAGCTTGGCATACTGCTCTGACAGGCCGGGTGCATTGCTGCGGGCAACGGCCGGTTTGGCAAGCGCGTGGGCGGTGCTGGTAGATTGCAGCTGGTTTGGCTCCAGGCTGCAGGCTGCGAGAATGCTGCTGCACAGCACACCCAGGGCGAATTTTCCGGTTTTGGTCATGGGTACCCCATTGTTCTTAGAGCTACTTGGAATTCGAATTCCTAAGGAAAGGTTTCTGCGCACAGCGCGGAAAGTTCATTCTTATAGCACGCCACGCGAGGACAGCGCCCGCCAGCTTGTCCCGCGATAGGAACGGTTCATCGCGGGCCAGTGAAAGCTGCTGGACGTTTCCTTCTGGTGGGGTTTGCTTCTGCGGATTGCGCTCTCAGCACTTATTAATTCTGCGCCATCGTGGGGCATGCAGATGGGATAGTTGCATCTCGAGGGGGAGCCGGTCCGAAAGCCGGCGGACTTGGAAACGGCAAGGTGAGGGGAAAGACAGGATTACTGCGAATAAGTAGAAATAACAAGGGCACAACCCAGGTTGCGCCCTTGTTTGATTTGTATTCGGCTTAGAACTTGAATTCAGTACCGATGCCGAAGTAGCTGCGCTCGTAGTCGTTCGCTGCAGTTTCATCGGTGTAGAAGGTAAATACCTTGGCGGCTTTGGACAGTTTGTAGTCCAGGCCGAGGCTGAAGGTTTCACCATCGGTTTTGACAATGTCAGACTGGCCGTATTGCGCCTTTGCGGTCCACTGGTTGATCTTGTAGGCCACGGACGTCATCCAGCCATCCTGCTTGGTATTGTCTGCCTTTTCCTGTTCTTCGAACAGGCCGCCGACTTGCAGGTTGCCAAAGTTGTACTGGGCAACCAGGCGATTCACTTGCCAGTCATTCGCCTCAACACTCTGGTCGAAAGCGTATGCCAGATATACACCATTCTTGTCGTAGGCGAGTGATACGGAGGTACCATTATCGCGAGTATCGATTTGGTTGCCTTCGTCGTCGAAGATTTCTGCTTCCTTGTTGCTGATATAGGCGGCGGCAACCTTAAAGCCTGCGAAAGAGGGTGTGGTGTACTGCAGGTTGTTGGATTCGCGATTGTCGCTCTTGGTGATAATGCTTTTGATATCACCCTCGAGGTCATTAAACAGGTCGACTTTCTTCTGAGTGATTTTCAGCGGGGTATCGAACTTGCCGCCGATCACCTGGCCAAATCCGCCTTCCAGTCCAGCGTAAATATTGCGCTGGGTGAAAGTGTCACCCTCGCCATCAATATTTACCTGATACTCCATTTTGTAGATGCCCTTGATGCCACTATCCAGCGGCAGGTCGCCTTTAACACCGACACGGGACGCGTTACTTTTTACATCCGTTGTAGCGCCTTCGCCTTCGTCATTGGACTGGAATGAAGTGTTCGCCTTGCCGTAAAAGGTCAGTGCTTCCGCATTTGCAAAAGTGGGGAACGCTGCCGCCAGTGCGAGGGTGATTGCAGTCTTTTTCATGGTTGATCTCTGAATGTAATAAGTGAGAGCAGTTGTTTAGATGCCGCGCATTTTGCGGCTCTTTTGTTACAACCATGTGAAACGTGAATATTTTCTTAACGTTTTATGACCTGACGGTTTCAGGGGCGGGGTTTTAACGTCGGGAATGACAGTTAAGGCATGTGTCGAGCGGGCTATGTTGCCGAGCCGTGTGACTTGAGCTTGATGAGTTGGTCCTATCTAATCGGCGTTGTGGAAAGGAATTCCTGCGCAGTTGGCAATAGTCATTTTCAGCGCGAAATAAATGCGAATAGCTAAGGAAGGCAGTTATGGGGTGGGCGAAGTGACCCTGCCGAGGACGCCGTCGCTAGTATCTGGTGTCTGGTTGCTGGCAGTAGGTATTGGCCAGGTGGCGCTATGGCCCGAGCTGCCGGGCAATGCGGATAGCGCGGGCGTACTGATGATGGGCGTCATCGGGCTGGCGGCTCTCCTGCTGGTATTGGCTCGCCCGGTCAGCGGTACTGCACGCTGGGTAACCTGGTCGGTGGCTTTACCTATTGCCTTTGGGGTCGGCTGGGCGCTCTACAGTAACCATCACGCTTTGACCAAGCGTCTGCCAGAAGCCCTCCATGGAACCGATCATCGCGTCACCATCGAGTTAAACGCCCTGCCGCAGTCCTCGCCTGCGGTCTCTCGCTTCGGATCTAGCTTCGTCCCTTCGACTGGCCACAAAGATGCCCGTTTTAACGCGCGGGTTATCGACGCCGAAAATACCGAGTTGCTCGGGCAGCGTTTGCGCCTGAGCTGGTATCGCATTGATCCCAAATTGGCCCCAAACCTCACTGCAGGTAGCCGCTGGGCACTGGTTGTCCGCCTTAAGCAGCCCCGCGGAAGTCTCAATCCCCACACCTTTGACTATGAAGCCTGGCTGTTACAGCGGGGGATCTACGCTAGTGGATACGTGCGCGACGGGGATGAGGAGCCCCAATTTATCGCTGCCGGAGATGGCATTGATGTGTTACGCGAATATGTCCGGGATCGGATAACTGGGGGATCACCAGGGAGCCCCGTACTGCGGCACCAGGCGCTGATACGCGCCTTGTTGCTGGGAGATAAGGGTGGGGTGGATACGCCTACCCGGGACTTACTGCGCAGAACCGGTACTGCGCATTTGCTCGCGATCTCTGGCCTGCATGTGGGTATGGTATCCGGGATATTCCTGCTGGCCGGCGGGCTGCTCGGCCGCTTCTTTGGCTTGCTAGGAAGGGGGAGCCCACTGGTTTGGGCGGGCGGAGCCGCTTTGCTAGCGGCGTTGGCATATACCCTGTTAAGCGGCGCACCGCTGTCCGCCCAGCGGGCGCTGATCATGACGTTTGTAGTGATCGCCGCGCTGGTACATCGCAGACGGTTCGGGAGTGGTCTGGCATTCGGGCTCGCTTTGGCATCGGTCCTGTTGTTACAGCCATTGGCCGTGCTCGACGCGGGTTTCTGGCTGTCTTTTATTGCCGTGGGTGCTTTGTTATTGCGTTTTCGCGGGCGGGGAGGGCAAGGCGAGGGGGTCCGCGAGGAAGAGCTCGCAGGTGCCGCCTGGACAAGTAACTTCACGAGTCGCGGCATGCGCAGATTCGGGGTTGCCTGTGTTGGTGCATTGCGGAGCCAGTGGGCCATTCTAATTGGTCTGTTGCTGCCCTCAATTCTCATTTTTTCCGGGGTCAGTGCCAGTGGTTTGCTGCTGAATCTGGTGGCGATTCCGTGGGTAGGCTTCCTTATTCTTCCGCTGGTATTCCTCGGAGCGGTATTCCCCGGGCCGGTAGGTAACTTTCTCTGGGGGCTCGCGGATAACCAGCTGACATGGCTGCTAGAGTTTCTAGCCTACGCAGATAGTCGCCTACCGGGGTGGCAGTCGCTACAGCTCCCCTCGGCCGCAGTTCTCGCTTTCGCGATCATTTCTTGTTTTGTACTGCTGTTACCGCGTGGATTTCCCGCCCGTGGACTGGGTTGGTGTCTTGTCCCTGTCGTTTTTGCGGGGCTGTTGCCCGGAGGCTGGCAGAGAGAGGCACAGGCATTTCTCAATGTCACCGTACTGGATGTGGGGCAGGGGCTCTCCGTGGTCGCGGCCACCGAGGATCACCGGATGCTGTTTGATACGGGAGCAGGCAGCGGTCGTGGCTGGAATGCAGGAAGCAGTATTGTGGCGCCATACCTGATGGCGGAATACGGGGCGGAGCTCGATTTACTGGCGGTCAGTCACGGTGATCGCGACCATGCTGGCGGGGTGAGCGGCGTGCTCGGGCAATTGGAAATCGGTGCCCTTGTTGCTCCCGGGTGGCTCGGAGAGCGGCTCGCGGGGAGCAACCGCGGTACTCCCGAAGTGCCGCTGAGAACCGTTCCCCAGTTTCATTGCCATGCCGGACGCGAAGATAGCCTTGATGAGCTGACAGTGCAGTGGCTGTGGCCAGACTCGGACAGAGTGGATGGCGAAGAGAATGACCACAGCTGTGTGGCATTACTTGTCTGGCGGGGAGTGCGGATCCTGCTGACTGGCGATATCTCGAGTAGTGTGGAGTACAAGCTAAGAGCAGCCTATCCCGACTTTACCCCGGTTGACCTGTTGGTCGCACCCCACCACGGATCGCGAACTTCCTCCTCTAATGCCCTTATTCAGTGGGCACGTCCCGGCAGGGTGGTGTTCAGTGCAGGTTACCGCCACCACTTCGGCCATCCGCATCCCGATGTGGTGTCGCGATACCGCAAAGCTGGCGCCACCCTGTTCAATACCGCCATTACGGGGGCGATTACAGTAGCCTGGAGTACTGGAAGTTCTCAGCCGCAGGTACGCTGTGCGAGAAATACGCCCAGATTCTGGCGCTCTGGGGTTACTGCGTGCACGGGCGAAGGGGCCAGCGTGCGCTGAGGCACATAGCCTATGTGCACCGCCGTGCAACCGGGAGGCGCGCGGTTCCATGTTGTGTTCATCGGCGTACCAATTGGTAGCAGGATGAGAGCTCAGTCGCAGTTTTAAGGTGGGGCGTGGTGTTACCGTGCAGGCCAGATTCAGCAAGATGATGTACTGGTTATTTGCATGAAGATTAAACCGATTGCTGGCGCGGTTGTGTTCGCTGCCGGCTTAGCTACTTCCACGGGCCTCCCGGCGGAGCAGTGGAAATATTCCCTGGGTACCGATATCAGCAGCGGTGACTACGGTAACAGTCAGGAAACCGATATTGTTTCGACCCCGTTTACCGTCAGCTATTCACCCAATACCAGCTGGACGTTCAAGGCTTCACTGCCGTGGACGCAGATTGAAGGTCCCGGCGGGGTTGTGCCCGGTGGTGACGGTGGTTTCGTCGTCGGCCCGGGAAATGGTAACGGGCAGGGTAATGGCAACGGTAATAACCCGGGTGGCGAGACAGATACGGTAATTACCAGTGAGTCTGGCCTCGGTGACCTCTGGCTGACCGGCACCTACAGCCTGGAGCCCGTCGCACAGCGTTACTTTGTAGATCTGTCGGCAAAGTACAAGGTGCCACTGGCCGATGAGGCGAAAGGCCTTGGCACTGGCGAAGCCGATTTCACCCTGCAGACAGAAGTGTTCACTGTGGTGGACAACTTCACGCCATTCGTCACCCTGGCCAAGAAATTCAAGGGCGATCTGCCTGAAGTTGAGCTGCGTAATGTCTGGTACGCCTCCGTGGGCAGCGGTTATCGGCTGGATGAGGTCTCCAGTATCGGCGCATCTCTCGATTACCAGCAGGCTGCCGTTGCGGGCAACGATCCGCAGACCGAAATTTTCGGCTACTACAGCCACAAGCTCAGTGCACAGTGGAGCGGCATGCTCTACGGCTACGTCGGACTGGCGGACGGCAGCCCCGACCAGGGTTTTGGCATTCAGGTCAACTATCGACCAGCTAACTGATTAATACTTTTCCCTCTGCGATTCCGCTTTGCTGTTGAAACGGCGGGATCCAGAAACACTCAGGAGAAAACAGCGATGAAGATTCCATTCAAGTCTACTGCGATGGCTGCAGCCCTGGCTGGCCTGGTCAGCGTGCCACTGGTTTGGGCCGACGAAGACATGCCAGAGACGGATACCACCGAAGTCGTTGAAATAGCGGAAACGGTTCCCGGTGAGCGGATTGCCGGCTATTTCAGTGAGTTTTTCGGGGAGGAATCCTCCAGTGTGGTGGCAGGACTGCGCGACGGTAGCATCCAGTACGTAGAGCCGCTTCCGGAAGGTGAGGAAGTGGTTGTCGATACCGATACGGACACCACCGAAACCGACGGAACGGAAGTCGATGCCCCTGAAGTAGAAGATGGCGGCGAGCCAGGCAACGGCATGGGTTACGGCAACGTGCTGATCACCATGGCGCTGGCCGAACAGCTGGCCGGTATGTCTGCTGCTGAAGCGCTCGAGGGCGAGGAGGGCATGACAGCCCACGAATCCCTGAACGAAATCCTGCGCATGCGCCAGGTAGACGGTATGGGCTGGGGCCAGATTGCCCGCGAGCTGGGTGTCAATCTTGGTGAAGTAGTGAGCGGTATTCGTTCCAACCGTCCGGATATGACCGAAAAAATGGCCGCTCGTGACGAGCGTGCCGCAGCGCGCTCCGAGGCTCGTGCAGAGCGCGAACTGGCGCGCGCCGAGAAGGTGGCCAAGGTCGAAAAGGCGGAGCGCGTTGCCAAGCTGGATCGTCCGGAAAGACCGGTTCGTCCGGAAAAGGCCGAGCGTCCTGAAAAGCCGCAGCGCCCCGATCGTCCGGGACGTTAAGCGGAAGTCAGCCGCAATCGACAGGGGCTCTCACGATGAGGGCTCCGCAAAAAAACCGCCTTCGGGCGGTTTTTTTGTTGCAATACCGGTATCGCATGGAGTGACTGTTTAGCCGGATCCCCCTGGGGTCGGCTTGACTGTCTGGAAGTGTGCCGGATCAGGGTGGTGTGGAACTTCGTTCACAGAGATAAAATTCATATTGCTCAAGCACTTAGCCAACCGGGAGAGCTGTGGTAGAGTCTCCGACTTAGCTAGAACCCATAACAAAACCCTTCCGCAGTCTGGGGCGTATAAAAAGTGTTAGAGATTATCAAGTCCGGCGGCTGGTTGATGCTGCCTATCCTGCTCTGTTCCGTAGCTGTTATCGCGATTTTCATCGAGCGTTTGTGGACGCTCAACGAGCGAAAAATCGCCCCCCGTGCGCTGCTGGGTGAGGTCTGGAGCTCGCTCAAGAACAACCAATTGACCACGGAAAAGATCAAGGCATTGCGCGATTCCAGCCAGCTGGGGCGTATTTTTGCCGCGGGTCTCGCCAATTCGAAACATGGCCGTGAGGTCATGAAAGACAGTATTGAAGAGGCTGCCAGCCAGGTGGTGCACGAGCTGGAGCGTTTCCTGAATGTGCTGGGCACCATTGCCGCTGTGGCGCCGTTGATTGGTCTGCTGGGTACCGTGGTGGGCATGATCCAGGTATTTACCGCCATCATGTTGGAAGGCACGGGCAATGCGGGTGTACTGGCCGGGGGTATCTCCCAGGCGCTGATCACCACCGCAGCGGGCCTGAGCGTGGCGATCCCGGCGTTGATGGCGCATCGTTACTTCCAGCGCCGCGTGGACTCCATCGTGGTGACCATGGAGCAGGAGGCCGTCAAACTGGTCGACGCCCTGCACAGTGACCGCCGTATCGAAGCAGCGGCCTGAGCGCTCAATCACAGATTCAGGAGCGCTTGATGCAATTCCGTCGCCAGAGTACAGAGCAGGATGGGGTGAACCTCACGCCATTGATTGATGTGGTGTTTCTGCTGCTGATCTTTTTTATGGTTTCCACCACCTTTACCAAAGAGAGTCATCTAGAGCTCAACTTGCCGGAGGCCTCGGGCCCCCAGGCAGAGAGTCCACCCTCTACCATAGAGGTGCTGATCAATGCTGACGGCTCTTATTCCGTTGATGGCCGGGCACTGATCAACAAGAAACTCGCCACTCTCAAATCTGCACTGTCGGAAGTGTCCGGTGGCGAGTACAATCGCCCGCTGATCATTACCGCAGACGCCACCGCGCAACATCAGGCGGTGGTTCGTGCCATGGATGCCGCGGGCCAGCTGGGATTTGTTCATCTCAGCATCACCACCCGGCAGCCGGACGAACAGTAATCTATAAAGTGTTGAACCGCTGGATACGACGCATGCCGTATTCACAATGTCCCCGCAGCTGGTACGCAGCCGCGGGTGGTCTGTTGCGGAGAACACGCTGCCAAGATATTTATGGATAAATCCCCCCAGCCGGTGCTCAAGCCCCGTGACGGCGGCAGAACCTATCGCCGCCTGCTTTCTTACGCTGTACCACAGTGGCCGCTGTTTGTTGTCGCGGTGCTCGGATTCCTGCTGTTTTCCAGTATGGAAGTGGTGCTGATTGCCGTCACCGAACTGCTGCTGGATGCCGTAGGCGTCGGCATCGAGCAGGGACGGGGATTTTTGTCGAAGTATGTTGCCGGGTTTTTCCCAGGCGGGATCATGCCTCAGGAGACTGCCCGCTGGCTGGTACCGTCCGCGATGCTGGTGATCATTATGCTGCGCGCGGTGGGGAATTTTGTCGGTAGTTATGGCCTCTCTTATGTGGCACGGGCAGTGATCCATCAGTTGCGCACCGAGCTGTTCGAGCATATCGGCCAGTTGCCCAGCAGTTATTTCGATCGCTACACCGGTGCCTTCCTGATTTCCAAGGTCGCCTACAACGTGGAGCAGGTGACCAACTCCATTACCAAGGCACTGCGGACCCTGATCCGTTCCTCCTTTACTGCCATTGGTCTGCTGACCTATCTGTTGCTGGTGAACTGGCAGCTGACCCTGACATTTTTCCTGTTTGTGCCGATTATCGCGGGCATTGTGAGTATTGTTGGTCGCCGTTTCCGCAAGCTTAGCCATCGGATCCAGAACACCATGGGCGATGTGACCCATGTGACTCAGGAAGCAATCAACGGCTACGAAGTCGTCCGTATGTACGGAGGCCGAGCCTATGAAAACGCTCGTTTTAATGCTGCAAGCAATGCCAACCGTCAGCAGTTTATGAAACTGGTGGTGGCCGACAATGCCAGCGTGTCGGTGATCCAGACCCTGGTGGGGCTGGCTACCGCGGTGCTGGTGTGGTTTGCCCTGGCGCCCGGTATGGTGGAATCCATGACCGCTGGCGTGTTTGCTTCCTATATTGGCGCCGCGGCCTCGCTGGCGAAGCCAATCAGAAATCTCTCCGAGGTCTATGCCGAGATTCAGAAAGGGATTGCCGCGGCGGAAAGCATTTTCGAGGTGTTTGACGCACCCAAGGAGCCCACTGGCGGCGATCTGCAACTGCCAAGCCCTGTAACCGGGGCAGTGACTTTCGAGCATCTCGGTTTCCGCTATTCCGAAGACGGCCCGGAAGTACTGAGTGATATCGATTTCTCGGTGCGCGCAGGACAGACGGTTGCCCTGGTGGGGGCGTCCGGGTCCGGCAAAACCACACTGGTCAGTCTGTTATCCCGATTTTACGATCCTACGTCCGGGCGAATCCTGTTGGACGGGGTGGATATTACCGATGTGCCGGTTGCGGAGTTGCGCGAGCAGATCAGTCTGGTCTCGCAGAATATCGTGCTGTTTAACGATACGGTGTATCGCAACATCGCTTACGGCGAGCTCGAGGGCAAGCCCGAAGCGGATGTAGAGCGTGTGGTAGACCTGGCCCACGCGCGCGACTTTATCGAAGAGTTGCCGGATGGCCTCAATACGGTGCTCGGGGATAACGCCCAGATTCTTTCCGGTGGTCAGCGTCAGCGACTGGCTATTGCGCGGGCGCTGCTCAAGGATTCACCGGTGCTGGTGCTGGATGAAGCGACATCTGCCCTGGATAACGCGTCCGAGCGTCACATCCAGGCTGCGCTCGCTGAGGTGATGAAAAATCGTACGACATTTGTGATCGCGCATCGTCTGAGTACCATTGAAAATGCAGATTGTATCCTGGTCATGGATCAGGGGCGTATTGTCGAAAGTGGCACCCACCGTGAATTGCTGGAGCGCGGCGGTCGATACGCGCTGTTACTTCAGCAGCAGTCCGGCGGAGCCATTGGCTGAGATAAAAATTCGAAACGGGGATAGGAGCGCATCGCGCAATGTCGCTTGAAGACTGGTTGAACAAACGCTGGTATCCGGCCACCGAGGGCGGTGAAGAAAACGGTACTCAGCTGCCTTTGCTGGCGCCGCTGGAGCTTGCGTTCCGCCACGGCAGTCGCTGGCGCAAGCAACGTAATCAACCAGAGCCGTTACCAGTGCCGGTAATCGTGGTAGGAAATATTACCGTTGGCGGCGCTGGCAAAACGCCTCTGGTCGCCGAGCTCGGCCGTTGGTTGAAAGAGCGGGGACGTAATCCCGGCATTATCAGTCGCGGTTACGGCGGTCGCGCCAAGCACTATCCCTACAATGTCACCGCCGAATCCCACCCTCTGGAATCCGGTGACGAACCGCTCATGCTGCACCTGATGACCGGTCTGCCGGTTATGGTGTCTCCCAAGCGTGCGGAAGCAGCGACTGCCCTGATTGCTGATCATGGCTGCGACGTAATCCTTTCTGACGATGGTCTCCAGCACTATGGTCTGTGGCGTAGTATGGAAATCTGTGTCGTGGATGGTCAGCGCGGTCTCGGCAACGAGCATTTGTTGCCCCGCGGCCCGCTTCGGGAATCCGCAGATCGACTGCGCAGTGTGGACATGGTCGTGGTTAACGGTCAGCCCAATGCCCTGGTGGAATCCCAGGTGGGTGAGGAACGCGACTTCACCATGGAGTTGCAGCCGTCGCTCTGGCATCAGTTCAATCTCGATCAGACATCTACCCTGAAAATTGAGTCGGGCCCGGAAGTAGGGCCGTGTCACGGGGTGGCGGCGATTGGTAATCCCCAGCGGTTTTTTAACGCGTTGCGGGATATCGGTTTTACCGTGATGGAGATGGCCTTTCCGGACCATCACCAGTTCTGCCAGCAGGAATTGCAGTTAGACGGAGTGACGCCCGTGATCATGACCATGAAAGATGCGGTCAAATGCCGGGATTTCTGGCAGGGTCACTGGTGGGCCATGGAGGCGCGGGCCCAGCTGCCGGATCTTTTTTATCAACGAATTCATCAACACCTGCAGAGTTTTGAGCCCGCATGACCGATACCATCCCCTTCGAGTTCGATATCATTATCCCCGCGCGATTTGCCTCGAGCCGCCTGCCCGGCAAGCCGCTGGCGGATATCGCCGGTAAACCTATGGTGCAACGGGTATACGAACGCGCCAGTGAGAGCGCCGCGCAGCAGGTGTTTGTGGCTACTGACGACATGCGGGTCGCAGAAGTGGTGCAGGGATTTGGCGGCAAGGTTTGCATGACCAGTGCCAGCCACGCTTCCGGAACCGATCGCCTGCAGGAAGTCGCGGCGAATCTGGAGCTGGCTGAAGACCGGATTCTGGTGAACGTGCAGGGGGATGAGCCCCTGATTCCACCGGCGGTGATCAATCAGGTTGCCGCGAATCTGGCGCGCAACAGTGCCGCAGGTGTCGCGACCCTGGCAGAGCCGATCTCATCGGTAGAAGACTTCCTCAATCCGAATATCGTGAAGGTGGTTGCCGAAGAGTCGGGGCTGGCACGTTATTTTTCCCGCGCTCCTATCCCCTGGCCGCGAGATGCATTTGCCCGCGAGCAGCAGTCGTTGCCGGAAGGCCTGCAGCCGCGGCGCCATATTGGCATCTATGCTTACCGGGCAGGGCTGTTGAACCATTTTGTCAGTTGGCCCATGGCGCCGATCGAGAAGTTTGAGGCGCTGGAGCAATTGCGTTTCCTGTATCACGGCCACGCAATCCATGTGGATGATGCTTGTGAAGAGGTTCCTGGCGGTGTGGATACCGAACATGACCTCGAGCGGATGCGCGCTCTTTTTGCCTAATTTGTGATGTGCCCGCGTAGGGCGGCCCGGTGCACGAATTCAAAGTGCCGGGACATAGAGCGGTATCAGATGATTCAGTCAGACGTAGATCTACAGCCTTTCAACACTATGACCATTGCCGCGCGGGCACGGTATTTCTGCGCCGCAACGACGCTGGATGAGCTGCGCGAAGCGCTCGAGTTTGCCCGCACAAAACAACTTCCCATCCTTCCCCTTGGCGGTGGCAGTAATATCGTTCTGACTGGTGACTTTCCTGGTCTCGCTGTTCATCTGGGGATGCGCGGGTTGGAATTCGATCCGCTCGACGATGGGGTTCGTATTCATGCCGCTGCGGGTGAGAACTGGCATCAGCTGGTCATGCGCAGTGTCGAACTGGGGTATGGTGGGCTAGAAAATCTGGCACTGATTCCGGGAAATATCGGTGCGACACCAATCCAGAATATCGGTGCTTACGGTGTCGAGCTCAAAGATACGTTCGAGCAATTGACGGCGATGGAAATTGCTAGCGGAAATCTCGTCAGCTTTTCCGCTGAGGACTGTCAGTTCGGTTACCGGGACAGTATCTTCAAGGGGGCCGCAAAGGACCGTTACCTTATCTGTGAAGTGGTACTGAAACTGCCCCGAATCTGGCAGCCGCACGTCTCTTACCCGGCATTACAGCAGTACTTTGCCGACCACGGACACCCTCTGGATGAGCTGACCCCTGCCGTCGTAGCCAATGCAGTTATTGATATCCGTAATAGCAAGCTCCCGAACCCTGTCGAAATACCCAATGCGGGTAGCTTTTTTAAAAACCCGGTAGTGGATGAGTCGCTGTATACCGCCCTCAAAGCTGCACATCCTGGGCTGGTGGCATTTGAATCCGGCAGTCACTGGAAGTTGGCGGCCGGCTGGCTTATTGATCAGGCCGGCTGGCGTGGTTACGTTAAAGACGGGGTAGGGGTCCACGACCGACAAGCGTTGGTGCTGGTGAATCCGGGACATCGATGTGGCAGTGAGGTGGTGAACCTGGCCCGCGAAATCGCCAGTGATATCCAAAAGAAATTTGGGGTGACTCTGGAACCAGAGCCGCGCTTCTACCCGTAAGTTAGTCAGAGAGGGTCATTCATGGTCTTGAGAGGGCACCTTTGCGCCTCTCGCAGCTCAAGCTGGTTAGAACATTTTTTCCCCTAATGCGGCATAAATGATAATGAGTGCCATTATTTTTCCGGCGAATTTTGTAGCGATCATTAACCCAATAGTGGCAGTGTCCACAGTTATTTCAGTTGCCGGAAATTCGCCTTAAAAGCATGCGGTATGAATCACCATTGACCGCAATCTTTCCGTTATATTGACCTGAAATAACCGGAAAGTCGTCGCCTTTTATCTGTGGATGCTGGGTGCTCTCTCACTTTGCACCGTGACATTTGTCTGGTATGTTGACTCAGGGCTCTGTGGATGGATCTTTGCGGGTATAACCCGCTGAGCAATAACAAAAAACGTGATTTTGTGCAGGGGAGGTTTAATAGGAAATTCTTGCACAAGGTCAGCTGAAAATCCGTGGTTGGGGCTAAATTGATAAAAGTCTTAGTGGTAGACGATCACGATTTGGTGCGCATGGGAATATCGCGCATGCTGGGTGACGTCGATGATGTCCAGGTGGTAGGTCAAGCCAAGAGTGGCGAAGAAGCTATCGCTTTTGTACGGGAAGCTGAGGTCGATGTCATTCTCATGGACGTGAGAATGCCCGGCATGGGTGGCCTGGAAGCCACCCGTAAGCTCATTTCCCGATTTCCTCACGCCAAAGTCATCGCCGTCAGCGCGCTGGACGATGATCTTTTTCCCAGCCGCCTGATTCAGGCCGGTGCTATGGGTTATGTCACCAAGGGGGCCGATCTCGAGGAAATGGTGCGCGCAATTCACTCTGTGGTCGCTGGTGAAACTTACATCAGCAGTTCCATGGCAACCAAACTGGCGTTGCGTAGTGTGAGCGGTGGTTCTTCTCCGTTCGAGGATCTGTCCGAGAGGGAGCTCCAGACCGCGGTGATGATTGTCAACGGCAACAAAGTGTCGGAAATTGCCGAGACACTGTCCGTTAGTCCGAAAACCGTGAACACCTATCGCTATCGGATTTTCGAGAAGCTGGGCCTGCACTCCGATGTAGAGCTGACGCTGCTCGCCGTGAAGCATAATGTGCTGGATCCGGAAGAAGCGGTTTAGGGCGCGCAAGCCTTTATCCGTGTAAAATCCGTTTTCCTCTATACATAAGTTAAGAAGCAGGGGCCATTTGGCCCCTGTTTTGTTGTTGGCTCAAGAAGCGGCTATGTTCGACAGCAAGCGTTTTCTCACAACGGTGACCCGCAAGCCCGGGGTGTACCAGATGTTTGACGCCCAGGGTAAGGTGCTGTACGTCGGTAAAGCGAAGAATCTGCGCAATCGTTTGGGCAGTTATTTTCGGGCCAGTGGTCTCACCGCTAAAACCATGGCGTTAGTGGAAAAGATCGCGGATATCGAGGTTACGGTCACTCGCAGTGAAACCGAAGCTCTGGTGTTAGAGCAAAGCCTGATCAAATCCCAGCGGCCGCCCTACAATGTCATGTTGAAGGATGACAAGGGCTATCCATATATTTTTTTGTCCAGCAAGGATACTTTCCCCCGTATTGCATTCCATCGAGGGGCCAAGCGAAAGAAAGGCGATTATTTCGGCCCATTCCCCAATGCCTCATCAGTGCGAGACAGTCTCAACTTCCTGCAGAAAACATTTCGAATTCGTTCCTGCGAAGACAGTGTTTTCGCCAATCGATCGCGGCCGTGTTTGCAATACCAGATTGAGCGGTGCACCGCGCCTTGCGTAGACTTTATCAGTGCGGAAGACTACCAGGCGGATGTACGCCACGCGCAGATGTTCCTGGCGGGTAAAAGCGACAGCATTGTCCGCGAACTGGCAGAGGAAATGGAGCGCGCTTCTGTGGCGCTGGAGTTTGAAAAGGCGGCACGTTTGCGTGACCAGATTGTCGCCTTGCGCCGCCTGCAATCAGATCAGGTGGCGGAAAGCGGTGGCGCTGATGTGGATGTCCTCGGTGTGGCGACGTCTGGCGGCCTCTGCTGTGTACACGTCCTGTTTATCCGGCAGGGGCGCATTCTCGGTAGTCGCAGTTACTATCCCAGTGAAAAGCTGGGGTTGGACGATGCCGCGCTGCTTTCCGCCTTTATCCCCCAGTTCTACCTGGGTAACAACCGTGAGCTGCCGCGCCAGATACTTGTGTCCGAGCCTCTTGAGGACATTGAGGCGCTACAGCAGGCGCTCACCGAGCAGGCTGGCAAGGATATCCAGGTGGTCAACCGTCTGCGTGGGAACCGTGCTACCTGGGTGGAGATGGCCCAGCAGGCGGCACGCCAGAATCTGCAGAGTCGTACTGCTTCCCAGCAGAAGTTGCAGGATCGCTTCGAAAACCTTCAGGAGGTACTCCGGCTGGGAGAGCTACCGGAGAGACTGGAGTGTTTTGATATCAGTCATTCCAGTGGTGAGGCCACTGTCGCCTCCTGTGTGGTTTTTGATACCGGAGGCCCGGTCAAATCGGATTATCGCCGCTTCAATATCGAAGGAATTACCGCGGGCGATGATTACGCGGCAATGGGACAGGCTCTCAAGCGCCGTTACACCCGTTTGTCCAGCGGTGAGGGGCGTTTCCCTAACATTCTCCTGATTGACGGCGGCGAAGGGCAGGTGGCTCAGGCGGTAGATACCCTTAATGAGCTGAGTATCACCGGTGTACAGATCATTGGCGTTGCCAAAGGCACCACGCGCAAAGCGGGGTTCGAGACTCTACACATTGTGGCGGAGGGGCGAGAGCTGGTATTGGAATCCGATTCGCCGGCGCTGCACCTGATTCAGCAGGTGCGGGATGAGGCCCATCGCTTCGCCATTACCGGTCACCGGCAGCGGCGCGATAAGAAGCGTCGTGAATCCCCGCTGGAGGGCATCCCGGGAGTTGGCCCAGCCAGGCGACGGGCGCTGTTGCATCATTTTGGTGGGTTACAGGAGATCCTGCGTGCATCCGTCAACGAGCTCGCCAGTGTGGAGGGAGTAAGCCGCAAACTCGCCCAGGATATATACTCGACCCTGCACAATGAATAGTCGGCGGCGAAGGATTCGCCTGATGGCGTTTATTTTTGTATTCCAGATTGCTAAGTTACGCACTGCCGACGATGTGTGTTCAGCGACTGAAGAAGGACCAGCATGACTCTCGCTAACCAATTGACCCTGTTGCGCGTTGCGCTGATCCCCGTGTTTGTGCTGGTATTTTACCTTCCTTACAAGTGGAGCTATATCGCCTCAGCCCTTATTTTCTCTATCGCTGCCGCCACCGACTGGCTGGATGGCTACATTGCCCGCAAGCTCAATCAGAGTACGCCTTTCGGCGCCTTCCTCGATCCCGTAGCGGACAAGTTGATGGTGGCAACCGCACTGGTGCTGTTGGTTGACCTCCACGATTACCTCTTTTTTACGATTGCAGCAGCGATCATTATCGGCCGCGAGATCGCCGTATCGGCGCTGCGGGAGTGGATGGCTGAGCTGGGGCTGCGCAGCAGCGTGGCCGTCAACTATATCGGTAAAATCAAAACCACTGCCCAGATGGCGGCCATCATCGTATTGCTGGCGTTTGATGTGCGTGAGTTTCCGGTGATGGAGACCATTGGCTACATCCTGCTCTACGTAGCTGCAGCGCTGACGCTCTGGACCATGGTGGTGTACCTGCGCGCTGCATGGCCGGCATTGACCGGCGATGAAACCGGTAAGAGCTGACGCTTCCTGGCGGCAATGTTGCCGCCTTCCTTCCCTGATTTAGAACCGGTTCCGCAATCCTGGCATCCGGTGATTTTCGCGCCGAAAAATATTCTGTACGATCGTTCCATTCGAGTAATAACACGACAATGGAGCGTTTCGCGGTGCGTTTACGGCTAACCAGATTTTTCCAGCCCGGTAAATTTTCTTATTCACTGTTCGTCGCGATTTCGCTGGGCGCACTTTCATCTCTGAGCTATGCGCAGGATTACGATCGGCGCGAATGGCTGCCCAGGTGGTCGGACAGCGACCGGGACTGCCAGGATACCCGCCACGAACTGTTGATCCGATACTCACTCTCCCCGGTGATATTTACCGCGCGAGACAATTGCCGGGTCGCGTTTGGTCTCTGGATGGATCCATATACCGGCGGCTTTTTTGAAAAGGCATCTGATCTGGACGTTGAGCATATCGTGCCGCTGAAGTGGGCCCATGACCACGGCGCTGCGAGCTGGAGTCGCGAGAAAAAACGTCAGTTTGCAGAGGACCCGGAGAACCTATGGCTGGTGGATGATGGTCGCAACCAGAGCAAGGGGCACCGCGGGCCGGACGAGTGGATGCCGCCCTATGGCCCGGTGCGCCGCCACTATATCCAGCGCTTTCTGGCGGTAGTGGAAAAGTACGGTCTTGAGTCCAGTGAGGAAGAGGGGCGGATTTTTCTTGCGCTGCTTGAAAGTCGTCATGGTTGATGATCATGGGATAAGGTGGAGTTCCTGCGCAGATCAATCGGGGAGGGCGTCCAGGAGTTCACCGAAGCGCGATTCCACCGGGTAGGGCGATGCTGACCAGCCAAGGCGCACAATGACAGCGTGTTGGCTCGGGCATACCATCAGCTTTTGCTCCCGATTTCCCAGCATAAAGTAGCTATCCACCGGAAGCGTTGGATGCAGTAGTGGTGCTTCTTCCTCTCTGCCGCGATTCAGCCATAGCTGGTAACCGTAGCGGCTGTCATTGAGGCTGGTGTTGGGCGCGGTCGCGCGGTGTATCCATCCGCGATCCAGTACACGCTTTCCCCGAAGGATCCCATTGTTTAGCAGCAGGGTTCCGAGTCGTGCCCAGTCCCTGCCATCCGCGTAGCCATAGGAGCTGCCGACAAAGACCCCATCGCCGTCAGTCTCCAGCAGGAGGCTGCGCAACCCCATAGGGCGGATAAATTCACTCAGTAGGAACGCCTGCAACTTTTCTGTGCCTCCCAGCCGTTTGTGCATCCAGCGGGCGAGCAGGTTGGTCGATCCTGAAGAGTAAGAAAAGCGTGCGCCCGGAGTGCATTCAAGCGGGCGCTGCAGCGCATAGCGCGATGCAGGTTGATCGCCAAACAGCATGCGGGAGACGTCGGTTGCGGGGTGGTACCGCTCATCAAATGCCAGCCCGTCACACATTTGCAGTAAATTTTCCAGGCCGATGTGGCGGCGCGCATCGCGACTCCACCCCGGGAAAAGGTTGTGCTCCCGAGCATCTGCCAGTCCCAGTGTTTCCATCCTGCCAATTAGCATTGCGGTAACACTCTTCGTCATCGACCAGCCGAGAAGTTTTGTATTTGCTGTGATGCCGTCTTCGTAGGCTTCCGCGATCACACTATCCCCTTGCACTACCACAAGTGCGCGGGTGTCCAGGCCCCTACGCACGTCCTCTTGCAGTTGTCGTTCAACCAGCTTCTGAAGGGGAGGGTGCGTGCTGATCTGATCTCGGAGTTTTGTGCGGTAATTCGGGTTTGGTGCTGGAGAGCGCAGGGTGCAACGCATTGCCTGGTCGCGTTGATGGGTAGGGGGAACCAGCTGCGCCCCCAGAATTGGATCGAACTGTGCCTGCGCGTATGCAAACTTTCCACACTGCGCTTTCGTTATTGTACCTGTGTGGCTCACGCGAACCAGTGAAAACAGGGGGGAGTAGTTGCGCAGGTCCCTGTGGATTTTCTCATCGCTGAATCTGGAAATATGGTGTGCCGAGCAGGCGAGCTTCGCACTCATGCTGGCAAGCAGGTGCAGCGACTCTCGCGGTGAGGGCAAAGGCTTGGTGCGCAAGTAGCGGTAGACCAGCAGTAGTGCGACAAGGCTGGATAAAGCGATTGCAATAAGGGTGGCGCTATCCATCCGGTATCCATCCCAATGGGGTGCTCGCGCAAATGGCGGAAAGCAGGTGCGACAAAGATGATCTGTTAATCTTGGGGAAGTTTAGGAAAGAAAGGGAGGTGGTGCCCGGGGCGGGACTTGAACCCGCACGGCCAGAAGCCGAGGGATTTTAAATCCCTTGTGTCTACCAATTCCACCACCCGGGCCAGGAGGTGTTCACCTGGCACCCTGTGGTGCCAGTGAGATTGGCCAGCTCTGCTGAGCTCGCCAGGAGAATATGGAGGCTAGGGTCGGAATCGAACCGGCGTACACGGAGTTGCAGTCCGCTGCATGACCACTCTGCCACCTAGCCTGAATATCGCATTTGAGCGATGAAAACGCCGCGGATTCTAGCGGATACAATCCAAAAATCCTAGCATTTTCTGATACTTACGTGCCGCTGGGCGTGTAAGAGGGCGCTATTCTATGGGTTGTCGGGGATTAGTCAAGCGGAAGTGTAGATGAGTTGCGAGAAGGTGGGAATTTGACCACAAATCAGCCGATTACCCGGCTTAATAACTGAAGGCAATTTCTCAAAATTTTCTATTGCCAAATGTTCTAAAGTTTTCGGGAATCCAGCTGGCAAAACCCGGGGTCTAGCCAATACTGAATGTAGCTGGCTTGCACACATCTCCCCCCACGTCGTGTTTAGTAGTGCCGGCCGGATGCCTTCCTCCATACGGGCATCCAGTGTGTTGTAAGGATGAAATCCTCCAAGTTTCACTCCTAATGGTCTTGGCCCTGACGCT
>NZ_LZDE01000340.1 GCF_002009015.1 Microbulbifer mangrovi | reverse complement strand
ATTGCCCTGTTTTTTTATGTCTGGCCGAAGCGTAGCTGTCCGCTACCCGAGACACTCACTCAGTGAATGGTGTGCTCGGTAATATCTACTTCCTCTTCCTCGAAGGGCTCCGGCTCCAGCTCATTGATATCCTGTACCGCCTCGATGCCCGCCTCGAGCATGGCCCTTGCGATGGCAATCTTGTGCTCGCGCAGGAACTCAAGACTCTCCGCAGAGAAATGGATACGCACCAGCGGGTCCTCCTTGTGACCAGCGCGTCGCAGCGCTACATCACCATTGGACAACTCGATGATTTCGTAGGTCTCAGAAGACATTCATTTCTCCAATTACTTCTCAATTACCTCACGCCAGACATCCGCGATACCAAGAACGCGGCCAGGCGCAGGTCCCGGCGTGATTTGGGGCCAGTGTAACACAGAGGTAAATGATTAATCAGTGGGCGGGACCGGGCGGACTTGAAAGCCGCCCGAGCGGGTTCTGACGGTGATTACCACTCCTGGCCGTGGGCACGCTGCCGCTGGATCAGCTCATTGAGGGCACGGAACCACTTACCCAGGGAAGCCCGATTCAGCGCTTCCGGCGCGCGTGTATCCAGCTGGCGCACGGGGATCAGGCTCTGCACACCGGAAGGATCCGCCGCCGACTGGCCCGCGCCCCCGGCGGGGCACCACAGGGCCCGCCAAGCCGCTTCCAGCCCCTGAAACCAGCTGTCGGGATTCTCCGCAAGACTGACCAGCTCGTTGATCTCGGCACTGAACTTGCCGCGCGCAGTCACCAGCTGTGCCAGTGAATGCGCCGTTTCCGGCTCACCACCGGGCCCAAAGCCGAGTTGCAGCTGATGCCCCTGCTCCGCCAGAAACGCCCTGTAAGCGCGCCACAATTGCAACAGCGCGCCCTGGCACAGGGCGCTCTCGTAGAGCGCCTCCGGCGACAGTGGGTTGCCCTGCTCCGCCTCAGGCTCTGGGGACTGAAGGATCAGCTGGCATCGACGCAGGGCCGATGCCACGGTACCCGTATACGGATTGCTCACCGGGCGACCTACTTCGTCGGGGCTTTTTTGGCAGCAGCCTTCTTGGCCGGGGCCTTCTTCGCTGCGGCCTTCTTCTTGGCTGGCGCTTTTTTGGCGGCGGCTTTTTTCTTCGCTGGTGCTTTCTTGGCCGGCGCCTCTACCTGCCACTTACCGTCGCGGTAAAACGCCTTCCAGCCGGTCGCCTTGCCCTCCTCCTCACTCTGTACGTACTGCTCCTGGGTCTTGCGGCTGAAGCGCACCACAGTATCGCGGCCCTCGTTGTCCTCGGTGGGTGCCGAGAACAGGAAGCTGTACTTGGGATCAATCTCATCCTTGTGCGGCAGCAGTTCCTTGATCAGCGGTGCACGTGTTTCCCGGTTTTTGGGGAATTGGCTCGCTGCGAGGAACAGGCCCGAGGCGCCGTCGCGGAGGATATAGGTATCTTCCACCTTCTCACAGGGCAGCTCGGGCATCGGTACCGGGTCCATCTTGGGCGGTGCCGGCTGGCCGCTCTTGAGCAGCTTGCGGGTGTTCTTGCAGGTTTCGCTGGTACAACCGAAGTACTTGCCAAAGCGACCGGACTTCAACTGCATGTCCGCGCCGCACTTGTCACACTCGATCACCGGACCGTCGTAGCCCTTGATCTTGAAGGTGCCTTTTTCCACCTCAAAACCGGGGCAGTCCGGGTTATTTCCGCAGATATGCAGCTTGCGGTGTTCATCCACCAGGTAGCTGTCCATCGCGGTACCGCACTTGCTACAGCGGCGCTTATCCCGCAGCTGGCGGGTTTCTGCCTCTTCGTCCTTGTCGGCATCCACCGCTTCCTCACCGGACACCAGGTTCATGGTGTTGGTGCAGCGCTCCTTGGGCGGCAGTGCGTAGCCCGAACAGCCAAGGAACACACCGGTGGAACCCGTGCGGATCTGCATGTGGCGACCACAGCTACTGCACTCAATATCGGTGTCGGTAGGCGCGTTGCGGCGCATACCGCCTTCTTTGTCCTGAGCCACTTCGAGGCGCTTGCTGAAGTCGGAATAGAATTCATTCAGCAGGTCTTTCCAGCCCTTTTTGCCTTCCGCGACCGTATCCAGGGACTCTTCCAGGCTTGCGGTAAACCCGTAATCCATCAGGTCAGTAAAGCTTTCGCTCAAGCGGTCGGTAACGATATCTCCCATTTTTTCCGCGTAGAAACGGCGATTCTCCAGGCGGACATAACCGCGATCCTGGATGGTGGAAATAATCGATGCGTAGGTGGATGGACGGCCGATACCGCGTTTTTCCAGCTCTTTTACCAGTGCCGCTTCGCTGAAACGCGCCGGCGGCTTGGTGAAATGCTGCTTCGGATCCAGCTTCTTGAGGTTGAGTTTTTCGCCCACCTTGATATCTGGCAGTACCAGATCTTCATCTTTCTTGCTCTGCGCGGGTGCCACTTTCAGGAAACCGTCAAAACGGATCACGCGGCCGCGGGTACGCAGTTCAAAGTCGCCTGCGGTAACCACCACAGAGGTGGAGGTGAACTGGGCCGGTGTCATCTGACAGGCTACAAACTGCTGCCAGATCAGCGTGTACAGACGCTCGGCATCACGCTCCATACCGGACAGCATGTTCGGCTTTACGCGCACATCAGAGGGGCGGATGGCCTCGTGCGCCTCCTGGGCGCCCTCTTTGCTGCTGTAGCGGTTGGGATTTTCCGGCAGGTATTTATCGCCGTAATTCTCGACAATAAAGTCCCGCACCGATGACACCGCCTCGGCACTGAGGTTGGTGGAGTCGGTACGCATGTAGGTGATGTAACCCGCTTCGTATAAGCGCTGGGCCATCATCATGGTTTTCTTCACGCTGAAGCCGAGCCGGTTACTGGCGGCCTGCTGCAGGGTTGAAGTAATAAACGGCGCACTGGGCTTGGAGCTGGTGGGCTTGTCGTCACGGGCAGTAACTTCGAAGTCACTGGACTGAAGTGCTTTCACGGCCGCCATGGCCTGCTCTTCATTGGTCGGACGGAAGGCCTCGCCTGCCTGCTTTTTAACTTCCAGGCGCAGGGCATCAGACTTGTTGGTTTGCGTATCCGCAAACAGATTCCAGTATTCCTCGGGAATAAACGCGCGGATTTCGCGCTCGCGTTCAACAACAAGGCGCACTGCTACGGACTGGACGCGTCCGGCAGACAGACCGCGGGCGACCTTTTCCCACAGCAGCGGGGAAACCATATAGCCCACGATACGATCGAGGAATCGACGCGCCTGCTGCGCATTGACCCGATCGATATCCAGCGGACCCGGGTCCTTGAATGCTTCCTGGATCGCTGACTTGGTGATCTCGTTAAACACCACGCGACGGTAGCGGGTTTCGTCACCGCCGATGGCTTCCCGCAGGTGCCAGGCAATGGCCTCCCCCTCGCGGTCCAAGTCCGTTGCGAGATAGACGTGATCGGCATTGGCGGCGAGCTTGCGCAGCTCGTCCACGACCTTTTCCTTGCCGGGCAAAATTTCGTAGTGCGCTGCCCAGTTGTGGTCGGGATCAATACCCATCCGCTTGATCAACTGCTCACGGCTTTTCTTGCGCTTGTAGATCTCTTTCTGTTCAGGAGACAGCTTGCGGGTTTCCGCTGCGCGACGGGCACGCTCCTTCGCGTCGACCGGCTGCTTGTTGGAAGCGCCGGTGGGAAGATCCCGGATGTGACCGATACTGGACTTCACCACAAAGTCCTTTCCGAGATACTTGTTGATCGTTTTCGCCTTCGCCGGCGACTCGACGATGACCAGTGATTTACCCATAAGCTTTTGATTTTTAATAGAAAATTTACTGCTTTCGCACTTTAGGCAGCGGCCGTAATCGACTGTGCGCTGCGCGAATATATATGCTCCGCCCCCAGTGCGGTCAAGCGAGCATCTCAAATTGGTGACCAAATTGTATACTTCGTAACCGGTTGTGACCGGTCAATCGACTAATGGTTCAGGCCAGCTGACACCCCGGCAAACGCCTCAGCACGCTCGTCCCAAACAACCAATCAGCCCCCGGAGTAATACCGGGAGGAACGCTAGAACAGTAGACCAGATCGCGACGCCGGCCACCCGATCACAATTCAGTGGAGCTGATCGGCGCCCTCTTCCTGCCGTGGCGGCGACTGACGTATTGCTTCTTCTATTACCGGGCGCATGCTGGCGAGCGCCTCCTGAACCTTCGACAATCCGCCATCGCCACTGCGTTCCTGCCACTGCACGCCCAGACCGCTGTCGTTTGCATAAATTGCAGTCGTGTCGGCCGGCAACATACCGAGCAGTTCTTTTAATGGTGAGCGCGCCGCCTCCGGCGCCTCGCGACCATTGCGCCAGTCCCACACGCCGTCGAAGTGCATCTCGTGCTGCATACGCTGTAACTCCAGCCCCCAGCCAGTCTGCAGGCGACGCGGGTTGCGCCACTGGGAGAAATACACCGCGGCATTGCCTTGCCCCTGGGAGGCGGGCAATGGCTGCATCTGCACCTTCAGGCCCGACGAGGCCGCGCGCTGGCGCAGCTCCGCGAGCTTCCTGTCGCGGCTACTGGGTTTGAGCCACATGACAGGGCCGATCACCAGGGCGATGGCGAAAAAAATTACGACAATTGGCAACCAGGTGGCCATGGTGGGTTCTTCCCTGTCAATTGATTAACTTGTGTACAACTCGGCGCGGATTGCGCAGAGTTGTTTTGGGGCGCGCATTTTTCTCCGCAAGTCGGCGGTTGTGTCAAGTCCGTTTTTTTAAAGTAGACTCAATAAAGTGACCGGGCTCGAGGTATTTGCCCGCTCCCCTATATCAAACATACGCATGAAACTTACCCAAACCGCGGGGGCCCCATGGCAGGCTACAACAACATTCTGGTTGGACTGGACCTCTCTGCAGAATCCTCTCAGGTATTGGATCGCGCAGCAGAGCTCGCCGCATGCAGCGGTGCGCAAATGAGTCTCGCGCATATTATCGAACCCCTGACCTTCGCCTATGGCGGCGATGTTCCGATGGACCTGTCGGAAGTCCAGGAGCAGCTTCAGAACCAGGCCAAGGAACAACTGCGCAAAGCGGCGGCAAGCCTGAATATTTCCGCAGACCGCCAACATGTACTGCTTGGACAGCCGGCGACGGAAATCCATCGATTGGCAGAAGAGTCCGGCTGCGATCTGATTGTAATCGGTAGCCACGGTCGTCACGGGCTGGCCCTGCTGCTGGGCTCCACCGCAAATGGGGTGCTGCACGGCGCAGGATGCGATGTACTGGCCGTGCGGGTACACGCGCCAGAGGAATAAAAACGGGGGCTTGCGCCCCCGAATGTTTTTACTGCTTTAAGCCCTGGCCGCGTCGAGCGGTTACATGCTGTCCAGTTCGGCCCAGCGCTCGAATGCTTCTTCCAGAGCCTGCTGCAACTCTGCCAGCTCTTGCAAGCGCTTCTGCACGGTGTCGCTGTCCTGCTGGTAAAAATCCGGCGCAGCCACCTCTTCCTCGAACGCCGCAATATCATTTTCAAGCGACTCGATTTTGGCCGGCAAGGCATCTAATTCGCGCTGCAGCTTGTAACTGAGTTTTTTGCTTTTCTCTGGTTTGGGCTTGCTCTCTGCCTGCGGCTCGGGCTTTTCGGACACGGTCTCCGCCGCGCCCTGCTTGCGGGTCCTGAGCTGCTCTTCCGCACTTAGGAAGCGGCCGCCCTGGCGGACAAAGTCCTGATAGCCACCCACGTACTCACGCACCACGCCATCTCCCTCAAACGCCAGGCAGCTCTCTACCACGTTGTCGAGGAAGGCACGGTCGTGGCTCACCAACAACACGGTGCCGGAGAAATCCATCAGCAACTGCTCGAGCAGCTCCAGGGTTTCCACGTCCAGGTCGTTGGTAGGTTCGTCCAGCACCAGAATATTCGCTGGCTGACTGAACAACTTGGCCAGCAGTGCGCGGTTGCGCTCACCACCGCTCAGGGCCCCGACCTTGGTACGCGCCTTCACGCCGGTGAACAGGAAATCACTGAGATAAGACATCACGTGGCGACTGCTTCCACCCACGTCGATGTTTTCGCGCCCCTCGGCAATATTGTCCACTACCGTCTGATCCGGGTTCAGGGTATCGCGGCGCTGGTCAAAGTACGCCACCTGCTGCTTGGTACCGAGACGGATATCGCCACTTTGCGGTTCGATCTCCCCCAGTAGCAGGCGAATCAGGGTACTTTTACCGGCGCCATTGGGACCGATGAGGCCAACCTTGTCGCCCCGCATCAGGGTGAAATCCAGGTCGCGGATCAGCGGCGCAGCATCGCCTTCAAAGCCGAAAGTGACCCCCTTGAGTTCCGCCACCAGCTTGCCCGAGCGCTCGCCTGCATCCAACGCCATCTTGGCCACGCCCTGGCGCTCGCGCCGCGCCTGACGCTCCCGGCGCAGGGCCTGTAGCGCCCTCACCCGTCCCTCGTTCCGGGTGCGGCGAGCTTTGATCCCCTGGCGGATCCAGGTTTCTTCCTGCGCGAGTTTTTTATCGAACAGGGCGTCGTTGCGCGCCTCTTCTTCGAGCAGCTTTTCCTTCTCCTCCTGGTAGCGGTCAAACGGGCAATTGAATACCCGCAGGCGGCCGCGATCCAGGTCCCACACCGATGTCGCGAGTCGCTGTGCGAGGGCGCGGTCGTGGCTAACAAACAGCAGTGCGCCGCGATAAGTGGCGAGAAAATTCTCCAGCCACTCGACGGCCGCGATGTCCAGGTGGTTGGTGGGCTCGTCGAGGATCAACAGGTCGGGCTCGGTTACCAGCGCACGCGCAAGCGCCGCGCGGCGCTGCCAGCCACCAGACAGGTCCATGACCCGTGCGCTCTCGTCCAGATCAAGGCGGTCGAGTACGCTGTCGATCTTCGCCAGCAGCTCCCAGCCGTGAGCGCTTTCGATTTTTGCCTGCAGGTCCGGGTCCTGGTCCTCGCGGTATTGCGCCAGCCATGAACCGACATCCCCCAGGCCCTCGGCCACGTAGCGGTACACGGTATGCGTGCAATCCTCCGGCAACGCCTGTTCCAGGGTCGCCAGTACGGTACCGCTCTGGCGGACAATCTCCCCCTCATCGGGATCTCCCCGGCCACCGATCAGGCTCAACAAGCTGGACTTGCCTTCGCCATTGCGCCCTACCAGACAGATCCGATCTCCACGCTCTATTTTCGCATCGACGTGATCCGCCAGTACCTGAACGCCATAGCGTAAACAAACGCCATCCAACTGAAGCAACATAAATAAGCACTACAATATTTCTGGGGCACCCGTACAAATCGATCGCGAGCGCGCCTGGACGCGTCCGCCGTCACAATTTTTACTGGTGCCGGGGTGAAAAAGGACATTTTACGCTTTATTCTGCTTCCTTCGAATAAGCGATTTCTCAATCGGGTTTTCAGTATGTCGATTGGCAGCACAGGACTCGCCTTTCTTTCCGTGGCTCTGCTGGTTTCCAACCTTGCAGTTGGTGCCGATGCTCGCACGCAACAGGTAGCCAAGACCAGCCGTACCGCGCCCTCGGTGGCAACGCCCCCCAAGGCAGAAAGCAAAGAGGTCAAAGCCGCCCAGGCAGCGGTCGCCAAAAGGGAGAAACTGCAGGAAGCCCGGCTGGCCATCGCCCGCAATGACCAGCGCCGCCTGAAACAGCTGAAAATAGAGCTGAAAGACTACCCGCTGCTCCCGTATATCGACTACTGGAACATCAGCAAGAGACTCTCGCGCCTCCCCTATGACGACATCGATGCATTCCTCGAAGAATATGATGGCACCGCCATCGGCGACTGGATGCGGGTGCGGGTGCTGCGTGAACTCGGCAGCCGCGAGCGCTTCCGCGCCTACCTGAAATACTATCGGCCAGAGCAGATCCGCCGCACCCAGCTGCGCTGCTATTACGTCGACGCCCTGTCCCGCCACGGCGACAAGAAAGTGGCCTACGCGCTGATTGAAGAGCTGTGGACTGTGGGTGCTTCACAACCCAAGGAGTGCGACCCCGCTTTCGCGCGCTGGATGAAGGATGGCGGCCTGACCCAGGATCGCGCCTGGCAGCGCCACACCCTCTCGGTGCGGGCCGGCAACCTCGATCTCGCCAGCTATATCGCCCGCAATCTGGACAAAGACCGCGCAAAGCGTGCGGAGTTGATGCGCTCGGTATACCGCGATCCAGATCTGCTGCTCAACTACGACCGTTTCACCGGCAAGGCCCCCGATTACCGCGATATCGTTACAATTGGCCTGCGCCGCCTTGCCTCGCGGGATGCGCAAAAGACCAGCCAGGCCTGGCAACATTACAGCGCCAGCTACCTGTTCAATGACGAGGAGCGCGACCGCTTCCTGCGCTACCTTTCACTCCAGTTTGCCCGCCAGGATGACCAGAGCGGTCTTGAACAGCTGATCAAATCGAATCCCGGATTTTTTGATCTGCGTACTTCCGAGTGGCTGATCCGCCAGTCCCTGCGCGAAGTGGACTGGGCGCGGGTGGAGTTCTGGATCGACCAGCTTCCAGAAGCTGATCAGAACTGGGACCGCTGGCTCTACTGGAAGGCCCGCTCGATCAAGGAACAACTGGCCACGAGTAAAAAGAACGCTAGCGAGCGCTCGGCGCTCGCCCAGCAGCTCCTGCAAAAAGCCGCGAAAGAGCGCAGCTACTACGGCTTTCTCGCTTCAGACACGCTGGGCAAGGACTACAGCTTTGTGGACCGCCCCGCGCCGATCACCCCCGAGCTGGTAAACAAGGTCGCGGCGCTCCCAGGAATGCAGCGAGCCGAAGAATTACAGGCCATTGGTGAGTTCTACCACGCCAGACGGGAGTGGGATTACGCCACCGACAAGATGACCACAGAAGAGCTGATGACTGCGGGCAAGGTGGCAAGCTCATGGGGCTGGTACCACAAGTCGATCCAGTCGATTCTGGCAGCAGATTATCTGGATGACCTGGAACTGCGATTCCCCCTCGCCTTCTCTGACATTGTCTCCGATGTCGCCGGTCGCATGGGCAAGAAAACCGCGCTGGATTCCTATCTGGTGCTGGCCGTTGCCCGCCAGGAAAGCCATTTCAGCCACGACGCGAAATCTCATGCGGGCGCCATGGGCCTGATGCAACTACTGCCATCCACCGCCAGGGCCACCGCGCGCAAGGCTGGTGTGCCCTATCGCCGCAGCTGGGACCTGTTGAACCCCAGCACCAATATCAGCCTCGGCGCTTACTATCTGAATTCGCTACTGAATCGTTTCGACAACAATCGCTTTCTCGCTGCCGCCGCGTATAACGCAGGTCCGACAAGGGTTTCCCGCTGGCTCAAGGACACCGACAAGAAGCTGCCTTTTGACATCTGGATCGAAACCATTCCTTACAGTGAGACCCGCAAGTATGTACAGAATGTGCTGTCTTATTCGGTGATCTACGCCTATCGCAGCGGCGACAAGACGCAATTGCTCAGGAAAAATGAAGCAGAGGCCAAGCTCTAACCGGAATCGGATGCGAGCAAGGCCTGCTAATGGCGAGAAAATATCGGGAAAAAAGAGAAGCCGGCTTCAGGCGCTACCGGGCCGCGCCTGAAGCCACTGTGACAGCTCACTGGCGGTAAAGGGCCAGCAGAGCACATCCTCCACATCACCCAGCCCTACCACCGGAATACTCCAGCCGAAAAGCCTCGTCAGCTGCTCATTGTCGGCGATATCCACCGACTCCAGACGCAGCTGATTTGCCTCTAGCACCGGCCAGATTTCCTCTTTGGCCTTCTCGCACAAGCTACAGCCAAGTGTGGTGTACAGGATAAGTGCACGATCAGACACCGCTACACCAATCCCTGACTCTGGGCCCAAAAGTAACCCACAGCAGCCACACCTGCTGCCAGTGCGCACATCCAGATCCAGCCGCGGCCACTGGCGGTCGCTGATTCCCCGGTCGAGCCGTTTGCATAGCCGCTGTTATGGTTGCCCCCATACACATGCACGTGTGAAGTATCCGAATCCGATACAGAGCCACCAGTATTACGCGTCCGATCGCGCTGCATCGCCTGATCCAATGCTGCACTCTGGCGTACAGACTCTGGCAAGGTGATCGCCTGGCGTACCGTGGTTTTGTCAATATCGTCCGCCGGACCCACCACGCTGAAGCTGAGGCTATCGAAACGCAGTTCGTCACCGCGGCGAACACGGCATTCTGTGACTCGCTGATTGTTCAGGTAAGTACCATTGGCAGACCCGAGATCCACGACGAATAGCAATCCTTCGCGCACTTCGAGACGGGCGTGACGACGGGAGAGATGGGACATTGCGAACGTCAGATCACATTCATCAGAGCGCCCCACAATACTGGTTTCGCGTACCGGGAACACACGACCGACGATCGCCGGATGGTTGGCGCGCAGCGCCCATGCAACATTGGCCGCAGCGCCCGCAGCCTTCAGGCGCGTAACCTTGGGGTCCACAACGGCGAGACTGCGCTCACCCAGCTGCACACGGTCATTGCGGGCCAGCCGGCAGCTGCCGTCCACTGGTTTGCCGTTGACTACAACTTGGCCACTACCGGCCAGGTTGTGCAGTTCAAGCTCTTCGCCATCCACCAGGATCTCCGCATGAAGCTTGGCGATCGAAGCATCGGATAGCGTCAGGTCGCACTGACTGGCTCGCCCGATGGTCACCTTTGGAGCCACCAGCCATACACTCTGGCTGGCATCTTTTACATCACAAAGTTTCAACATTGTCCGGCTTCCTTAAAAGCACGCGAAGGTGTACAATTTTTAACCACCCAGTAGTCTCCCCTAACCGATTGTTGAACCTGATTGCTCAACACTCGCGATAGTCGGAGCCACAGGTATTGTCAGAGTATTCAGCCCAAACTTCTTATGCCCAGCATCCAGACCTGTTTGATCCGGATGTCTGGTGTACATGTTGGGCAAGTTTATCACGGCCAAATTCATTGGCCTGTGATTCCGTTTGCAGCTTACAATGCGTGCAGGCTCTAGTATGGAAGTGTAAAAACCGCATGGAATTGAGCGGTTTGGCGCTTTCGACAATAACGACAGGTAACAGGTAGTTGCATACCAGTGAGTGAAGCCAAAGTACGGGAACGCCCCAGCGGTGTGAGCCAGCCCGCCATCAGCGTGACGAAGCGCAGTGCGGGCGCCACTCATACCGGATACCGCCGCGAACAGAACGAGGACGCTTTCTGGGGCGACGAGGCCCAGGGCGTATGGGTAGTTGCAGACGGTCTCGGTGGCCACCAGGCTGGAGAGATCGCCAGCCAGACCGTGGTTGAAGAAATCCAGCGTTCCTCTGCCACCGACCGCCATTATGAGCAAGCCCTGCGACGCGCTCACGCACTGCTAGTTGGTGACGAAAACACCGCAACCGCAATGGGCACTACCGCCGTGGTTGTGGCGGAAGATGGCGGCTACTTCCATATCTACTGGGTCGGCGACAGCCGCGCCTATCTCTGGACTCCTGCCAGTGAAGACACCGATGCTTGCGGGAGCCTCAAGCAGCTTACCGTCGATCATTCGTATGTACAGATGCTGGTGGATTCCGGGGCGATCAATCAGGAAGAAGCTGCCAACCACCCCAACCGTCACGTCATTACCCGCTGTATTGGCGGCACCGCCAATACCAGCCTGGAAATTGACCGCGCGTCCTTCTCTTGGAACGCCGGACAGAAATTGTTGCTGTGTAGCGACGGTCTCAGCAACGATGTCAGCGAGACAGAAATCTGTCAGGTACTCGCCCGCAACCCGGACAATCAACGCGCCAGCGAATTTTTAATTGCCGCAGCACTCGATGCCGGCGGTCGCGACAATATCACCGTACAGGTGATCAGCTCCCCGCACGGAATCGCGCCAGATCGCGAAAATCAGAACTCCCGCACACCAACTGAGCCACCTGAGTCCCGCCAATTTTTTTCTGCCCGAGGCACAATGATTGCCAGAATCGCTACAATTGCGATTATTTTATCAATAAGCGCGTACGCGGCCTGGCAGCTGCTAAACGGATAAATTAGGAACGGGCTCGAATGGAAGTTGTCAGCAGCGGCACAGCCTCGCTGGAAATTCCCGGTTACCAGATCCTGAAGAAAATCAATCAGGGTGGCATGTCTACCGTCTATCTCGCCACCCAGCGCAGCATGGGACGGCAGGTAGCGCTCAAAGTCATGTCCCCGGTGCTGAACGCCGACCCCATTTTCAGTGAACGCTTCCAGCGCGAGGCCAATATCGTTGGCCAGCTTTCCCATCCCAATATCGTCGCCATTCACGATATCGGCCGCTACCGCAGTCTCAATTACATTGCCATGGACTACCTGCCAGGTGGTTCGGTTGCCGATGCATTGACCAAAGGTGCCCTCGAGCCCCTGGAAGCCCTGCATATTACCCGCCAGATTGCCATGGCGCTGGATCACGCCAGCAACAAGGGCTACGTCCACCGCGACCTGAAGCCGGAAAATATCCTGTTTCGCGAAGACGGTTCCGCCGTACTGACGGACTTCGGGGTGGCTCGCGCCGTCGCACGCACTACGCGCATGACCAATACTGGGATGGTGGTTGGCACACCGCACTATATGAGCCCCGAGCAGGCGCGCGGCGCCGCTGTAGATGGCCGCGCCGACCTCTACAGCCTCGGTGTTGTATTTTACGAAATGCTCACCAGTGCGGTGCCCTACCAGGCAGAAGAAGCGGTAGCTATTGCCATCAAGCATCTGACCGATCCGATTCCCCGCCTGCCGGCGCGCCACTCCCTGTACCAGGGACTGATCGACGGCTTCCTGGCGAAAGACCCGGACCAGCGTTTCCAGCGCGGCCTCGACGTGGTGGATGCCATCGACCAGCTGCTGGCGGCACTGGATGGCAAAACCCCGACGTCGACGACCAAGATGAGCAACACTTCCGTGCGTGTTTCCAGCCTGCTGCGCGCACTGCTGATGACACTCTACGGGACCCTCAGCGACCGCATCACCGCGGCTTGGGCGCGCTGGCGCGACAAACCATTGCACCAGCAGAACCCGCGGGCAGAACAGCAGACCATTATGCGCATTCAGCAAGTGATGCAGCAGAGTGTGCCGGTCAAACGTCGATCGCGACATCTTGCGGGCCTGGTCGTCGTCAGCCTGGCACTGGTCTGGATCCTATTCAGCCTGTTCAGCAACAAATTCCAGTGGCAGAGCGAGTCTGGGCTGGTAAACGATGCCGTAGATATTACTTCAGACATTTTATTACCCGCCCCGGCGCCAGATGATGGTGTACGACCCGCTACGGTTGACCCCATTCCTGGCCCACTGCATTCCGGGGAGGCGGATCAGGCCCGGCAACTGCGCCCGATCATGCGCGGTGAACAAACGACGGCGCTGCCCTCACAAATGCCGACCGCAGCAACCTCAAGCACGCAATCCGCTACCGCCGATTATTCCGGGCAGGCACCGGTTACACCTGTAGATGTACCGGCAGAACAGGCCCAACAGGAAGTGCTAGTGCAGGATGAGCCAATAGCGGAAGAGCCGGTACCCACCTACTCCCTGAAGGTGTCGGTGAAACCGAAGGACGCCCGTATTCGCGTCATGAATATTGTGCCGCGCTATACCCCGGGTATCGCGCTGGAACCGGGTCGTTACGATATCGAGGTGAGCAAGGCAGGGTACAGCAGCGTGCGCCGCTGGATTGAGATCGACAGCGCAGACGTGAATCTGGCAGTACAACTGGAGCGCAAGTTTTTCCCGGGCAGGAGCTTCCAGTCACCACTCGCTTCCGGTGGCAAAGGGCCGGAGATGGTGGTGGTATCGCCCGGCAAGTTCACCATGGGCAACAAGCGGCGCCCGTTCACCAGCCCCGAACACAAAATTAGCATCGATCGCCCCTACGCCATCGGCGCCCACGAAGTGACGTTCAATGATTACGATCGCTATGCCAAAGCCACCGGGCACTCGCTACCTTCGGATGAGAACTGGGGGCGGGGCCGCCGCCCCGTAATCAATGTGAGCTGGCAGGACGCCAGGGACTACGCAGAATGGCTCAGCGGACAGACTGGACAGAAATACCGCCTAGCCAGTGAGGCCGAGTGGGAATTTGCTGCCCGTGGCGGTACCAGCTCCCCGTTCTGGTGGGGCGACGGCAGCGCCAAGGGCAAAGCCAATTGTCGCCGCGGGTGTGCCAGCGAATTCAACTCCCTGTTCAGCATTTCCAGCGCGCCGGTGGGTAATTACAAGGCGAACCCCTACGGCTTGTACGATACCGCAGGTAATGTGGGGGAGTGGGTGCAGGATTGTTTCCTTGGTGACTTCACCAATCACCGCAACGACGCGCGCCCGGTGCAACTGAAAAACTGCGACCTGCGTGTGATCCGCGGCGGCTCCATGCGTGAGCCCCTGCGCAATATCACCTCGGATTACCGCACGGGTCTCAGTGAGAGAGCTGCGTCAAAAGAAGTTGGCTTCCGGCTGGTTATGGAGCTTTAAGCAAAGCCCCATAACCCTCCCCCGCCCGTCAACGCGCTTTGATTTCCCACACGTTGTGTATTTTTGGATTGCGCTGAAAATCCTTGTCCAGCAATCTGGATGACAGATTCTCCACCGCAAACTCTTCCTGAACTTCCCCGTCCATTTTGAAGCTGCGCAGATTGTTCGAGAACAACAAAGTGCCCCCAGGGCGCAGCAACGCCATACACTGGCGAATCAGATCAGCGTGGTCCCGCTGGACATCCAGTACCCCGCGCATTTTCGCGGAGTTGGAAAAGGTGGGCGGGTCGAGAAAGATCACATCGTAGTGACCACGACGATTCTGTTGCGCGGCCTCCAGCCACTGCAAACAGTCTGCTTCGATCAATTGGTGTCGATTCGGATCCAACCCGTTCTGGCGATAATTGCGCTGCGCCCAGGCCTGGTAGGTTTTGGAAAGATCCACACTGGTACTTTCGCTACTGCCGCCCAGCGCGGCCTGCACTGTGGCGGTTGCGGTATAGCAAAACAGGTTGAGTAGTTTTTTACCCGCCGCGATCTGCTTCAGGTACTGGCGCACCGGGCGATGGTCCAGAAACAGGCCGGTATCCAGATAATCCCACAGATTGATTTCCAGCTGGGCCCCATATTCGTCGACCCAGAAAGATTGCGCAGCCTCGCCCCGCTTCTGGTACTGACTGCCACTGTCCTTATGACTGTGGCGACGGCGCTCCTTGATGGAGACGTTACGCCCCGGCAACTCCAGCACATGGCGAGTAGCACGCACCAGCTCTGACAGACGCGCGCGAGCCTTTTGCTCGGGAATATTTGCGGGAGCGCGATACTCCTGGATATGTGCGTAAGTCTGGCCCTCGACAGATTCATAGATATCGATGGCAGCAGCGTACTCCGGCAGATCGGCATCGTAGAGGCGGTAGCAACTGATACCGTTCTTCCTCGCCCACTTGCCGGTATTGCGCAGGTTTTTCTGCAGCCGGTTGGCCACCATTTGTGCCTCTTCGGAAAGTCGCGGAGCAGTCCGCCCGCTACCATCCCCGCTATCTGCCGAGTCCGATTGCTGGTGGATATCGAACAGCAGCAGCTGACTCGGGATACTGCCGTTAAACAACTTGTACTGCTTGTGTGAGCGCAGACCGGTGGAATGACACAGTTCCGGGTTCCCGGTAAAAATCGCGGCCTTCCAACCGCCAAACTCCTGCTTGAGCTGACGCCCCAGCTCTGCATAGGTTTCCCGCAGCGCTTCCTGCTCACCGAGACGTTCACCGTAGGGCGGATTGGTGATTACCAGGCCCGGCTTTACCTGTCGGTGGCTTGGCACCTTGAAAGCGGCAACGGGCCGACAACTCACACGCACATGTTTTTCAAGCCCGGCACGGGCGATATTCGACTCCGCCGCGAACAACACCTTGGCGTCCGCATCGTATCCGCGAATTTCCGGCAGAGGCTTTGCCAAGCCCTCCGCGCGTCGCTGTAACGCCTCTTCGCGCAGGGGCAACCATAGGTCATTCTGGTGGTTGAGCCAGCGCTCAAACCCAAACCCCTCGCGCATCAACCCGGGGGCGACGTCTGCGATCATCAACGCCCCTTCCACTAGAAAGGTACCGGAGCCGCACATAGGATCGAGCAGCGCACCGCCCTCTTCCGCAATACGCGGCCAACCAGCACGCATCAGCAGCGCAGCAGCGAGGTTTTCCTTCAGCGGCGCAGCGCCGATATGGGTGCGGTAACCGCGGCGGTGCAGGCTGTCGCCGCACAAGTCGATGGCAATCTCGAGATTGTCGCGATGCAGACGCAACATCACCGACAGATCCGGGTCCCGCTTATCGACATCCGGCCGCGCGCCGGTCGCCTGGCGCAACCGGTCGACAATTGCGTCCTTGGCCTTCTGGCCACCAAACTGACTGTTGCGTATCTCGCGGTTGGTACCGGAGAAGTTCACCCACAGCACACCGGTCGGGCTGATATGCTCCTCCCAGGGAACTGCAACCACCGCGCGGTACAGGTCCTCTGCATTTTCGATGCGTGCCTGCCCCACATTCAGCAGGACCCGGTTGGCAAGCCGGCTCCACAGGCAGATACGGTAGGCCATTCCCAGGTCTGCAGAGAAGCGTACGGCGGCAGGCTGCTCGCGCTCGACGGCGGCCCCCAGGGCACGCAGCTCGTCAGCCAGCAGATTTTCCAACCCCTTCGGGCAGGTGGCGGTAAAGGGAAACTTGGCAGTCAAAAGATGATTCTCTGTCGATTGTTGGCGATTTGGCTATCTGCCCCCGGCCAATCTGGCCAGGAGGCGCTTTTGGTGGCGCAAGCATACCGGAAACCAGCACAGCATTCTCCCAATCCTGACTGGCGCGATAACACTTGCCACCTGCCTAGACGGATTGCTCCTAAAGCCATGCTTTTTCAGAAAAAACTGTTTGTTCCGGCGCCGCGCGCGATCTGCTTTACTGCAACCCTTCTCGCCGGGCAGCTTCCACCATAAGCTGGAAAGTGCGCAGGGGAAAAATGTTGATCCCGATCGCAGATACTGATCGTCAAATTTGAAGATCGAAGTTCAAAAAAAAGCTCGAGGTACCCTATCTATGAAACGCCAAAAACGTAATCCCAACGATAGAGCTTTCCACAAAGGTTACGTTGCCGCCATGGAGGGCAGAAACCACGACAGCTGCCCGCATGAAAACGGCTCGCTACATCAGGAGTGGGTAAATGGCTGGCGCCAGGGTCGGCAAGACTATTGGAGCGGTTTCGGACCCGCCGCACAGGCACAGCGTATGGTGAATATGTAAGTCTTGATGACACCTGATGCACCTGCCGTCTTCACTTGATACAGGGGCAATACCCGGCTATCACTTAATTAGGCGGTAATACAATTACCCTTGGGCAGGCAGCCCCACAAAGTTTTGCTCAAATACCGTTTGTCACGTGCTTGTTGAGCAAAAAAATCCCGGGATAACCCGGGATTTTTTTTACCAATCGGTCAGCCAGCTGCTCGCGGTATCGGGAAGACTATCCAAAAATCAGCCCCGGGATACCACCCTGCCCTTGTGCAATTCGGCAATAGCCGCGGCCGCTTCTCGAATGACCGCAGGCCCACGGTAGATAAACCCGGAGTAAATCTGTACCGCGGTTGCACCGGCACGAATCTTGTCCGCCGCAGACTCACCATCAAAAATACCGCCAACACCGATAATCGGGATTTCCCCATCCAGGGCCTTTGCCAGAACGCGGATAACTTCGGTCGAGCGCTCAGCCAATGGACGCCCGCTCAGCCCCCCTTCTTCAGAGCCGAACTTAAGATTCTCCACTGAAGATTTATCGATGGTGGTATTGGTGGCAATAACGCCGTCAATCTCATGATCGCGCAGGGTTCTGGCCACATGTTCAATCGCCTCTGCGTCCATATCCGGGGCGATTTTCACTGCCAGGGGCACGTAGCGATCATGTTCCGTTGCCAGCGCCTGTTGCTTTTCTTTCAATGCCTCAAGCAGCTTGCTCAGGCTGTCGCCAAACTGCAAGTCGCGCAGCCCCTTGGTATTCGGGGAAGAGACATTGGCAGTGATGTAGTCCGCGTGGGCGTAGACTTTTTCCATACACAGGCAGTAGTCGTCAGCCGCGTTTTCTACGGGGGTATCAAAGTTCTTGCCGACATTGATACCCAACACGCCGGAATAGCGCCGGCGCTTCACCCGCTCCAGCAGGTAATCCACGCCCTCATTATTAAAGCCCATGCGGTTGATAATGGCCTCCGCCTCCGGCAGGCGGAACAGGCGCGGTTGCGGATTACCCGGCTGCGGGCGCGGAGTCACTGTACCCACCTCCACAAACCCGAAACCCAGGGCTCCGAGGCCGTTGAATGCCTGGGCATTCTTGTCCAGACCGGCGGCAAGCCCCACTGGATTGGGCAATGTCAAACCCATCAGTTCGACCGGGTCGTCCGGGACCTGACTGGCAAATAACGACATGAGCCCGAGACGCTCTGCCGCGCCGATGGCATCGAGAGATAGGTAGTGAGACCGCTCCGGGTCAAGCGCAAACAGGGCCTTGCGCAAATGCTGGTACATGGGCTTCCCTTGGGTTCCAAATAGGTTCCATCCTTCGCCCGCCCGGCGTACACGACAGTACACCGCGCGGACAAAGTCACTGCAGTACTTAGTCCGGAACGCGTTCCGGCGCCCGCACACTCGCTGCGGGCGCGCCTATTGTACGGCTTTCTTATGCAGAATGCTGGCGGCAAACGGCTAGCAGGCGAGTGTCTCCTGGTCGGAAGTCGCGTTCGCCAGGTACATGAGCTCGCGCAACGCCACAGTAAACATGGCGAAGTCGCCCTGCGGAGAAGCTTTGAGTTCTTTGACCAGTTTTTCCCAGCGCTGGATTGGCTGGGCCATGACTTCCACCCAGCGCTCCACCGCAGTTTCCACATCCAGCCCATCGTCTCCCGCAATGCGCAGCAGGTGGATGGCGAGGCGCGACAGCTGACTGTCCAGGTCATCCATACTGGTTTCCCGGGCCTGGGACTGCCAGTAACTCTCAGCGGGCAGGTCGATAATCTGATTGCCGAACCAGTACAGACCCAGACGGTCGGCCAGCGCGAAGTAGATTTTCGCTACCTCTTCCACCGGGCGATCGCTGATCCGAGCTGATTCAGAAATCCCCAGAGCCGAGAACAGGTACGTCGGTGACGCGGCGAGCATCGCCAGGTTCTCCGGCACCTTGGATTCCAGCAGGAATTCGTGGCGCGCCTTCCACTCACGCAAGGGCTCGCCGCTCAACACTTCCGGCAGCGCCCGAATCACTCGCTGTACAGGATCCTGGAACAACTCCCGTTCCTGGGCCGGATCCAGTTCCCCGCGGCGATTGCGCACAAACCAGCGGGTTGCGCGGCGCACACGGCCGATCATGGAGTTCATCAACTGCAACTGCAGATCGGCGGGTACCTGATAGTCCAGCTGGGCGACGCCCTCCTGGAAATCCGGCATCAGGTACACATCCCGCGCGCTGAGATACGCCGCAGCGATGGTATCAATCCCTGCGCCAGTGGCACCGTGGATACGATGGTAAAAAGTAATCCCCATACTGTTGACCATTTCATTGGCCACCTGGGTGGAAACAATTTCCCGACGCAGCTGGTGGTCGTAGACCAGCCCACGATAGCGCGCAACGAGGGCCGGTGGGAATGCAGATTCCACCGCTTCCTGAACCTGCTCGTTATCGATGATATGCGCGTGCAGCAACTCTTCTTTCAGCTTCACTTTGACATAGGAAATCAGCACGGAGAGCTCTGGCCGGGTCAGGTACTGGCCCTTGTTCTGGCGCTCGTTCAGGGTCTCGTTATCCGGAATGAACTCCAACGCACGACGCAGGCGCCCCTCGGATTCCAGCGCGTTGATGGTGCGGCGGTATTCGTCAAAGCGGTCGCCCACTTGATAGGCCGCCACGCTCAGGGCGCGTGTCTGGTTGTAGTTGTTGTCCAGCACCAGCTCGGCGACGGATTCAGTCATTTCCTCCAGCAGCTGGTTGCGCTGCTTGTCGGTGAGATCGCCGTTGGCAACCACCTTGTCCAGCAGGATCTTGATATTTACCTCGTGGTCGGAACAGTCCACGCCACCGGCATTATCGATAAAGTCGGTATTACAGCGCCCGCCGTTCAGGGAGAACTCGATGCGCCCGCGCTGGGTCATACCCAGGTTGCCGCCCTCTCCAAACACCTTGCAGCGCAGCTGGTTGCCATTCACGCGCAGGTTGTCGTTGGACTTGTCTCCCACCTGAGCATGGCTCTCGCCGCTACCCTTCACGTAGGTGCCAATGCCGCCGTTCCAGATCAGGTCCACCGGAGCCTTGAGCATCGCACTGATCAGCTCGTTGGGGGTCAGCTGATCCTCGGTAATAGCAAATGCCTGCTGCATTTCCGGTGTGATTTTCACGGACTTGGCGCGGCGCTCAATGATGCCGCCACCTTTTGAGATAAGGCTAAGGTTATAGTCTGCCCAGCTGGATCGGGGCATCTCAAACAGTCGCTTGCGCTCGTGGAAGCTGCTGGAGGCATCCGGGTTCGGATCGACAAAAATGTGCAGGTGGTTAAAGGCACCCTTCAGGCAGATATGCTCAGACAGCAACATGCCGTTGCCGAATACATCGCCGCCCATATCGCCAACACCGATAACCGAGAAATTCTCGGCCTGCACATTGACTCCCATCTCGCGGAAATGCCGCTGCACGGACACCCAGGCGCCACGGGCGGTAATGCCCATTTTTTTGTGGTCATACCCGTTGCTGCCGCCGGATGCGAAGGCATCCCCCAGCCAGAATCCGTATTCGGCGGCAATGCCGTTGGCGATATCCGAGAAGGTGGCGGTGCCCTTGTCCGCAGCCACTACCAGATAGGGGTCGTCTTCGTCCCGACGGATCACCCGCTCCGGTGCCACAACCTTGCCATCTACCAGGTTATCGGTGATATCCAGCAGTCCGCGAATGAATGTCTTGTAACACCGGATACCAGATTCAATAAAAGCTTCGCGACTGTTATCAACCGGCGGCTTGCGCACCACAAAGCCGCCCTTGGCACCACTGGGAACGATCACCGCATTCTTCACGTTCTGGGCTTTCACCAGGCCGAGCACTTCGGTGCGGAAATCCTCCAAGCGGTCGGACCAACGCAGGCCACCGCGGGCCACCTTGCCGCCGCGCAGGTGCACACCCTCGACCTGCGGGGAATACACGAAGATCTCGAATTCGGGGCGCGGCTCCGGAATATTCGGAATATCCCGCGGACTGAACTTGATGGAGATGTAATCCTTGGGCTGATCCTGTTCATCCAGCTGGAAGAAATTGGTCCGCAGGGTTGCGCGGATCAGCTCCAGATAGCGGCGGATCACCTGGTCTTCGTTGAGGTTGTCTACCCCATCGAGGCCATCATGGATTTTCTTGATCAGGCGCTCTACCCGGGATTGGTCGTTGCGGTCCGCAGAGTTGATACGCGGATCGAACATCGCCCGGAACAGCGCGACCAGGTTGCGGGTGATTTCCACATGGTTGGCCAGTGTGGCGGCAATGTACGACTGGCTGGCGCTGAATTTGGTCTGCTTGAGATAGCGCGCATAGGCGCGCAGCATTGTGACTTCGCGCCAGTTAAGGCGCGCCGCAAGCACCAGGCGGTTGAACGAATCGCTCTCCGCCACGCCATCCCAGATAGCGGCAAACGCATCCTGGAACAGGGAGCGCGAAGCCTGGGCATCAATACGGGTCGGCAGGCCGAATTCCAGGTGGAATTCATGCATCCATACATCCTGTTGTCCCTGCGGACGGATGGTGTAGGGGAACTCGCCCATTACACGGAGGCCCAGATGCTCCAGCACTGGGATCACATCGGACAGGGTCAGGCCACTGCCGATATTGAACACCTTGAATCGCAGGCTGCCGGGCTCTGCACCTACCGGCTGGTAGAAGCTCATGGCAACGCGATTGTCCTCGCTGAGCTCCTGGATGGAAATCACATCCTGCACTGCAATGCGCGGCTCAAAGTCTTCGCGGTAGCCTGCCGGGAATGCCTGCCCGAAGGTACTGATCAGGCGGCTGCCCTCTTCCTCTCCATGGGTTTCAATCAGGGATCTATGGAATACATCTTCCCAGCTGCGGGTTATATCCACGATTTGCGCCTCCAGTCGCGCTACATCAAATTCTACGGGTTCATTGGGGTCAACACGGAAGACCAGATGCACCCGGGCGAGAATCGATTCGGAAAAATAGGTCGTAAAATCAGAGTCCAGCGCGTGAATGGCGTGCGCGATGCGATCACTGATCTTTTCGCGCACCGCACTGTTGAACTGGTCCCTGGGCACGTAAACCATGGCAGAAACAAACTTGCCAAACGGATCCTTGCGCATGAACAGACGCAGGCGGGCGCGCTCGTTCATGGCCAAGACGCCCAGGGTGGTCTCGTACAGCTCGCGGGTACTGCTCTGGAAGAGCTCGTCGCGCGGGAGGGTGTCGAGTATCCGTTTCAGCGCCTTGCCATCATGGCTGTTGGGCGCGAGACCGCTCTGCTCGATCACGGAGGCGAGTTTGCGGCGAATGATCGGGATCTTTGACGGGCTTTCGGTATATACCGGCGACGTGTAGAGCCCCATAAACGCGGACTCACCGATCACTTCACCGGCGGCGTCATAGCGCTTGATACTCACATAATCAGAATAGGCCGCCCGGTGAACCCGGGATTTCACCGAAGACTTCGCGAAGGTAAGGAAGTTCGGGCCTTGATAGAAGCGCTGCTTACCCTCGTTGAAGGCATACTCGGGCGTCGGCTCCGCAGGCTGCTGCAGGTTTTTGAAAATACCCTGGCGACGGTTCTCCACCTCACACAGGACCTTCTTTTCTCCCTGCTGGCAGAACTCGTACTCGCGATAGCCGAGGAAAGTGAAGTTGCCATCACGCATCCACTGCAGGAAGGCGCTGGCCTCCTCCAGGTTGGCGTCGTTATCGGCGAGCCCCGCATGCAACTGATCTTCCATCGCTGCGCAGGTATCAAGCATCGGCACATAATCGTCGACCACCAACTCCACGTCGCTGAGAATCTCTCTCAGGGAGCGACCGAGCTCCGAAGCGTGTGAAGCCGAGGTGTCCAGATTGATCTCCAGGTAGATCAGCGCTTCACTGGTCACCGTTGGATCATCCTGGCGCGCCTCCTCATCCTGGATCCCCGGGGGAAGGAGCTCCTGTAACCGCCCGCTCTCCCCGCGCCGCATATGCATCACGGTACTCTTGATGGAGTGAATGACGGTATTGCGCCGGTTGATTTCCATGCGCACGGAGTCCACCAGGAACGGCATATCACGCTGCAATACGCAAACCGCGGTATGGGAGCATTCCCAGCCGTGCTCCTCCAAGCGAGGATTAAAGACCCGGATCTTGGGCTCTCCGGCTGTGCGCTGCTGGATAAAATCCCAGCAGGTGTAGATACACCCGTAAATATCCGCCAGGCGCCGCCCCGCCAGATCTTCCAACGGGTACTGGTTCAGGAACTGTGCGGCGAATGCCGCTACCGGGCCCGCCTTGTCGCCCAGCTTTTCACCTATGATCCCACTGACCTGCGCCAGCAGCTCCTCCCGGCTATCGGTTATGACCGTCGCCATATTCACGTGCTTCCTCCCATCGCCGCGCGACCGCGTTCGCGCGTCAGAATGCTACATTTGCTGAATCTAGGTAGAACAAAACGTCAGAATAATTGTCTACTCTGCTGTCTTTTGGGTTGCCCGAACCGGCACAGCGGTTGCCTCGCAGCGATTCGCCGCTAAAATCAACCAGCCCGCGAAATCCGGACGAGTAGCTATATATAAAGATGATAGATAGCCCTTCGTCTCGGGCAGCGTATTGAAACAGGAAATTGGCAAAAGAAGTGACGATATGGACACACGCCCACAGATAAAAATTCTGGGTGATTGGCTCGAACAGCAGATTATTGGCCAGGAGGTTCTGGTCAACCGCATCCTCATAGGATTGCTGGCCGATGGACACCTCCTGGTGGAGGGCGCTCCGGGCCTGGCAAAGACCAAGGCCATCAAGACTCTGGCGGATGCCATCGAAGGCGATTTCCACAGGGTACAGTTCACTCCCGACCTGTTGCCTGCGGATATTACCGGCACGGACATCTACCGCCCGGAAACCGGCGAATTCCATTTTCAGCCCGGCCCCGTATTCCACAACCTGATTCTTGCGGATGAAATCAACCGCGCTCCGGCCAAGGTGCAATCCGCGCTGCTGGAAGCCATGGCCGAGCGCCAGATCAGCGTCGGGCGCAAAACCTACTCACTGCCGGACCTGTTTCTGGTGATGGCCACCCAGAACCCTATTGAGCAGGAGGGTACCTATCCCCTGCCCGAGGCCCAGCTGGACCGCTTTTTGATGCAGGTAAACCTGCATTACCCGGATGCCGAGGCAGAGGCGAAAATTCTGCAGCTGGCGCGCTCCGAAGCCAGTCAGGGCGAGGGCCGCCCGGAGTCCATCATCAGCCAGGAAACCATCTTTGCCGCACGCAAGGAGATTCTGGATATGACCATGGTGGAAGCGGTGGAAACCTATATCGTGCAACTCATCATCGCCACCCGCGAACCCCAGCGTTACGATGACGAGCTGGCAGCATGGCTGGACTTCGGCGCCAGCCCCCGCGCCACCATCGCGCTGGACCGCTGCGCGCGCGCCTATGCCTGGCTCGCGGGACGCGACTACGTCACACCAGACGACGTCATGGCCATCGCACCGGATGTGCTCCGCCACCGTCTGTTGCTGAGCTTTGAAGCAGAAGCCGCCGGCGCCAGTGCAGACCAGGTTATTCACCGCCTGCTGCAACAAGTCCCGGCCATTTAAGACAGCGCTAGGGATTTTCGAGCAGACGTGCAGAAAGCCATCAATCACAATGACCTGAACATCCGCGGTGCCTACCCAACGGTGGCGCCACTGGTGCGCCTGCGCCACATTGCCCGCCAACTGCGCCTGTTCAAGCCGCGGGTCAACCGCAGCGATCAGGCGGGCAACCTGCTCACCCGCTACCGCGGGCGCGGGATGAACTTCGAAGAGGTGCGCTATTACCAGCCGGGTGACGATGTGCGCTCCATCGACTGGCGGGTAACCGCGCGAACGGGCAAGACCCACACCAAACTGTTTCAGGAAGAGCGGGAGCGCCCGGTTGTCATCCTGCTGGACCTCCGCTCGCCGATGTTTTTCGGCAGCCAGAATGCGTTCAAGTCGGTCGCGGCCTGCAGTATCGCCTCTGCCCTCAGCTGGGCTGGCCTGCAACACGGGGACCGGATTGGCGCGCTACTGTTTTCCGACAAGGGGGTCGATACGGTGCGTCCCCGCCGCAGCCACCACGCCGTACTCGCCGCCATTCACGGCATGGTAGAAACCGCCAACACACTGCAAAGCCCAATCCCAGCCAATGGCAGTCAGCCGTTGAGCGTCTTACTGGAAGAAGCCCGCCGCATTGCTCGCCCGGGTAGCGCGCTGTTTCTGGTCAGCGATTGCCACGATCTCGACGAGAGCTGCGAACAACCGCTGTATCTGCTCACCCGCCACGCGGACCTGCAGGTACTGCGGATTACCGACCCGCTTGAGCAACAATTGCCGGAACAGGCCCTGACCATCAGCGATGGCAAGCAGCGCACCTTTCTCGGCAAATCCAGCCGCGGATTGCGACAACAGTTCGCCGACCACCAGCACCAGGTGCGTGCGCAGACCGCCCGGCTCTGCCGTCGCCTTCATTTACCCCTGGTGGACTTTGATAATACCCGTCCGGTAGTGCCGGTTCTGCTTGGCACTTACGGCGAGCGCCAACCGTCTCCAACCCGGAGGACGGTGTGATGTCCCTGCCGGTGCAACTGACTCAGGCATCCCCTGCACCGCAGAGCCCGCCACCCGGCAATCCGGCCTCACCGGAAATGCAGGCACTGCTGAACCAGCTCAAGGACATCCACGAGCCCGCTGCTATCGGCTGGTGGCCCCTGGCACCCGGCTGGTGGATTCTCGCAGGTGTGGTCATCGCACTGCTCTTCGCTGCCGGCTGGCTGGCCCTGCGCCTGCGCGAGAAAAAGCGCCGCAATCTCTACCGGGCAGAAGGCATGCGCTTGCTGCGTTCGGTTGCGCTGGACGAACCGCGCGCGGTGGAAGAAATCAATACCCTGCTGAAACGTGTCGCAGTCGTGACCTTCGGTCGGGACACCTGTGCACCGCTGACGGGACAACGCTGGATCCAATTTCTCGAGTCTTCGATCGAACAGCCGATGCCACAGGCCGCACAGCGCACTCTGCTGGAATGTCTGTACGGCGCATCCGCGAGTTCTCGCACGGATTTAGAGGCACTGCGCGACTTCGCCATTCGCTGGGTGCGCGAACACCAATTGCCGCAGGCTGAAGCCATGCAGCCCACATCTCCCTCTCTCGCGGAGGGCCAGCATGTTTGAGTTTGGCCTGCCCTGGCTATTTATATTGCTGCCGCTACCGTTGCTCGCGCGTGCGATGTTGCCCAAGAGCGAGCCGCTCAGCAGTGCACTCAAGGTGCCCTACTATCGGGAACTGCGCCACAAGGGAGGCAGCGCTGCGGGCAATCGCCTGAACCTGTTTATGCTGTGGTTGCTGTGGTTGCTGCTGGTAACCGCCGCAGCGCGCCCGCAGTGGTATGGCGAACCCATTTCGCAAACCAGCAGTGCGCGCGACCTGCTTATCGCGGTGGATATTTCCGGCAGCATGGAAACCCCGGACATGCTCCTCAATGGCAACCCCGCCATGCGGATCACCGCGGTTAAAAATGTTGTGGGGGATTTCGTCTTGCGGCGTAAAGGTGATCGCCTGGGGCTGGTACTGTTCGGCACCCGCGCCTACCTGCAGGCCCCGCTCACCTTCGACCGGGAGACTGTCGACACGCTACTGACCGAGGCTCAGATCGGATTCGCCGGCCAGGGCACCGCGATTGGCGATGCGATCGGCCTCTCCGTAAAACGGCTTACCCAGCGCCCGGCGGATCAGCGCGTGCTGATCCTGCTCACGGATGGCGCCAACACTGCCGGTGAGGTTGCCCCGCTAAAAGCAGCAGAGCTGGCGAAACAGGCGGACGTCAAGGTGTATACCATCGGTGTGGGCGCCGAAGAAATGGTGCAACCGGGACTGCTCGGCTCGCGCTTCGGTGCACGCCGCATCAACCCCTCGCGTGATCTGGACAGCAAAACCCTGAAGGCCATCGCCGATGAGACCGGTGGCCTCTATTTCCGCGCGCACAATCCGCAGGAACTCGCGCGCATCTATGCGGAACTGGACCGATTGGAACCCGTAGAACAGGAAGCCGAGACCTATCGCCCGCTCAAATCCCTATATGTCTGGCCACTGGCTATCTGCCTGCTGCTGTCACTGCTCTGGGCAGCCGTACCCCTGGTGAGTGCCGGGGCAACGCAACTGGAACGCCAGCGACAACGCGATAAAATGAACGGCACAAACACCAACGGAGGCCAGCAGGTATGAGCTTCCTCGCCGATTTAGACCAGTTTCACTTTCTCCGCCCCGCTCTCTTGTGGCTGCTCCTTCCTGCTGCCCTCGCCTGCTGGGCGCTGGCTCGCATGGTATTTGCCAGCGGTGGTCTGCAAAAACTGATCGACCCGGACCTGCTGCCGCACCTGCTGATGCGTGGCGGAGAAAAACGGCCGTGGCTGTTTTCCCTGATATTTGCACTACTAGCGACTGCAATCGTCGCCCTCTCGGGTCCAACCTGGCGCAAGTTGCCCACCCCTGTGTACAGCAATCAGGATGCCCTGGTGATACTGCTCGACCTGTCCCCGTCGATGATGGCAACCGATCTCTCCCCCAACCGGCTTACCCGTGCTCGACTGAAAATCCTCGATATCCTTCGGCAGCGCAAGGATGGCCTCACGGCTCTGGTGGCTTATGCGGGCGAAGCGCATGTGGTCACACCACTGACCGATGACACCGCCACCATCGCCAACCTGGTCCCCTCTCTTTCACCACGCATCATGCCGGTACCCGGCAGCAATATCGAAATGGCGGTGCAGCAGGGCCTCCGACTGATCAAGGATGGCGCCAACGGCAAGGGACGCCTGCTTGCGGTCACCGATGGTATTGCCAAGGCCGCCATCGGCATCATCAAGGAAGAAGTCAACAGCAGCAATTCCTCGCTTTCGATTCTCGCCGTCGGCAGCGGGGACGGCAGTCCTATTCCGAAAAATACCGGCAGTGGATTTATCACCGATGACAGCGGCGCGATCATCATTGCCAATTTTGATCGCCGCGAGCTCTCACGCCTGGCACAAAGCACCGGCGGCGAGTTTTCCCAAATTACCGTGGACGACCGCGATATCGCCCAGGTAGCCCCGAAAGAAACCGCGCCGGACCAGGCCGAGCTGACCGAACGCGAGTTCGATCAGTGGCATGAGGAAGGCCCATGGCTGGTGCTGCTACTCCTGCCATTTGCATTACTGCTATTCCGTAAAGGCAGTCTGGCCTGCGCCCTTCCAATGACACTCATCCTGGGTACCCTCACGCTGACCAGTCCGAGCACGGAGGCTGCAGAACTCAAGGACCTGTGGCAGACCCCGAACCAGCAGGGACGAAATTTACTGGAGCAGGGAAACCCCAAAAGCGCCGCCGAAGTTTTTGAAAACTCCCAGTGGCGAGGCACCGCCCAGTATCGCGCAGGCGAATACGATTCGGCCGCCAAGAACTTTGCGCAGAGTAACGACCCGCAGGGACTGTACAATCTCGGCAACAGCCTCACACAGCAGGGTCGCTTCGACGAGGCCATCAAAGCCTATGATGAAGCACTGCAACAAAACCCAGAGCTCGCCGACGCCGGGCACAATCGCGACATCGCCGAGAAACTGAAGGAACTGCAACAACAGCAGCAACAAAGTCAGCAATCCGATCAGCAGCAAAGCCAGAACGACAATCAACAACAGCAGGATCAGGACCAGCAGCAAAACCAGCAGAACCAGGATTCCGGCGAACAATCCGAGCAACAGCAAAATGCCAATCAGGATTCCGACAGCCAGCAGCAATCAGAACAGCAGTCCGCCGATCAGCAAAACCAGCAGCAACAGAACAGCGAAGATCAGGCCGAGGAAGAACAGCAACAGCAGGCCGAAAGTGAGCAGGGCGAACAGGATGGCGATGAGCAGAAGCAATCCGCCAGCGCCCGCCCGCAGGATCAGGAGAGCCCGCTGGACCCTGAAACCCAGCAAGCCCTGGACCAGTGGCTGCGCCAGATCCCAGATGATCCCGCTGGCCTGATGCGTGAAAAATTCAAGTACGAAAGCCTGCAGCGTCGCCGCGCCTACCGCAGCGGCGAATGGCAACCCCCGGAAAACGGAGCCACCCAGAGATGGTAACCCTAGTGGAAACGTCCTTATTTCCAACCCCTCGCAGCCTGTCTGCCCGCGGACCTCTCGCAACAATATTGAAAACAGTGTGCACCCTACTCCTGCTCGCACTTTCAGTAACCGCGAAAGCTCAGGAGTTAACCGCGTCGGTTGACCGCAACGAACTCGCCATCAACGAAACCTTCACCCTCACGCTCCGCTACAGCGGCGGACAGCGCGGTGGACAGCCGGATTTCGACCTGCTGGCTCAGGACTTTGAGGTGCTCTCTCGTCAACAATCCAATCAGTACCGAGTCACCAACGGGCACGCAGAAAGCTTCGTGGAATGGACCGTAATCCTCGCACCGCTCAAGCAAGGCAAGCTATTTGTTCCTTCCCTGCACCTCCACGGCCAGGTATCCGACGCCATCCCCATCACTGTCAACAAGGCAGGCCAGAGCCCCAGCGGCGGCAAACGGCAGGCGTTCCTTGAAGTAGAACTCGACAAAGACAGAGTCCACGTGCAGGAACAACTGCTGGTCAAAGTCCGCCTCTACACCACTGTCGGACTACATGATATTGCCACCGATCCGCTGCAGATCCCCGGTGCGCATGTCGAAAAGGTGGATGAACAGCGCTTCGAGCGCAGAATCGATGGTGTAGGTCACGCGGTATACGAACTTACCTATGCCGTATTCCCGGAAAGCTCCGGCGAGCTCCTTATACCCGCACTGAATTACGTCGCCGTTACTGGCCGCAGAGACCCCTTCTCCCTGTTCAACCGCAACGCCCAGCGCATGCGTCTGCGCTCGGAAGCCAAAACCGTACAGGTCGAACCGAAGCCTGACAGCTATAGCGGCAGCCACTGGCTGCCAGCAGCCAGTCTTGGACTGGTGCAGAGCTGGAGCAAAGACCCGGAAGAGTTCAAAGTCGGTGAGCCGATTACCCGCATAATCACCTTGCGTGCCGAGGGCCTGCGTGCCGCACAACTGCCCCCACTACCGAGGCTCGCTATTGACGGACTGAAAACCTACCCCGATCAGGCCCAGCAGGAAGACCAGCCAGGAAGCAACGGCATTAGCGGTAGCAGAATCGAAACCACAGCAATCGTTGCTACCAAGCCCGGTAGCTATCAGTTACCGGCAATCACTATCACGTGGTGGGATACTAAGACCGGGCGGCAGCGGGCAACGCAGTTGCCCGCATTTCGGTTCAATGTCTCGGGCGGGGCAATCACCAATACGACAGCGCCTGATGACATGGCAAGAACAAAGAATCAAACACCTGTAACCGTCTCGGTAGAACCGGGTTTTTGGCAAAAAATCGCGATCGCAGCGATTGCTTCTCATATTTTTTGGATTATTTATTTTTATCGCAACAAACGTAAAATCAACAAATCACCCAAGTCAAATGGGAAAAAACACGTAAAAAGCCATGAGCAACAACTGATAGATTGCGCAAAAACTGGAAGTGCCTATGAAATACAAAGCGCACTGAATACATGGCTTTCAAAGCAAAAAGCCGAAAACAATCGATATCAACCTTCCAAGGCCAGGCAATCCAGTCAAAACGAAGAGCTGAATAAACTACAAAGAGAGATAAATGATTCTCTATACCAGTCACCACCGAAGCCTTTAAATCGACAGCTAGTACAAATTTTGGTGCAACGACTGACGAGCAGCAAGAGTACGAGGATGAACAACCAGGCGCCGGATAGTCTGCCCAAGCTATTTACATAAAGCCCCGATTATTGAGCCTGAATTCATTTAATGACCAATCAAAGCCCAACCAACAAAACGATGCCGGAAGCTACGAATCATCCTCACAAGATATTTATATCAATTGTTTCACACGGCCACACACGCAACCTTGCAGAAGAACTACAACCTCATACCTGGGGCTCATATCGCGACAAAATAATCCCTGTCGTCCTTACCAACATTCAGGACGAAAAACTTGAGAAATTCTGTAATAAACATGAACTTCCTCTTCTGCGTAACACCAAGCCACTGGGCTTTGGGGCTAATAACAATAAGATTTACCAGTTCGCAAAAGATTCCTTGGGACTGTGTAGTGAAGATTACTTCTTCTGTATCAACCCAGACGTAATCACTACAACAGAAGACATCATGATGATTGCAAACATTATGCAATCAAAGAATTATTCAATTGCAGCGCCAAATCTTATCAAACCAGATGGAACACCAGACGACAACATCCGCTCCTTCCCCAAAATAAGCGACATGGCTTTGCGCTACTTACTCAAAAGCCAGCGAAGCAATACCATGAAATCGGCAACGCAAGGCGACCGAACTAGTGATTGGGCATCGGGTGCATTTCTATGCTTTAAATCCAGCCTGTATACGAATGTACAAGGCTTTGATGAGCGCTACTTCATGTACTATGAAGATGCAGACATTTGCAGAAGAGCAGGCATGGCTGGCCACCCTACATACTATCTTCCTGGCGTGAAGGCTATACACATTGGGAATCGAAAAAGTAGAGGATTGCCGACAAGAATGCTAGTACACCATATAGCCAGTGCACTCAGGTTTATATCAAGCACTAGCCGATGACTACGAGCATGCAACAAAAACAAAAAGTAATCTTACATATTGGCCGACACAAAGCCGGAAGCACAGCCATACAGGAGTTCCTGCTCCGAAATGACGAATTTTTACGCTCAAATGGCTATTTCTACCCGCTCAACATGCGCCTTGGACGAGGCCATCATGAATTGGCTCAACCACTAAACCAATGGAGGGGAAAGCTCAGTTCATGGCTAAAAAGGCCTGAATTGAACCAGAAGCTTCAACAAGAGCTGGACGAGAACATACACTTAACCCCGATATTTAGTTCAGAAGCGTTGCAAAACAGCCCGCCAAAAGCAATCAAAAGGCTATTTTCGAATTTCGAAGTGAAAATAATTGTCTACTTGAGAAATCATATAGATTACCTCGCCTCAGCGTACACTCAGTGGGTACATGCCACACCATATACCGGCAGCATAGAGCGATACTACTTAACTAGCTATTCAGTTAACTATTGGCAGTTCTTGAGGCGTTGGGCACAGGAATTCCCTACAAATTTAGTCGTCCGACGTTTTGAAAAATCGGAGTTTCACCAGAATGACCTGGTGCAAGACTTTCTAATTCACGGCCCCGAATTGGAAATTTCACCGCATTGCACAAATGTAGAAATAGATCCAAACCCCTCACTAAACTCAAAAGTATTACAGTTTAAGTCTCATATAAACCGAACGGGCCAATACCGAGAGTTCGAAAAACACCGGCTATACCAGGCACTTCCACAGCTAAACAAAGAGTTCCCAGCGCCCAAATACACGATCCCTCGAGAGCTGTCGCAAAAATTGATCAGAAAAAACAGAGACCGAGACAACTTCGTTGCAAGATATTTCTTTGGGACCGAAACGCTATTTAATTATGGCCCTCAGGATGCCCAGCCAGAAGAACAAATCACAGAACAAGAGATTGATAGAATGTTGAGAAAACTGAAGTCCTGCATTAGAAGCTAATGCAGGACTAGAAGAAACAAGCAGGCAAAAATTCGTTAACTGCACGACGCTAGCCGCTTGCGGTATTCGTCAATTTTACGCTTAATAATTGGGCCTTCAGGGCGATGCTCTAGCGCGAGACACATTAGCCGATAAGACTCGGGCAAACATTCACTCTCGATAGAAATAGCTAAATCCCTTACATAATCCACGTCTTCTCTTGTTTTCAGGTCATCGAGCACTATTTCTGAATAGTGCTTATTCCCAACAAAGCTAGAAGCTTTAAGCATGTACTCATTGTCGACATAATCGAGAATAGAGTAGCCGAAATCAATATTGGAGAACGGATTTTCGAATTCATTGATAGAAAAATATAACCCAACTCCTATTTTAGTATCCTTCGATCGTTGGTCAGGCTCATAAAACTCATGACTAAAGATGTGGGCGACGATAGTATCGAAATTGTCCTCCGCCATATACTTGGAGAAGACATTCACGATCCTTTTCCTCTTTTCTCTAAATCCAGCAACATTACCCACATGCCTCAAAAACTTTTCCTTGAATGAGTCTATGTCATAAGACTCATTATGGATGACATGCATGTCCGAATCGGCGAGATTAACTCCAGTAATACCGTGAATACCCCATGAGCATTTGCAATCAATTACACTCGGTCTTGCGATATACTTACCCGATATATAACCATTGAGCCAATCTTCGTTTCCATCGCCAGAATCTAGAACGCCAATCGCGATAGCCAAGTCTAGCTCGACCGGTGACAACTTTCTCTTGTATAGATTTCGCTCACCAATAACTGGCTCAATTACATCAAGCCGAACAGCAGGATCCGCTTCTGACAATATACTCTTGTTCAGATAAATAAACTCATCGCTGTCTATATTTACAGCAAAACCCTGATAACCAACATGTCTGAGGTACTCAACAGCTAAATTTAAATTCTTAACCTGCCTTCGATTCAAATTATTTTCATTAGGGTTAATCTTAAGAGACGGAATGAACGTCACAAATTCCCGATAAAGTTTGGGAAGTGTTTCATCTAAATCCCCCTCGAAAAATATAAAAAAATGATCTACGCCGGCCCTCCGGTTGCGGTCGATGAACGTCCGATACCCTTCGAGGCTCTCCTTTGCCGTAGTAATCGACACGATACTATTCGCACTATTCAAGCTGAAACCCTAAAACATTACTCGTGCCACTCAAACCCGGGCAACGAAACACCAAATCCTAGCTTACAAACGCCTCTGACGCTTGTTGCACCTTTGTTCGAATGGCATCCATCTCTAGCGCCAGCGTCTCACTATCGCCTGAAACTTTCGATAGTAAAAACTTTCTGAAATCATTTCGTTCTTTATCTGACTTCAAAACTTCAGAAATATCCCGAGCGATCTCAATTGCGCGCCAGCTCATTGATGAATTACTCGCCTCTCGAGACGAGGCAGGAAGCTCAACAGAGCAAAACGCCATTACTTTGTCGCGAAATGTATTCGGAAAATTACTGAACTGTTCGAATTCAATTGAACAATTACCAGGAGAACTGGCTTTGGAATAGAAATTTACGTACTCACTGACAAATTCGGAAGCGAGGGATTCATAAAATGAAATCAAGGTACGTGAGTAATCCAGCTTAGCTACTCGATCCCGGTAGGAGGAAAACACAAAGTCACAGAGATCTCGCTGCACAAACAAAACCTGTAGTGAACCCGGAGCTACCGCATCACTCCAAGCATCAAGGACCAAACGTTTTGCAGAGTAAAAATGTGTTTCGACCCCTAACTTTCCGGCATATGTATGGCCAGGAACAGGACCTAACAGGTTTTCGTCGCTGATCATTACACTTGGTGATACGCACCTGCAGGCTTGCCAGAGGGATTTAATCAGGGACGACAACCTCGTCTTGGCGTCTGCATAACTAATCCTACCAAGCACATATCCCTGTAACGCTTTGGTATAGTCTTGCCGCCAATGCCGGTAACTCTCGCCTCTTGACGATCGCACAGTCAGCAAGTCGACACCATTAGCGCCTAAAGCCCCCTCCCCTCGTTCCAGATAATTTTGGAACGAAGTAGATGCCATCTTATGGGGCCCAAGATGTAAAAAGACCTTCGTCGGAATCGTAGCGTCTGAAGAGACTTGCAGCTGCTCATTATTTTCCGCCGCTGAAATCCCACCATATATATCCAAAGAGTTTTGAACTTTTGACCAGTGGGCCTTTTTTTTGTGTTGCAAGTCGTTGACCAAGGCGAAATATTGCTTAGCATCAGCCTGCTTTACAACACTAACACTTTGCCCATAACCCCCTGCTTTGAAGACTTCATTAAATACGCCCGGACCCGTAGCTAGCCAAACATCCGAAATTAACTGCTGCTTCAAATTTTTGACGATTTTATCCCACACATTCGCTAGATATGGACTCGACGCCTCGCTTGCAATAAAACCATTCCATATACCGCCATGCCATTTTTCAATTAGAACTGTAGATATATTGTCACTAAGGAGAGGTTGCAGGTCCGAGTAACAGCGAGTAGCTGCATCGATATAAACGCCACCTCGCTCAAGTATGTAGGCAACGCGGAATATATCTGAACGCATGGCTGGCAGGTTGGCGCTATCAAAAAGCGAGGCAATTTCTGAGCCGTAAGCAGTCAAAATAAACTCGCGCGCAGTTTCCCGATTAAATAAGAGATGCTCGAATTCAGTACTTTGCTGCTTCCAGGATTGAATTAAATCCTTCACATCTTTGGGAGGCTCACCCTGATCCCAATACTGGACGATCACATTAGGGATACGACTAGCGGTTATGGCTTTTAAATTTGACTCTATTTTTTTTGAAAAACCAATTTTAATAAGGAAATTCTGCCAAAAACCACTAGCGGCACTATCTTCAGAAGTACCAACCAAGTCGCGGTCAACATCCAAATCCGTCAAAACATCCAGGTATCTCGAATCTGCAGAGGACACTTCTAGTTCATTGGCGTACTGGTTATAGATATTGAAAAAGTCTCGGACCAACTCAGCCGTATTTAGCGTACGCCTACCATGTACAATTACACCGGAGCCCCCAACGCTCACATCGATGCCACGGTGTTGATTGCCAAACCCGTGCAATCCTGACACTAAATCGCAAGATGGAGAAAATTGACCCAGAGCTTCGCTTTTTAGTGTCATCCGCTTTAAATTGACGCCTAACCCCAACCGTAACGCGATACGATGAGCATACTCTGCTAGTAGCCTATTCGAGGGATGATTGAAAACATGGAATAGCCTTTCCTTGCTAATATGCTCAGCAAGGTAATCGGAGATCGGGATATCGACACCAGATTCCCGCTGTTGAATTTCACGAAGTGACTCTTCAGCCTCCTCTTTGTAGATATCGGAAAACAACTTCGAATCCAACACCTTAATTGTCTGGCGCTCGTCGAGACCAAACTTCCAACAAGTGAAGATGACAGAATTGTGATAATCATCCAACGGTCCTTTAAGGGGCTTTCGATCCGCCATCCGCATGTAACGCCAGCCCGGAGTAAACCCTTGATAAAAAAGATTTACAATCGTTACTAACTTTTCACCACATACACGCTTTAATTCATTCGTACGAACAAACTTAGCTGGATAGTTGTTTGCGACCATTTGCGCGATAACAAAGTCCGCATTGTGTATTTTCTCCAACACTTCTGACTCGTCATCATCCTTTAAAAGATGCACGATCGCCGTATCCACAGCTACCACATCATCACAACCATTGAGGAGCAACTCAGCCAACGGTCGAGCCTGACAATTACCTACAACTAAAATTTTAAACTTTTTCATATATACTGACGCACTAGCCACACCAAATAGTGAGCTTGGCGATTCAATTACTTTTTCAGTTACATTAACGTTCGCAAAACGCCCAATTATTTCTCGATACTTGTTTATGTATATTGCTCATGCATGAGCTATCCTGCTTTGCGACCTTGGGCCAACACCTCACAGCGCCCACGATAGTCAGACAGCTTTTGATCAAAGCTGCCAAGTTTTTCTATCTTTTTGCTCAGAGACTCTTTTGCCATGCGATATAAAGTCAAATCGAGACTATTGCTCTCAACAAGCAAGTCGAACATGTCCCCAAGCTCGTCGGCGAGATAATTCAAGCTTCGCTCACTCCCACTCCTCACTTCGCCAGTGTTTTGCCTTACATAACTCAAGTCGATATCAGGAAAATAGCTTTTAAGTTCATTCTCAACGAGCGTCATTGACTTATCAAAATCTTCAACGAGACCAACGAATGAGCCATCATGAAAACGCCTAGCCGCTCTTTCCAAGTGTTTCACTCCTAACACCGTTTCATTCGGTACAGCCGGGTTAGAGCCGAGGTAATACACTTGGTAGTCGCGAATCGTCCGCCCCACATTAGGGTCCATGCGCCATTTGACATAGTCCTTAAAATCATACTTTTTTGCCGCTTCCGCACCGGGACTATCTGATTTCTGCTTACGTTCAAAGCGGTACACTGAAAGCACACGAAGCAACGGATGACGCAAAAGGTAAATCGGCAAGCACCGAATCTCGTGCAGACCTGCGGTGTCGCATAAGTGATGCGACGACAACGCCTGAATTCCAGGGTTCTCGGCCAAAAATTCTTGCAAGTACTCCCCGCGTCGCCGCCTCATCGGAACGTCATCGCGATGATCGCAAAATCCGTCACCAAAATTCCGACGCAAGGCCCAATCCAGGGTAGTCCCGGCATTTTTGAAAATATGCCCGTGGGTTATTACAACTCGCATAAAACCACTATCCACTAAAATATGTTTTCTTAAAAGACTTCAATTTCAAACTCTAATGCCAAAATCTTCTTGCACGCCAAGTCGCAGCCGGATCATTATGCGTTCAGCTTATACTGTCAGGCGGTAACGAATGCAGTTTCACTAGCCCCGCCAGAAACGAGATCCGCTTCCATAATTTTGCGCATTAATTGTATTCCCTCACGCAGTCGCCCATTCCGGCAGCATCGTTCTAATTCAGCAATTTGCGAACACAATTCGATCGCATAACACACGGAATCGTTATCAGCGAACTCAGTAAAGGACTCTGATGTAGTCAATTCGCATATCACCTCGTCGAGCGAATCTGAAGGCCAAATCGCAAAACCCAAAGGCTCAAGCTTCCAATCGCCAAGACTCAAAAGACGAGCCTCACTTCCATCAACAATGCTAAATTGCCTAATTACCTGATCTGCTGCCACCAATGTTAGCGGCAGTTTTCTAATTCGACTGAGAATCTCTGAGCGACGCTGCATGAAAGCATTTATAACCTCATGGTCGTTTTCTATAGCAGCAAGGAAAAGCCTGGACAGTAAATCGACTGTCACCCGATCAGCCAACGTGGGATGCACAGAACAGTATTCTTCAACTAGTGTCCGCTCGAACTTCAACGGCAACAGTTTTTGGTGTAGCCCCGCAGCGATCTCCTTATCACGTACAAAACTCCATTCATTGGAGAGACGAAACGCGTGAACTTGGTAGCCATCATGAATGGTCACCCCTAAGAATGTGGGTATAATCCCTGCCGATTCCAGTAGTGGATATAACTCAAGCTCATCCTTCGCCACTCGCGCCCTGGCAGGCTCATACACCTTGAGAACCAGAACTTCATTCGAAGCCACGTCCATTTCACATTGAATAATGCTCATCCACGGAATGGGAGTTTCGACCCACTTGCATTGAGTTCCCACCGGGAAAGTCACACCTATAGACTCCAGCGCGCCGGAACAAAATGCAGACAGAGACTCTGGAGAGACACTATCTATTAACGCACGAGACCGTACTGCACCCTGGGGCAACCCAACGTGTCCTCGGTAGAACAGCTTTTGAATGGCCGTTTTTTTGTCGTTAAACCAGACCAGATTGCCGACTTTTTGCGTGACTGCACCCAGCAATCGTCGCGCTAAAATGATTGAAACGATACCTTGGAGAAAATCGGGGGGCTCACCAGACAGAGTAAATTCATAAACGAGAAAGCAAAAACAAGAAAGAAATAATAAGCTAGACACCCCACCCAATATAGATGAGGGAGCAGCTATAAAACTATCTCTTAACCCTTTCGATACTGAAGCCCATACGAGCACCACTGACACTGCGACAAAAAATGCGCTCCAGAAAAATATTAAAAATTGAAAATAGACCAAACCGACAATGGCACTGAGAGCAATAAGAACCAATGACCCCGACCGGGCATCGACAATTCCGCTATATACGAGCCTCAGAAACCCACTATCAGAAAATTTACCTTTTTTATGTATAGCCGAGAACTTCTGCGCAAATATGTCTGCAGAGCTCTTTAAATACCAATTTACTGTCAATACAACTGCATGGAGGACAACGATAAGTGCAGTAAGAATAGCTGCCCATTGAGCACGAGGTACGCCCGGGATAAGCTTGTCAAACATGACAGGCATTTCAGGAGCCGCCAAGATAAGAACAATCTTGATCGGCAATATCATCACTAATAGTTCTAGAAGAATTTTAACAAAGCTGATCAGCACATCGAAGACAAACCTCAACCGCGCGACCTTCGAAAAATCGCGATAGACTTTGGCCCGCTTTAAGAAAACGTCTACAGTGTTATTAATCATCTAATACCGCTCTTCTTATTAACACCAAAGGCCATTCTGACATACAGTCAGAATGGCCTTGATCTGAGGCGAAACTCTGAACATAGCATTTCAACCGCAGTTGTAGATCCACCTATTTATTACCCTAAAATATGATCCTCAATCGCAGATCTGACAACACCTAAACTAAAATGCTCTGAAACAAAATCAGCGCGCCCAGCGAGTTGCTGTAAGCACTTCTGCTCATTTCCGTACATCTCGATTAGACTGCTGGCAAAGTCCTCCGCTGCCTCTGCAATCTCCATTACAGAAGCAGCCTCGGGAATGCCCTCAGCTCCGATCGGAGTCGTAATCAACGGTACAGCCGCTTGAAGCGCCTCAAGCACTTTACCTTTTACACCCGCACCGTATCGCAGCGGTACAACACACACCCGAATTGAGCGATACAACGAATCCAGTTCAGCGTCACTCACAAAGCCGTGCACAATAATTTTGTCAGACGCTAGAGAGCTAATTGCCTCTGGAACGTTGGATCCAACCACATGAAGCCGAATATCTGGGTGAACCTCGATAACCTTTCCCAATACCTCACTGGCAAACCAGAGGACCGCATCCACGTTTGGTGTATGCGTGAATCCTCCAACAAAAAGTAAATCCTTTCTCGCAGAAAAGTCGAAATTGGCAACGTCAGGCGTATCCAACACGTAGAGTGGTAACTGCGCCACATTGGTTTTAGGCGAAAACTCTTTAACGGCTTTAACCTCAACATCCGACGGGTACAATACGGTATCGACCTGCTGAAAAATGCGATATTCACGCTCTTTCCATTCCCCGGCGGCCTTCAACAGCTTCTTATCATCTGAAATATTCGCTTCGCGCTCGGTACGCAAACAATGCAGATCATGCCCAAAGTAAACCAATCGTGGACACTTCTTGAGTGACTTGATTTCACTGATAAAGTCTTCAGTAATATGTGGGCGATGCAGATAGATGACATCGAGATATTCCGCATTCTCCTCGAGCCAAAGTTTCCAGTTACGCGCAAAACGCTCGCCATAGAGAACTTCGACACCTAACTGCTGCAACGTTTCCGTGTAGGGTTGATGTGGGAAGAAATTCGCCCCCAGGAACTTAATCCGGTAGCCCATCTCCACCATTGTTTTTACATAGAGGAACGTAGACCGAGATCCTGCGTCTTTGTCATAGAATGGGACATAATGGTCAATAAACAGCACTGTTTTCTGACTGGCAGCCCTTTCACGAGCATTAAATACATCTACACCGACGTGATGATTTTCCGAGTCCAGGACCTGCTTCCACTTATCACGGAAGACGCCCTGGTTAATACGCTGCTGCTTTTTAATACCAGAGTTGATGTCACTACCATGGCTAACCCCTTCAAAGTGCACAACACTGGAAGCTGGCTGGTAGACAGTGCGCAAACCGCGGGCACGAATCTGGAACGCAAGATCTGTATCTTCGTAATACGCCGGGCAAAACAGTTCGTCAAAGCCACCCAGATCGTCCCATAGTGACTTCTCCAACATCACACAGGCGCCGGAAATATAATCAACATCCTTCAGATAGTTATACTCCGGCGCGTCAGGGCTTTGGCCTCGGCCGAAATTCCACCCACTAGCGTCGCGCCAGATAATACCACCAGCTTCCTGCAATACACCATCTTCGAACAAAAGCTTTGGCCCCACTAGACCAACCTTCTCTTGTTTAGAGAAAACATCCAAGAGCGACTTCAACCACCCCGGTTGCGGATTCGTATCATTATTCAATAACAGCACATACTTGCCGCGTGCAAATTTGGCCGCATTATTACAATTCTTAAGGAACCCGAGATTGACTTCATTACGCACAACCCGGACATTTTTAATCCGGGAAGCGATAGATACCGTTAAATCACTAGAACGGTCATCGGCAATGATGACTTCGTAATCGGTCCCCTCAGAATGCGCGAGAAGAGACTGCAAGCAGGAAATCGTAGTTGCATACTGGTTGTAAACCGGAACAATGATACTGACCAGCGGTTGGACAGTTTGCGGAAACTCTAGCTCCAAACATTGAGCTGTACTTTCATCAACCGCAAAAATGATGGGCTTTTCTGCAGAGGTGGAATCTAGAGGAAAACGCTGTTCTATCCAGGCTCCCGTATTCAGCTTGTCTATTCCTAGCAACACTTTCGCAAGGCGAATAAACCTGTGCCAGGTAAACGTACGTATACTTGCGTATGGATTGGCTAATGCATACCTCAGCACTTGAAATAAGTACTTTAGCCGATTAAATCGATTGGAGTGTAAAGCCTTGAGGTCGGCATTGTGATAATGCCGGAAAGTGTTATAGCCGGACCAAAGTCTAAGTAAATATGATTTTTCTAGTGAGCCAGCTCGAACTACACTACTAAGCGAGTCCAAGACACGTAAAATAGCGCCACGAAAACCGCCCAAGGACTTTCCGATTACGGCCTGAGAATTTAAAACATCCTGATACAGCTTCGCATTTATTTTTTCTATTTTATAGATTACATCATCATTAACCAGATCAATGCCACTGGAAATTCCTTCTTCGAGAAATTGAGCATACCGTACAGACAGATATTTGGGTTTATCCCTCAAACTCATATTGTTTAGCACACAATTGGCAAACCTACTTCGTTCAGCAACCGGCATAATGGAAATTATACAAGCGTCTCTTAGATGGAGCCTTCGAGAACTAAGGGGAATTTTGCTGAAAATACGTTCGAGCTTTAATGCAACCCGACCAATCTTGCTACTATTAATCTGACTAAAGCCCACTGAAAATCGCTTTAGCTCATCTTCAAGATAGGCATTTTTTTTAAGTTCACTTTCGATGTCCTGCTCCGAGATTATCGACACGTTTTGATTCAAGTGAGCGAATTCCATACCGGCCATTTTCATTAGATTTATTACATCAACTAGCGTTATATCGGCGCAATTCTGCGTCTTCACGCAATACAGCCTCAAAATCCACACCCCGTTCACTTTGGAACCGAAGCGCGGCTTCGTATAATTGAGTCAATTCACTTTTCGATGAGCTACGAAAAGTCGCGTAGCGTACAGCACGCTCCATGAAACCAACTAACCGACCTATAAATGAACGCCGAAACATATATATGTTCGCATAAGAAACACATAGTCGCCGAAAAAGGTACTCACCTTTTTCAACCTCAGATATATACGCATCTTGCGATACCTTCTCAATGCTCTGACTCATAATTACCCCAAAATTCAAATCTTACGCTTCTTTTGGCACGACTGACCAAAACATAGCTTGAGCGAAATTATACAATTCCAAATCGAAACGGTTCCGCTCACACAACTGCCCATAAAGCGTTTCGCCTAGTTCTCGCCTTATACTAAAAAGTTTTTCTTCAACCCCAGCCTCAGAACCCTGCGATGCATTCACCTCACGATTGACCACTCGTAAGTTAGGAAAATGATACTGCAAGTAAAAATGCATTCGCTCTAAAGATTCCTGGAAATGCTCGACCAAACCAAAAAATGGCAGCTCTGAAATAAAGCCTTTCGCTCTTCCCAATCTTGATTCAAGTTCTGGGCTATATTTAGGTCCATCACCGTTATAAGCAGTATTGGAGAGACGGAGGACCTGAAAATCAGAAATGGGGCCACGTACTCCGGGAGCTAGTTTATCTAGAACATAATCGACAAAACTTCCCTTGGGCTCAGACAAGCCTAACTGATTTTTCCACTCAAACATGTACGCTGACCGCGCCCTCAAGATCGGATGACGAAGAAAAACTACAGGAAAAACTTCAAATTTTCCGGCGGGTAACGGAGGCATAAACTGATGAGAGGAAATAGCAAGCGCAGCGGGATTCGAATCGATATATTTCGATACTTCAGCCGGCAAAATCTTATCCCAAGCATTTTCCTTATCGATATTTATCCATTTATCTCCGAAACTTGAGTGCAATATCGAGTCGATAGATGAGCCAGCATTTTTGAATAAATGATAGTGCAGGATTACTTTTCTCATAAATGCAAGTCAACTAAAGGCTGCAACCTGAGGTTGCGGGATCGATACTTTATAGCCTGAAATAGCAAGACCCAATCTGCGGTTGTCGTTACTCTTCCCAATATCTGTAGGGCTTACCGTTCGAGAAAGTCTGACCTGAACCCGGCTAGACTTTGATTTTTGATCCGTGGGAAGTAGGCACCATATGCCCCTCGTCGATCCGTCGAAATCAAAATTGACTTGGCATGGTTTTCCGTCTATCAGGATCTCAGTCTTTTGTAACAACTCTTCTTCCAGCAAGGTTGATATAAACCCCAACCGGAAAACCTTCGGTACATCACGTAAAACTGGAATATCGAGGACAAACTCGGGAGATGGCCCCGTCCAGGCATAAGAAAGTCCATCCGCAGTGCACTCTACATCGTAAATATTGCGATAACCCTCAAAATCTTTAGCAAGCACCTCAACTTCGGGTTGCGGCGCAAAATTATACTCAGCTATTGGCTGCTTTAATATTTGGCCCTTATTGCCTTCAACCCACGTCCGCTCGAGCATGTGTATTCGAGCCGCTAGAACTGATTGCTGCTCCACCAGAACTTTAGTAACTGCTTTTAAATGCCCGTAGGGATTGGGGCTAGCTTCTACCGCAGTGATAATTCGGTCGTGGAGTGATTTAGCTTCATCTTTGACTAGCGCGTCAAAATATTGTAAATCCCCGAACACATTTTTGGTGTTTTCGGTCGCACAGCTGCTCATTTTGCAAGCAGTTTCGCTATTTTTTTCAGACTTGAGGTTCATTTGGAAGACCTCCCAACACAAACGTTGGATTATACCTAGGGAGAACAGTTGTTTCAGCCAAGTTGCGCAAAGTATTCAATTAAAAGTGCGTTATGGATAATTTATCTAAACACAGATTGAAAAATAATGAGGTGTAGCAGCACCTCAATATCAATTGAGTCTTGGTAAATCTTCACAACGTCCTTATGGCCATACTGTGACCTAAAGAATCTAGTTAAACGCTTAACTACTAAGGCGAAACCTCAGAGCACTCTGGTAGATTTACGCCAGATAGCTATATATGAGCCCCGTTTAGTTAGTAGCCGAAAAATTGTGGACCCCATTGCCACTCTAAGGCTATGTGTCTTCCTCGACACTGGAGGATTTCTAGCTTATAGCCGAAGAGCTAACTCAATCCACCTTCAATTAAACCTCAGCAACACTTTCCGGTTGAAGATTATTCAGACAGGAGCTCTTCGTCACAAACAATATTGAACACATCGTCTTCTTCCGAAACATCTGCGCTGATCGGCTGTACACAATAATGACGAAAAAACATCTTCATAACATGGCTAACGCCGTCAGGAGTTACTGTCCGTAAGTCTTCTTCATAGTAACGTCCGCGACTTGCTGCACTTGTAATAATTTCGAAAGAAGGGAAATAATCTACGCACGAATATAAATCCCTGATTGTATTTGCAGCCACTCTCAAGACTGACTTACTGTAGGTCGTCGCAGTAAGCACATGCTCTTCTTCATAGGTCGCCGCTAAAGGAACAGGAGATACAGTTAGCAGGATTTTAATTGATGGATTTTTCTCTAGAATAAAGTCAACAGTTTTTTTAAGGTCTTCGACAATTTCATCAAGATTGAAATTTTTAAAAACAAAAGACTCTTTCACAGTCGGGACACCTGACACACCTGGCGCGAGAGGAACTACGCAACCAGTCGGCTCGTGAACCCACGCTTCAGTCAATCCTAGCGTGAACACGAAGACGTCCGCGGTTTCAATCATATTTCTTACGCAGCTTAAATGGGTAGCGCGAGACGCCTCCATTTCCGAAACAGTAGAAAACCCGCTAGGCTCAATCGTTGGCCGAAATGGGTCAACGATCGAGCCATTACTATTTGACCAAGCAGAAATTTCTGGAGCTTTGCCCCAAGCACGCTCCAAAAGCTGCTTTAATTGTCTCGCCGAGTAAATATTTCCGTACCTAGCAGAGAACACCGAATAATTTCGTTCAGTAGCTTCTTTTTCATTAAGATCACTAGGTGCTTGCTCAGAAACATAATAATTATATCCCGATGAATGTAACCGCTTAGCTATATGTTGTGCGAAACAACTACCAGCTGTCACTAATCGGTCAGACTTTAACAAACTAAACTTTGTGTTAACAATCGGATCCAATTCACCTTCGGGTACGCGCGCTACCGAACGAGACCAGAAATTCGTGTCCGGCAAACCAATATAAGGATGCTTTTTAGTTTTATCTTCAACTTCATTTAATGAGCCAAAACTTCGCTTGAAATCAGGACTATCAACTAGATTTTTGAATTCCACCCTGTCTAATGCTGCGCATGAGGGAAAATCAGCAACATCGTAGATTTCATAGCATTCCGCAATGAACTCCTCCAAAGTCAAAACTTCAGGAGATGCACCCCTTGCATCTTTATCTGCCCGCTTAAACTCTCTACCCCCGGTGAAGCCATAGCTGTCCGCAATTTCAGGGTAAACAGGCCAAACAGGACCAGATAGCGAAGGATCACTAAGCATGTTCTCAGGAAAGCTTACCTTCGTCACCAATCCGGCACGCTGGCAAAGTTCTCTAGCCAAATCAGCCATAACAAATAACTTCGGATGGTTAAATGTATGTAGAAAATTACCCTGCTTTAGCCAGCCCTCGATAAACGGCGCGAGGTCAACACCCACAGACTCACCCTCAGAAAGGAGCGCCCTCTTTGACGTAGGATATTTATCAAAAAAACCTAAGGTTTTAAAAACTCCGGAATTAAATAGGGACCTAGTTTCCATTTCGGAAAATCTATTTTTCCATCCCCAAAAAACAATGGAGGAGTGCATTCCAGCGAGAGGTGATGGAAGCGAACTACCATCATCTAAGACTTTGACACAGTCAGGATGCAAAGCAGGAAATGCAATTCTTGGATAAAAGAAAATTTTCTTTTTCTCTGAATTTAAGTACTGCACCTGCGGCTCAGACAAATTCTTTTGACTCACAACCAGGTCGCAACCATCGACCCTTTCCTTAAAGCTCCCAAAATCGGAAACAAAAGAGTTCAAATGGTAAACTTTTTTGTCTGGAAGCATTAAGCGCAGACATGTAGACATTGACGTAGCTTGGCAATTTCCAAGGACCAAAATTTTATTATTCATAAAAACCTCAAATTTACCGAGCCATGTCGCAAGTAATGTTCCGACGCCAACTTAGAATGCTCACTATTTAAACCTTGCGAAGAGCACATTCATTCGCTTTTGAGTTTTATAACCCCAACTTTCAAGAGTCTTTTTAATCTCTAGATATGGGCTTTCTCCGTTCTTTTCTGGACTAACATCTATAGCAAGCTTCTTGGGTCTCTGCTCACACAAGCCACGTAGAACTTCATGCTCACATCCTTCCGCCTCAACCTTCAAGAAATCTACATCGCTAACACCGATTTCACTCAAGTAGTCCGACAAGCATCTGACAGGCACCGTTCGTGTCCCCAACAACTCACCGTCATCAGGCTCTATAAAAGAGTGCTCAACGCTAGAGCTCGAAACATGAAGTGGAAGCCTAGTTGTTATGTAATACAACCCCTCACAATTAATTTTAACATTTCCGAAGCTATTTAAATTTCTTCTTGCACACTTAACATTAATTAAATCAGGCTCAAACATATGGACTTCGCCGGCGATGCGGGCCGCGCTTAACGAAAATCCTCCAACATAAGCTCCACAGTCAACGACAAAATCGCCCTGCTCTACCTCAACAAAACCAGGAAGACAATACTTATGCTTTAGCCATTTCTCATATCCACATATAATATTGGTATGATTGTTGATGGGTAATGGTCGCGGGAAAATAACGTCTTTTCCTTGCTGACTAACCGTCACAAATTCCTTGTGCATCCTGAATGTAAAAGGAACACAGCCATCAGCAACGTCAGTAAAGGCCTGATAGATGTTGAGACGCCCCCATTCGTCAATAGATCTTATCGACCTTTTTAGCTTCTTCTCTGAATTTACAACTTTCTCGGATAGGCCGGGATAAGGGAAATATTGAGCTGTCAACTTTAAACCTTACTTATCTAGTCCACATCTAAAATCAGGGAGGCAGAAATTAAAGATCCAATTTTTCAGGCAAATCTTTATACCAAAATTCATCTGACTCAAGCTCAAGCTTATTTAAAATAGACATGCAATTCTTTGAAAATATTTCACCATCTCTACACGTGAAATATTTTTTCCAACCACCCGCTACGCCGCTACGAGCTTTCGCAGTTTCTTGCCCATCGGATTTTTCCCTACCTCCAGACATAACTTTAAAAGTCGATTGCTGAATACAATGATCTATCAGATCCTTGTCAAACCCTGCTCCGATATACTCAAAAAGACTCTCCAATACTTTACCCTGGTCGCGATGCATAGCCTCATATGAGATTGATAAACCACAGTTTTCCATATTGCTAGAGACATGAGACGCCCAAGACCTTGCAAAGTGCTCCACCTCCTCGTCGGTGAACAATCGGCTCAATTTGACATCTTCTCCCAAAATATACTTTCGATATATATTCGACTGAGCATCTACTGACTCACCTTTTTTTGTCTTGGTCACCCAATCGAAAAATTTGCTCACGGAAATATCTCGACCATCACGGGAAAGGTAAATATAGCTCGCATCGGGAAAATGTCGCTTACACTGCTTTATAATCGAAGGATTGGGAAGACTAGTAAACTTGTCTACAATAAATTTCTTACCCGTCTTTTGAGACATATATTCGAAGTAACCACGGGCAATTTTAGAAGTCATTTCATCCGCGAAATCTCTAGGCAGTATCCCTGCATCTTTAAGACATAAATGCTGCGAAATCGCACCAATATAAGACTCTAGACTTGATCGATTTCTCTCTCTCGTCGAACCATCGGGCTTTACATCAACGACAGTATCAAAAAGGTCTCCAAACAGCCTGAACTCAGTACAGAAAATTTCGCCATGACTGTTAAGAGCCTTCTGCAACCAAGTAGTACCTGACCTAGGCTCTGAGATAATAAAAATAGGTTTTAAGTCCACTTTATTCACCATTTTCTCAGAGAACCTCGAATTTAAATTCATCTGAAATTTTCCATGCTCCGGAAATACAAATACCTAAATGCCTCTCATCGAGGGACGTGAAAAGTTCTTTCGGCGAATAAATTTTCTCGATAAAAAAGTCAACCTCGCAGATATCTGTATCTACTGGTTTGGAAATGACCAATATATTTTCATCACCAATTTTTTTGAAGTCATATCTAACCGCACATGAATTCAATGAAACTGAAAGCCAAGCCTTCAGATTCACGCTCTTTTCAACATTGCATCGAACCTTAAAGCCGAAATACTTTGCTCCTGACATCCCGGAAAGAACTAAAGTTGACTCAGTTTCTGGACCTGACCAGATGTAATGCTCACCTTCGGAGGGCTGATACCAGCCATGAAACCTTGACGAATCTTGGAAGTTCAAAAATGATTTAATCAGGGAATCAGTATTGATGGACTTATATTTATCTCTCGCGAGCTTAAGGGCACGCTGTACGCCAACCTCAGCATTTTCGATTTCGGCTGCTGTTACAAATTCGAGCGAGTTTCCTTCCAAACGCCTAGACAACTCTAAATTCTTTAAACGAATCTGATCAACAATATTGAGCGCTTCATTACTTCCAATCGCTCCCGCTTTTATATTCGACTCTAGCGCAGACACGAGATAAGAAATTTCGTCCGAAATCCGATTAGTCACAGGAAACCTCATCTAAAATTTTCAATGTATATTCTGTATTAAAGAAGTTTTTTGCCCATTTTCGACAACTTTCTTTCAAGGTAGCCAGCCTGGATGGATTCCTCACAAGTTCTGCGATCTCGTCGTAAAATGATGATATTGAAGTAACCAAAATTCCATTAACACCACTTATCACACCTGCAGATAATCCGGCCTCCTGAAAGGCAATCACAGGAACTCCTTTAGACAAGGCCTCTGTGATTTTAATATTTTGCCCGGTGCCATATAAAATAGGACATAACGCAAAATCTGCGTCCTGGTACACCGAATCTACGCAGTTAACGAATCCATGTAGCGTACTGTTCCCTGCCTCCTTCATCGCTTTGCTAACATCACCATAGACGTGAAGCTGGAACTCAGGGTAGAGCGAGCTCAGCTTTACTGAAATCGACTCCAAAATGGATGCTGCGATAATGTTGAGCACATTGTTAGAACCCAAAAATACCGCGCGTATCTGTGAACTCGCTGTGGTTTCATTGCCATTAAACGGTAGATATGCCGGGACATATGACATCAGCGTCACTAATTCCGGCTTTACCGCCCCCTGAAGCAGTGCCTGCTCTGCTGCAGATATCGCAAGAATCCTATCAAAATTCTGGTAGAGCTCAATTTCTTCAGGCAGAAATCTAAATTCGTTAACGCGCTTTAGACTGTCCTCCAGCGCATCAATGTCAACATCTTCGGTAGACTTTATTTCACCGAATTTACGCTTGAGCATCGCAAAAGTAGATACTCGCTTCGTAAGTAGGTCATGCAAGTCTAGAATCTTTTTTGCGCTAGGGTTTTTAACGGCAAGCGAGAGCCATCCGTAAACTGCGTAGTTGATATACACAACGTTCGGTTGCCAAGTTGCGCAGAGATCATAAAAGTGGCTGAGCAGAGCTGGGTCATAGAATTCATCGAAGCGAATGCTGCCCGCCTTTATTCGGGAGAATGCAACTGTATATATATTTTTCGATTTCGGCTCGGGCCGAAAAATCGAAACCTCCGCCCCGTATGCCTCATTCAAGCCAATTGTTGTTTGCATATCGGTGGTTGTATCACGATGGAAGCAACATAAAACGACCTTGAATCCTAAATTTGCATATCCCCTAATCACCTCAGTTACCCGACGATCAGATCCATTTTTAGGAGGGAAACAATAGTGCGAACTAAAAACTATGACACTTTTTTTATGTTTTTCGGACTGAGCTAGCGATACTCGATTGACGATTCCGCCAGTGGTGCGATATGACGCAGTTAAATGCTGTAATTCGACCTCAGTTATGTGGCCGCGACTCTCCAGTTCAATTATCGCCTGTAAATATTCTGATCGCCCTGTAGATTCAACAACCTCAAGCACGGACGCAAATCTGATCAATCTCTCCCTATTCCCAAAAAAGCTTTTCCGCAAACGGATGACCTTATCAAACAGCGGTGAACGAATACCCACTCGCCTGAGCTCCGGCTCCAGAAACTCACTGAAGTACCAAGGTGGAATTTCTTCCAGCTCCCACTTCGCTTCAATTTTTTCAGCAATTTTTTTAATTAGATAACTTGAAAATTCGTACGGCTTTTTGGCCAACAATGTCAATAAGCGCAAAGAGCTATCTTCGTACCCAATAAGATCTGCAGAGGAAACTTTCGCACCCGCTAGTTTCCCTCCACGCAGGAGTATAGATACTTCAATATCGTGGTCCCCAGCTAAAACACTTTTTAACTCTCCTTCACACCCAAGAGAAATACCATTTGCAGATTGAAACTCTAGACTGGCTAGCTCTATGCTTACGTGCGGTACGATAGTGAGACCGCTTGTTTCGCTCTCATTTTTTGAGCGCAGAAGAAGGTCGTTTAAGCACTGTTTATACTTATTTAGCATTCCGTTAAAACTGTACTGTTTTGCAGTTTCAATTGCTGCAGCTTTAACATTTGCATGATTATCAGAGTCGCTAAGGGCGTAATTTACAGTTTCAGCCAAGGAATCAGCACTTTCTGATTCGAAAATATAGCCATTAACACCGTGGGAAATAATTTGATCCTGATATGCCGCATCGCTCGTAGCGATGACCGCTCCCATAGAGAAAGCTTCAAGCAGTCTCAACGCTAAGCCTTCATCCCTTGTCGGCAACAGGGTAATATCGACATGCGGACATACGTTATACGAATTTTTAAAGAAGCCAGCAAAGGACACATACCGACTTACACCCAGCTCTTTTGCTCTTTCGGCAAGCTGCTCTTTTAATGGGCCATCACCACAAAGTAGGAAGTGCACATCGGGGTTTTCAATAACTATTTTAGGGATCGCCTCAACAAGAATATCGACAGCCTTCTGCTGATGATATCTGCCCGGCGTGAAAAGTATCTTCTTTCCCTCCAACCCGAACTCGTACAGAAAACGACTATAGTCTTCTCTGGACTTATCAATATTCACACCATTTGCAATAACTGTAAATCTACTTTTTGGAACATCAAACGCTCTAGCAACGTTATCCAAAACATATTGAGATATACAGATCAGCTGAATTTTTGACGAAACAATACTGTTCTGAAAGTAACCCTTTACGCTTTTCTGAACTGCGAAGGTGCTCCTGGCATAGTGAAAAATCGCCATTGCGTAACGGCTAGCCTCATTAATTGCAGCCAGTACTCCCAAAGCGTTCAAGGGGCTCGGTGCTGCCACCAACACCAAGTCACTTGATTCCTGCTCTAAAACTTCTTGTGAGATTTTTTTCTGTTGCTCAAAATCACATTCCGCCCTCGCGCCGTCAATATCGACTGGCGCATAGACACGCCGAATACCTGCCTCAGAACACCCCAATGTAATTCTTGAGTTTTCTAGACAATCGGGAAAAACGAAGGTTACTTTGTGACCTTGACTAATGAAATATTCTGCCAATCCCAAAGAATGAATTTCGGTACCACCAAACCCACGACAGGGGAGAATAAACAAAATATTACTCATACAACTTCTCCGGTGTTAATACTGCTACTATTTGCAGATTTAACATTTTCATTAGAGCCATTTTCACATACAACTGAGGCTTCATGACCAGAGAAGAAATTAGCCCTTGCCTTTACGATTTGATCGTTCAGCCCTTTTTCACTATGATCAAAAATCTCCAAACCTGTGGCGTTAAATAATTCCCTTATGTATTTAAAATGAGGTTTTGCATCTGTTTTATAACAGAATTTTGACCAATTACCCTTTATTGATGGATTAAAATATGCACCGGTGTTAGACGTCATATCAACACCCACCAAATGGATTCTCTTTGCACCTAAGTACGCTGCAATTTGAATTGCAGGAAAAACAACGCTTTTACCCAAATAGACGCCATTTTCAATATTTGTCTCTACCCGAGGGGCATCACTCACTGTCATATGCAAGCCCTCTCCAGTTGTAGAGTAATCATATTTTGGCATAATGAAATTACATGGCGACGCATACATATTTACATCAACGCCGGAACTGAAAATCTTATCTGTGGTGCAAAAACATTTAATGTTTTCACTCAAAATTTTCGCTCTTAGTTCCGACATTCTCAAGAAATCAGAAATCACGATGTATTTTGAAGTCGAGGCCGGTAAGCGTCGATGTACATCAATCGCATTATTGAGCAGCAGCACAGCCTTTTTTTCACATACTGCAAAGTCAAAATCAGATAATGAGGGTCCTGTCCCCAATATAAAAATGTCTTCGCCCTCATGCGCATCACGTAGCAGCCGAATATTCGAGAGACTTTGTTTTGCAAGTGAAATGAATGAGATTGCTTTTTGATAAGGGTGCGACATATTTGTTACAAATTGCTCAATGGTTATATTTCTTGGTAAGTTAAATTTGGCGATCTAGCTATTTTGCCAATTCAATTTGGAACGGCAGGTTTCATAAAAATTATGATCAATTGGATGAATGAGCGTAAGCCTGTGAGGCTTCTTGTGAATACGAATCACATCGCCAGGCTCGGTAATAACCTGCTCATGCCCATCACAAGTTACATAAGAATGTGTTGCATTGTGCTCACTAACAATAATTTTGAATTCGCTACTACCCTCAACCACGATAGGCCGACTACTTAGAGTGTGAGGGTTAAGGGGGACAACCACGATTGCATCCAACTTCGGGTGCATGATCGGACCGCCGCCAGACAATGCATACGCGGTGGAGCCTGTTGGTGTAGAAACAATGAGTCCGTCCGATCGCTGGGTGTAGACAAATTGGCCATCGATAAACAGGTCAAACTCAATCATCCGGATGTATTCACCCGGGTGAATGACCACATCGTTCAGGGCGGAGCCTTTACCGATCGGCTTGTCATTTCGGGTAACGGACATATCGAGCAAAAAGCGGCTTTCAGCCATATACTTGCCAGAAAGCACTTCGCCTACTTTTTGTTCAATCTCATCGGGAGTGATGTCGGTGAGGAAGCCTAGGCGGCCACGGTTGATGCCGAGAAGTGGAACGCTGAATTTTGCCAAAGCGCGTGCGGCAGCCAGTAGGCTACCGTCACCGCCTACTACGATTACCAGATCACAAAGCTCGCCTAGCTTTTCTTTGCTGGATACGCGTGCTTTGTGGTCGGCGACATCATTTGCCGTATTCTTTTCGAGGATTACGGAATAGCCTTCGCGCTCGAGGTACGCCATCAGACGCCTGAGCGAGAGCACCGCACTATCGCTTTCTGTTCGGCCAATTAGACCGATATTCTGGAATTCTGACACCGCTCCCCCAAAGGTGCCCGAATCAAGGGCCCGCGTAGCTTGCTTTCTGTACCTATTGAACGCTCTTCCGCCGAAACCCCTCATGGTCAAATATCGACCAGCGGCATCATGCTAGGTGATTCGGTTCCACGCAATCGCCCGATTATGCCTTAGGTAAACAGGTGAGTCGAACCACCCGGAACGGGCGTACCGGGACGTATGGTCCCCATACAAAATGTTTAATTTTACGCCAGATTCAATGGAATTTTCAGTTAACTGCCTGTACGTGACGAGCAGCATAAAGTTCAATTTTTGATCAAAACTTTCCACCAGTCATCATTCTGAAGATACCAAGTGACAGTTTTCTGAATGCCAGACTCGAAACTCTCCACAGGTTCATAGCCGAGCTCACTGCGGCTCTTTTGTGCATCAATTGCGTAGCGGCGATCATGACCGGGACGGTCGGTCACGTAAGTAATGAGGGAAGCGCTATTGCCCGCGGCCGCCTGCAGGGCGGAAGGGTATTTTTTGATCAGGGCCGGATCGCGCGCAAAGGTTTCATCCATCAATTGACACACGAGCCGGACGATGTCGATATTGTGCCATTCGTTGTGGCCACCGATGTTGTAATTCTCACCAATGCGCCCTTCCCTCAGCACCAGCTCAATACCTCGCGCGTGGTCTTCCACATACAGCCAGTCACGCACTTGCTTGCCATCCCCGTAAACCGGCAGCGGCTTGTCATTGAGGATGTTGGTGATGATCAGGGGGATTAGTTTTTCCGGGAAATGATAAGGACCGTAGTTGTTAGAGCAATTGGACGTTGTCACTTCCAGCCCGTAGGTATGGTGGTATGCGCGCACCAGATGATCGGAGGCGGCTTTACTCGCAGAATACGGAGAGTTGGGGGCGTACGCAGTGGTCTCTGAAAACGGAGGGTCGTTAGGCTCCAATGTACCGTACACTTCATCGGTACTAACATGGTGGAATCGGTGCTTTAGCGGCTCGAGTCCATCGGCTTTGGGCATGTCCAACCAGACTTTCTTTGCAGCCTTCAACAGGCTGTGCGTGCCAATAACGTTGGTTTCAATAAAGGCATCCGGCCCGGTTATCGAGCGATCTACATGGGACTCTGCTGCGAAGTGGACGATGGTGTCCAAACCGTGATCAAGCAATAACTGCTCAACGAGTGAGGTATCGCAAATATCGCCATGGACAAAGGTATATTGCGGATTGTCTTCGACAGATGCCAAACTCGCACGATTACCGGCATAGGTAAGCGCATCCAGAACAACTACCTGATCTTCGGGATACTTGTTCAACCAGTAGTGCACAAAGTTGGCACCAATAAACCCTGCCCCACCGGTAACCAGTAATTTTGCCGGCGTGTTTTCTAAGTTCATGTATTACACCAATTTCTTAATGTTTCGTTACGGCCATTTGCTGCATCATGGATTGCAGCTGGCGCCGCCAGTGCTGCGTTTTTAGCCCATAGGTATGCTCGATCACTGATTTGTCGAGTACACTGAATGAAGGGCGTGTTGCCGGCGTGGGGTATTGTGAATGAGGAATGGGGTTGATGGCGATTTCCCGGTCCAGTAGCCCATGGGCCAAGCCCAGTTCCTGTATTGCTACCGCGAAGTCATACCAGGAGGCAACGCCTGCGTCAGTCCAGTGGAATACGCGCGCCCCTTCGCCAGGTGTTTGAAGCTCTTGCTCCCCGGCCTGCCAAAGTGCCTTTGCCAGTGAGTCCGCCCATGTAGGAGAGCCAATCTGGTCCGCCACAATACTTAACTGATCCCGTTTTTCATCGGCCATCAATCGCAGCATGGTTTTGACAAAGTTGGCCCCGTGCGATGAATAAACCCAGGAGGTTCGGACAATGAGGCTGCCGGGCAAATTGCGCTTCAATAATTCAGCTTCACCGGCGGCCTTGCTGGCCCCATATACACTGAGCGGCCTGATGGCATCATCCACCAAGTACGGCGACGACTTTGTACCGTCAAAGACGAAATCGGTGGACACATGAATAAGGCTGGTGCGTCCGCGCTTGGCAACAGCATCGGCAATATGTGCCACGGCATGCTGGTTGAGCGCAAATGCGCCCTGCTCGTTCGTTTCCGCATTATCTACTGCGGTATAGGCAGCCGCATTAATCACAAGATCTGGCGAATACTCGTCAATCGCCTGCTCGACAGCAGCGCCATCCAGCAAATCAATTTCCGCACTGCCTAAAGCGATCACATCGTAATTGCTAGGCGCGCTCTCCTGAAGCTCCCAAGACAATTGGCCGTTCTTGCCGAAAATCAGTGCTTTGCGCTGTTTACTTGCCATAGGAAAACTTGGGTATCTCTTTGAAGGACAATCCATCCCGATCTTTGCCGGATAACTGTGGCGCTGCCCCAGAAACTAAAGGCCACTCAATACCAACTTCCGGGTCATCCCAGCGCAGGCTGACTTCGCTCTGCGGATGGTAATAATCGGTACATTTATAGACAAACTCTGCGGCGTCGGAAGTGACATAAAAACCGTGGGCAAATCCAGCGGGGACCCAGAACTGGCGATTATTTTGCGCGGACAGCATAGTGCCAGCCCACTGACCAAAGGTTGGCGAGCCTTTTCGCAAATCGACCGCGACATCAAATACTTCACCGCTCACGACACGGACCAGTTTGCCCTGAGTCTGTTCGGTCTGGAAGTGCAGGCCGCGTAAGATGCCGTGGGATGACTTTGAATGGTTGTCTTGCACGAACGATACATCCGCAATCTGCTCACGAAACCAAGAATCGCGGAAGGTTTCCATAAAGAAACCTCGCTCATCCCCAAATACTTTGGGCTGTAAGATTTTTACGTCTGGAATATTGGTATCAATAACTTCCACAATCAAAACACTCTGTCTTCAATAACCTGTAACAGGTACTCTCCGTAGCCACTTTTCAAAAGCGGCTGCGCGAGGTTTTGCAGCTGTTCCGCGTTTATATAGCCCATGCGGTAGGCCACTTCCTCAGGGCATGCAATTTTTAGCCCTTGACGCACCTCGATGGTTTGAACGAAGTGATTTGCTGCGAGCAGGTTGTCGTGGGTACCGGTATCCAACCAAGCAGCCCCCCGCCCCATTACCTCTACATTCAGGGTTCCCGCTTCCAGGTAGGCTCGATTTACATCAGTTATTTCCAGCTCACCGCGTGGAGAAGGAACAATAGATTTGGCAATATCAATGACCTGATTGTCATAGAAGTACAAACCGGTAACCGCATATTTTGATTTGGGCTGCTGGGGCTTTTCTTCGATGGACAGCGCCTTACCATTTTCATCGAATTCGACAACACCGTAGGCCCGCGGGTCATTGACGTGGTAGCCAAACACAGTTGCTCCGACGGTTTGCGCGGTAGCACGCTGCAATACGCTCATGAAATCGTGCGAATGAAAGATATTGTCTCCCAGTACCAGCGCACACTCATCGTTACCGATAAATTGCTCACCGATAATAAAGGCCTGGGCAAGCCCGTCTGGAGATGGCTGCTCCGCATATGAAAGGTTGATTCCCCAAGAATCACCAGTGCCGAGCAGATTCTGGAAGGCGGGGAGATCCTGTGGCGTCGAGATGATAAGGATCTCTTTAATCCCCGCCAACATCAAAGTGGTGAGGGGATAGTAGATCATCGGTTTATCATAGATTGGGATCAGCTGTTTACTGACCGCCTTTGTTAACGGATACAACCGGCTTCCCGTTCCCCCGGCAAGTATTATTCCTTTGCGCACACTCCCCCTCCCCTTTTCTAGTGCCGTAGCACGGACAAAACTGAGTCACATTATGCCCAAGGTAAATCAGATCGTCGAACCAGAATTAAGAGACCAAAAAACAACCGTGTCGATCAAAAAGCAACCATGCGGCCGCGATTTCCTTGAAGTCCTCCGGTATGCAGCAGTAGCACATTTATTTGCTCTTGAGCTTGCAGAGGAATCTTATTGCGCGAATCAACCGATTTTTTCAGTTTAAGTGCAGCCTTGGCTACGTAAACCCAGTCCAGAGGAACGCTTATCTGCTCCTGACACGAACTGATGAACTCGATCAGCGCTTGGTCGACCCTTGCATAACCACCACAATGACCACCGGCTAGGACCTGCACCGAACCAAATTCTTTTGAACTTTTCTGCGACCATCCAGTTGCCGCCTGCTGAATGGCGGCCTCCCCCTTTAACACTGCGACACCTCTCAGTTCGACACTGCGGAGAGAACCGCATGTGAGAGCACCGAGGGTTAAGCCGGTTCCACAGGGCAACCAGCATTCATGGAATGCCACGGGGGAGGTATCACGAATGACCTTGGCCAACATTTGAACACCCTTTACTCCCTCCAGATTGGCTCCCCCCTCCGGGATATACCAATAGTCCATATCCGCTAGGCCAGCTTGCATCAAAAACTCCGGCTTATCCCGCTGCCGATATAGCGAGCGAGATACAAATCGCAACTCCATCCCAAACCGCTCCGCATCCTGCAACATAGCACTCAGCACTGGCGGCCGCTCTCCACGGATGATACCGATGGTCTTGAACCCAAACCGCTGACCGGCTACCGCGCTGGCATGTATGTGATTCGACCAGGCGCCACCACAGGTGACGATGGTGTCTTTACCCTGCTCCCGGGCTTCGAGGAGGTTGTAGATCAGTTTGTAAGCTTTGTTGCCGGAGATCAGCGGATCGATCAGGTCATCCCTGCGGACCCAGAGGTCGATGCCCGGGAACAGGTCAGAGTCAATCTGCTGATAAGGCACATTGCGGGCTGCCTCTGTAAACGCCTCAAGGCTAAGCTCGGTGAGGTAACGGATCATTGTTCTTTGGGGACTCAGGCGGGCTGTGGCAGTTCACCAGATTTTAGAAAGGCTTGCTTTTCAAAGCTTTTCGAGCGGACGCTGTTGCCGGACTTCACCAGGAAGGACACTCCATCGGCGGTGGATTCTGCGGTCACTTCGGCCTCGATGGTGGGGGGGCGTCGCAGAAGGGCCTGCGGAGTAAACAGCGCAACGTTGATGCCTTCGCTATTTTCTGGTGGTAGTTGTGCAATTTCCGCACGCAGAGCCCGGGCGGATGGCGCCTCTATTCCGTGTATACCGCAGTCGCGCATCTGCGCGCCGAGATGCTGGCAGAACTGGTATTCCGTGGTATGCGTTAGTGCCGGCCAGTGAGGCTGCCACTCTTGTGCCTGTAACCGAACGCCGGGGTCTGCACAGTACTTGGCAGAAAAGACCTGGTGGTAACTGGTCACAGGCGCACGTGGGGCGGGCTCCATATCATTCAGGAATAGCAGCCGATAGTAGGCCGCTTCCGCAAGCACCGTATCGACAGTCTTGCTGCCGTAAAAAATGCCACTCTCAGCGATACCGCCAAAACGGGATCCCCAGGGGAGCGGCGGATAGCGAAACGGGGTGGCGAGCAGATAATGCAGGTGTTCACTCCCTGGTAGCCGGGCAGGCTTGCTCTGTTCCAGCAGGTTTTCCAGGACCTCCTGCTTGTGCAGGCTATCGACCAGACTTCTGGTGGCGACCTCTTCCTGAGATTCAATGATGCGATACAGACGGCCAATCAGGCGAGTGGAAGTCTGGCGAATCTTGTCTCGCAGGTCGATCACACCTTGCCTCGCATGGCATCCAGGTAGGTGACGATACGTACCAGCCCATCGATACGGCAGGCAAGTTCTTTGGGGATGCCGTTCAGCGCGCGGTTAGCAGTAGCGAACCAGGCTCTGGCGCCCTCTTCCCCACCCATCAGCACGAAGGCGGAACGATAGGCGCGCACCAGTAACAGGGCCAATTGCCCTTCGGCGCTTTGCGGGGCCAATCCGCTGCGGCGGCGCAGGGTGCGGTCATCCAAATGAATGATCTCGCTGAGCTCTTTCTTTTTCAGACCCAGGTGGTTGGCCGTGTTTAGGGTTGCTTCCAGAAGGACTTGGTCTTCTTTTGCTTGCGGGGTATGGGCTGGATTGGCCATTCTGCCTCCGGATTGAGGGTAGAGGACATATGACCTAAATATATTAACATTTTGGACATATGGCAAGCCAAGTGGCACCAACCGAAGAGCCAAGTGCCACATCTGGACGGGATTGACTCGGGCCATCCATGGCCCTCGCCTTACGGGCGCCCCTTGGGCGTCTTAAATTGCTGCGCAATTTGATCGAACGGGGGGCTCACACGCCGATCCAACAGATACAAAAAAGGCCCTGTTCTTTCGAACAGGGCCTTTTTTGTATCTGGCGGACCGGACGGGACTCGAA
>NZ_LZDE01000339.1 GCF_002009015.1 Microbulbifer mangrovi | reverse complement strand
TGGGTTCACGGCGTGTCTCGCGAGGCCGCCCCGGTAGCGGTACCGCCACGAACTTGGATCAAAACCTAATCCATTAAAGCCGCAGAAAATACGGTATATTGTGCAAACCTCCAATTTAAGTGCTGAACTGAAAAGATCGTGAATACAGAAACCACCAACCTCAACTGGTTCCGTAACGCCGCGCCGTATATCAACGACCTGCGCGGGCGAACCCTGGTGGTCGCCATTCCCGGAGAGGGATTGGAGCACGAAAATTTTCGCAATCTGGTGCATGACCTGGCCCTGCTGATCAGTCTCGGGGTTCGTCTGGTGCTGGTACACGGCGCGCGCGCACAGGTAAACCGGGCACTGCAAAGTGCGGGAATCCAGAATCGCTTTCACGGCAATACCCGTATCACCGATCGCGAAACCCTCGAAGTGATCAAGGGTGCAGTGGGCCGCCTGCGGTTCGAAATCGAGGCCGCCTTTTCCCAGGGGTTGCCAGATTCGCCCATGGCCAACTCTGCACTCAAGGTACTTTCCGGCAACTTCGTTACCGCGCGTCCGGAGGGCATTATCGATGGCACCGATATGCGCTGGACTGGTCGCGTGCGGCGCATGGATACCGGTGCGATCAATCGCGCCCTCGAGGAAGGCGCGCTGGTGCTGCTGTCTCCCCTCGGCACTTCGCTGACCGGGGAACTATTCAACCTCAACTATCTCGATCTGGCCGCCGAAGCCGCCAAAGCACTGCGCGCAGAAAAGCTGGTGCTTTACCGGGACCTGCCGCAGCTCGAAGTAGACGGCCAACCCGTATACGACCTGAGTATCAATCAGGCCGAGGACGTCGCGGAGTCCGTAGACAGCGAAACCCTCAGCCACGCGATCAACGCCTGTAACGCCGGCACCCAGCGGGTACACCTGCTCAGCTATACCGACAACGGCGCCCTGCTGCAGGAGCTGTTCAGCCGCGAGGGCGCGGGCACCATGATTTACCGGGATAGCTACGAGGTAATCCGCCGCGCGCGTATCCAGGATGTGGGCGGTATCCTCGGACTGATCCGACCGCTGGAAAAACAGGGGGTTCTGGTCAGGCGCTCGCGGGAAAAGCTGGAATCGGAAATAGACCACTTCACGCTGGTCGAGGTGGACGGTACACCTGTGGCCTGCGCGGCACTCTACCCAATCCTCGACGATCAGGGCGACATCATCGCCGCGGAGGTCGCCTGTGTGGCGATTCACCCGGAGTTTCGCGGCGGCGGCCGCGGCGCCAAGCTGATGCAGCATCTCGAGCGGCAGGCGCGGGCACTGGACCTGGCGGAAATCTACGTATTGACCACCCAGACCGAGCACTGGTTTATCGAACGGGGCTTCTCCCAGGTTGACGTGTCCGAGCTGCCATCCAGCCGTAAATCCCTGTACAACATCCAGCGCAATTCCCGCGTTTTACGCAAGCAGCTTCATGCGCAATAAGCTTGCATGGCAAGGGGTGTAATGCGGACAGTACTTGCGCCCCTTACTGTTCTTTTCGGTAGTCGCGCAATATTTCTTCTGTTTTGCTAACCTGTCGGGCTCCCGGGCGTACCTCGCCCCGCCAGCCACATCGGCTGAACCCCGAATACGGTTTGGCTCTCTGCCAGAGTCAAAACCCCGGTTTCATTTTTGAACAAGCACATTAAGTAACGCTATGCCTCAGTACCGTTCTCGCACTTCCACTGCCGGCCGCAATATGGCCGGCGCCCGCGCCCTGTGGCGTGCCACCGGCATGAAGGATGACGACTTCCACAAGCCGATCATTGCCGTGGCCAACTCTTTCACCCAGTTTGTCCCCGGCCATGTGCACCTGAAAGACATGGGCCAGCTGGTCGCGCGGGAAATCGAAAAGGCCGGCGGCGTCGCCAAGGAATTCAACACCATCGCCGTGGACGACGGTATCGCCATGGGCCACGACGGCATGCTGTACAGCCTGCCCAGCCGCGAGATCATCGCCGACTCGGTGGAATACATGGTGAACGCACACTGCGCAGACGCCCTCGTATGTATCTCCAACTGCGACAAGATCACCCCCGGAATGTTGATGGCCGCCCTGCGCCTGAATATCCCGGTGATCTTCGTATCCGGCGGCCCCATGGAAGCCGGTAAAACCAAGCTTTCCGAGCACAAGCTGGACCTGGTGGATGCGATGGTGATCGCCGCTACCGACGACGCCTCCGACGAGCAGGTCGCCGAATACGAGCGCTCCGCCTGTCCGACCTGCGGCTCCTGTTCCGGCATGTTCACTGCCAACTCCATGAATTGCCTGACAGAGGCCCTCGGGCTCTCGCTGCCGGGCAACGGCACCATGCTCGCCACTCACGCAGACCGGGAGGCGCTGTTCCTGCGCGCCGGGCGCGAAATCGTGGCCCTGGCAAAACGCTATTACGACGGGGACGATGATTCTGCATTGCCACGCAACATCGCCAATCGCGCGGCTTTCTCCAACGCGATGGCCCTGGATATCGCCATGGGTGGTTCCACCAACACCATCCTGCATCTGTTGGCCGCGGCTCAGGAAGGTGAGATCGACTTTACCCTGGCAGATATCGACCGCCTGTCGCGCAAGATACCGCAGCTGTGCAAGGTCGCGCCCAACACCCCAAAATACCATATCGAAGACGTACACCGCGCCGGTGGTGTGATGGCAATTTTGGGCGAACTGGAAGCCGCCGGCCTGCTGGATGCAAGCCTGCCGACGGTCCACAGCAGCTCATTCAAGGAAGCACTGGAAGAGTGGGACATCCGCCGTACCGATAATCCGGACGTGCACAAGTTCTTCCGCGCCGGCCCCGCAGGTATCCCCACCCAGCAGGCATTCAGCCAGGACTGCCGCTGGAATAATCTGGACGGCGATCGCGAGCAGGGCTGCATCCGCTCCGTAGAGCACGCCTACTCCTCAGAAGGCGGCCTTGCAGTACTGTTCGGCAACCTCGCACCGGACGGCTGTGTGGTGAAGACCTCCGGAGTGGAAGAAGAGCTGTGGAAGTTTGAAGGCCCGGCGCATATCGTCGAGAGTCAGGAAGATGCCGTGGCGAATATTCTAGAGGGCAAGGTGAAGGAAGGCGAAGCCGTCATCGTCCGCTACGAGGGTCCCAAAGGTGGCCCCGGCATGCAGGAGATGCTCTATCCCACCAGCTACTTGAAATCCAAGGGTCTGGGGAAATCCTGTGCTCTGATTACCGATGGGCGTTTCTCCGGTGGCACTTCCGGCCTGTCAATCGGACACGTCTCTCCGGAAGCTGCCGGCGGCGGCAATATCGGCCTGGTGCAGGACGGCGATCCCATTCGCATCGACATCCCTAACCGCCTGATTGAGGTGGATATCCCGGAAGCGGAACTGCACCGCCGCCGCGAAGTCATGCATAGCAAAGGCGCGGATGGCTGGAAACCTGCCAAGGTTCGCCCACGTAAAGTCAGTCGCGCGCTAAAGGCCTATGCGCTGCTCGCCACCAGCGCCGACAAGGGCGCAGTGCGGGAAATCGACTGATAGCCCGATTACAAAATTGGGCCGCGAGCGCGGTGCACGCTTGCGGCCCAACAGTTATCCCTCCTTTATTCCGCCAGTCGGAATGTAATCCGGTTTCTCACATTGTGCCGCTCCACCGGCTGGCCATCGGAAATGGTGGGGCGATATTTGAATCGCTCTACCGCGTTTAGCGCCTCACGATTGAACACGTCGGTGGGCTCCCCGGCCGCGGTGTAGCCGCCCACAACCCGCGGGTTTTTCACGCTGCCGCTGGGAGTGATCGTAAATTCCACCACCACATGCCCTTCAATACCTCGCGCGAGCGCGCGGCGCGGATAGCGTGGTGCCGGCTTGTAAATAGGCAGCGGGTCGGCACTGACCAGGGAGGGATCAAACTTGCGCTGAGTGGGTGCAGGAGGCTCAAACCCGAGCGGGATATCCCCTGGTTCCACAGACTGCTCGATTTTTGTCGGCTCCATCACCGGAGGCGGATCCTGTGGTTTCAGAATCGGTTGCGACTGCTCTACGGAGGGCACGAGCTTCGGTAGATGGATAGATGCCACCTTGGGCGGCAGCTCCTCCGGTGGGGCCCGGTAGTCGGTGGCAATCAGCTGCGTCATGCCAAACAGTAGCAACCCCGTGATCCCCAGGGCAAATGCCCCATTGCGCGCGAGCGTAAGGGTTTTCGACGGTACGGATATTAGAGGACTGGAATTGAGCGGATAAGCCTGTTCCATAAACACCTCTCCTTTTTATTTTCAGGTGTAGATTGGTCGCGCCGGGCGACAGCGGGTCGTGGCGCGGCGGAAAAAGCTGATCAGCTACTTTCAGTATTTAGTCGATTTTGGCGAACATGCAAATAATTCCCATTTATTGATCAAACAAGCGCCAAAGCACGTAAATTTCACGCAAAAAAAAGGCCGCACAGTGTGCGGCCTTTCGGGATTGGAACAATCAGATGGCTTACAAAGCCAGCTGTTTTTCCCGCTCCTGCTCAGCTTCAACGAAAGTAATCCACTGCTTGGCAAACTTCTCGGAACGTTTGTCATCAGCGGCCTGCTTCAGGTATTTCAGCGAAGCGTCGTACTTCTTCAGGTTGGCATTGGCCATCCCGAGTACAATGTAGAGCTGGTCCGGACGCTTGATATCGCCCTTCTTCAGCGCCTTGGCGCCCATCTCCAGAGCTTTCTCATTCTTGTCCTGGTCCAGGTAGATACCGGCCAGACGGGAATAGAGATCGCCCTTGTCAGACATCTGTGCTGCGTCTTCCAGCTCGGGAATAGACTTCTGCAGCTCCTGAGCCATCTGGTATGCCTGAGCCAGGGTTTCCAGATTTTTCGAGGTGCGCTTGATCTTCTTCTCTTTGATGCCCTTGTCGATGACTTTGGCGCCCTTGTACGGCATTTCAGCACCCATGAAGAGATAGGCCATGTTCAACAGCTCTTTCTCTTTCTGCAAGGCACCTGCGACATACGCGGCTTCCATCATGTGAAGCATATCGTCTTCACGCTTCAGTTCGCCGTACATGCCCGCCAGCTGCTTGTAGTACTCACCCTTCGGGTAGTGCTTCACCAGTTTCTCAAGAACCTTGGCTACATTCTTGTAGTCGTTCTTGTCGTAGTAGAAGTAGCGCTGCAGCTGGAGCCAGTTTTCCTTCGGAACCTTGCCTTCCTTCTCGTACATACCGATGGCAGTGCTGATGTCAGCCATTGCCTTGGCACTGTTCCCTACCTGGTGGTAGGCCTGTGCACGCAGCGCGTAGGAGTCGGCGTTGATGTTGTCAGCAACTGCGAACCACTTGTTGAGGTAGTTCAGCGCCTGCTTGTAGTCCTCGGTTACAAAGTACAGCTGGGCGATGGTCAGCAGCGTACCTACTTCCAGGGCCACCGGCAGGTTTTCTTGACCCTGCTGCAGCACCTGCTTGTAGTAATTGATCGCTTGCGGGTAACGCTCCATGCTGTAGTAAACGAAGCCGTAGAAGTAATACATCTGCGCGGTTTCGTAACCGTTCAGCTTGCTCTTACCAGCTTCCATTTCCTTCAGCGCGGCAAGAGCTTCCTGCCAGTTCTGAGCATCCGCAGCTTCCTGCGCTCTGCCAAGATACTTGAAGGCGCTCTCGCGCATGGACGGAGTTTTACGAGTCTTTTGCTCGGCCGCTTCAGACTGGGCAAAAGACGCGGATACACCCGCGGCTTCCAGCACAGTGACACTTACCGCCGGGGCAAGTACCAGGGGCAGCGCCACGGACGTGCGCAGGACGAATCTGGATAAACCTTTCGTCACGGTCGTCATATTCATATGCGTCCCCTATTTATTGCGCCATATTGAAGCTGATCTTGGTTTTTACACCAGGCACTTCAATTGGCTCGCCGTCAACAACCCGCGGCTTGTACTTGTACTTCAGGGCCGACTTCACCGCTGCGCGGTTGAAGATGGTGGTCGGGTTGCCATCTTTGGTGAAGGCTTCAACCACACGCGGATCCCGTACAGAACCGTTCTTGGTCACCGTATATTCCACAACTACCCAGCCCTCGATACCACGCTGCAGTGCGCGACGGGGATACTGAGGCTGAACCTTTACGATAGGCAGGTAGTCACCTTCGGTGGCGAAACCACCAATCCCACCTACCTTCACCGCGGCGCTTGCAGCAGGAGCAGACATGTTCAGGGCATTGTCTATATCCGGCTGGTCAAACTCCGGCTCCGGCATATCGGGTGGCGGAGTTTCGGGCTCGTCGGGCTTATCCGGTTTGCTGGTATCGTATTTGGTTTCGATCTTCGTCTCAGGCATCACGACGTCTGCCACCTTGATAGGCTCTTCCTCATCGGGAGCCTTCATGTTGGCTTCAATCAGCTGATGCATGGTGAAGATCAGGGCGAAAGTCGTGGCTACCGCCAGCGCACCTGCCCCTGCTAGTCTTACCGGGTTCATAGCTGTTAACTCTTCTCTGTAGCGACCGACACTTTCTCGATTCCGATCTTCCTGGCCGCGTCCGCGATCAGGGCAACCTTCTCGATACTCGCCTTTTTATCGGGCTGAATTACCAACCACCCTTTCGGGTTTTCTGCGTAGAGGCGCTCCAGGGTGTTTTTCACCAGGCGGTCATCTACTTGCTCTTTGGCAATCCAGATTTCGTTGTTGTCGTTAATCGCTACCAGAATAGAGGCGGCTTTGAGATCAGCGGTTGTCGCTTCCGGCTTCACTACGTCAACCCCGGGCTCCTTGATAAAGGTCGCGGTGACGATGAAGAAGATCAGCATGATGAACACCACGTCCAGCATGGGCGTGAGGTCAATCGCTTGCCCTTCTTCTTCAGCCGTATTCTGTTTTCTGCTCATTGCAACTCTCTTTAGCGAAATGCTATTAGCGAGATTTGGCCCTGTGGAGCTTTCACCTCAAGCGTATTGATAGTGAAAGCTCCCCGATTTGGCTAAACCTTCTCGGATCGCGGCAAGGGCCTGTGGCGCTCACCGGTCACCTGAACTGTGGTGCCGTCAGTGATCCATCGTCAGATGATCTTCCAGCAACTGGGTTTCGCGCTCTGCGGTACGGGTGATGTAAGTGTTAGCAAACACCCCAGACAGTGCGGTCACCATACCCGCCATAGTCGGGATGGTGGCCATGGATACACCGCTGGCCATTTGCTTTGCATCACCACCGCCGGTAATCGCGAGAACTTCGAACACGTTGATCATGCCCCAAACGGTACCCAGCAGGCCGAACAACGGCGCGAGGGCTACACAGGTCTGGATCATGTCCATGTTGCTCTGAATTTTCTCGGATACCCGGGAAACCAGTGCGTAGCGGATCTGGTGGGCACCCCAGGATTTGCGCTCGGGGCGCGCTTCCCAGGTGTCCACAGCACCCTGAACATCACGCTTCAGGGCACCCTTGAAGTAGAAGAACCGCTCGAAAATCAGCGTCCACATGAAGAAGGTCAGGCCGGCGATCAGGAGTAGTACTGGCCCGCCCGACGCCATAAAGGCGTTGACGGCGGCCCATGCGTCATTCAATGCGTGCATGTTGCCGCCTCCTCTTATTTACGTTCAGCGTTTTCTGCAACGATACCGGCACTCTGTTCGTCCAGGATGTGCAGGATGCGCTTGGCGCGGCCGTTCACGATGGTGTGCAGCAGCACAGTCGGGATGGCCACACACAGACCCAGAACGGTGGTTACCAGTGCAGAGGAGATACCACCAGCCATGGCTTTAGGATCGCCTGCGCCGAAGATGGTGATCGCCTGGAAGGTGATGATCATACCGGTAACGGTACCCAGCAGACCCAGCAGCGGAGCAACCATGGCGATGATCTTCAGCAGGTTCAGACCGGATTCGATGGCCGGACGCTCTTTCAGCACCGCTTCTTCCATCTTCAGTTCCAGAGTCTCGCCGTCGACACCTTTGTTCTCTTCCGCTACGGACAGAACACGACCCAGCGGGTTGTTGGTGTTCGGGGTAGAGGAGCGCAGCTGGGAGTTAACCTTGGCGTTAACACCAGACAGCACGATCAGACGCCAGATGGCCAGCAGTACCGCAACCACACCAACACCGGTGATGATGTAGCCTACGATGCCACCCTGGTGCCAGCGCTCAACGATGCTCGGGCTCGCGATCATGGCTTTCAGGTAGGAACCACCGGTAGGACCAGTCGGGTCAATACCGAATGCGGTGAAGCCGCTGGTAGCTGCCTGCAGGTCAGACGCCATGCTCAGGTACTTACCGTCGGGCTGACGGATCAGCTCGGCCATTTTCTGGTTGTCGTTCATTTCCAGGTATTTACCGTTGGAAACCAGGTTGAAGTTACCCACACGAACCACTTCCTGCTCGGCCTGTTCGCCGTCGGGCAGGATTACGGTGCCGTTGAACTTAACAATCTTGCCGGATTCCACGGTTTCACGCTGCAGTTCGTACCACAGACGCTCGATTTCCTGGATGGTCGGCAGCTTGGTAGCAGAGTTCATTTTTTCGATCAGCTGATCGAGGAACTCGGCGCGGCCCGGGTACTGGGCAGAAACCAGAGAGGTGTCCAGATTGGCGCGCAGGTCGCCAGCGGTGGAGGTCAGGTGACCGAACAGTTCTTTCAGAGAGCCGAGGCGCTCGTCCAGCTGCTGACGCTTCTGTTGAACCAGCAGTTCCTGTTCTTCGTACTTCTTCTCCAGCGCCGCGGAGCGGGCTTCTTCAGAAGCGCGGGTGTTTTCAGCCTGGCTCAGCAGAGAGGCCTGATTGGCCTTCTGACGACGGAAGTCGGCTTCGCGCTTTTTGTGCTCGGCAGACTCGGAAATTTTAGAGCTCTGAACCATCTTCAGCAGTTGGTCCAGGGAAGTAGCTTTGTCCTGGGCTACAGCGGAAACGCTGATCAGGCCAGCGGCAGCTACTGCGAGTACGCTTTTGGCGATGGTTTTCATTGCGCAGCCTCCGGAGCCGGAATCGGCATAGTCATGATGTCGGTAGTGGCCTGTTTCTTGGCGATTTTCAGACCCTGCATGATTGCACGGCGGTATTCGCCGGAATCAACTTCAACCCAAGCTTTCTGCTCTTTGTCGTAAGCCAGAGAGATTTTGGAGTCGGTGGTCTGAGCTACCAGAGCGATACGGCCGATCTGCAGTACGTTGACTTCACGATCCTGACCATTCACGTTCAGGGTGTCGCCGTAGCTGTCGATCTTACGCGCGTATTCCGCTTCGAAGTTGTACAGTTCCAGTACCTGACGGAATTTCTCCGCTACAGTGATATCGGAACGGTCCATATTGTTCTTAACACCTTCGAGGTTGGACTTACGCTCGGCCAACTTGAAGGGGGCATCCAGTTCGATGAACTGCTCCAGGCCGTCCAGCATACGCAGGATCAGAGGCTGGATCTGACGCTCGATCACGGTTACCTGATCAATGGACTCGTCGAGGTCCTTGATCACGGCCAGCTGGTTGGCCAGCTGCTTTTCGAGCTGGCGGTTGTACACGCGCAGGCCGTCGATTTGCTTGTTCACAACCTTGAACTCGGTCAGCAGTTCAGAGGTTTCCTGAGCGATCTTGTCGATGCGCTTTTGAGATGCAGTTGCCGCAGCAGTTTTCTGCTGGCCAACCTTGAGGACGTTATCGAGTGTGTCCGCAGTGGCTACGCTACCGTACAGTGCGCCGGCAGACAGCGCAGTGGTCAGCGCCACAGCCATGAATCGCTTGGTTTTCATTAGACCCCCCAGTGGGTTCAATATTTCACAACATGGTCGCGATGGATTAGCTGCCACAACGCGGTATTTTTTGGTTTGAAGACAGCTAAGAGCCGCACATTGTAAACAGCCGTTTTGATTATTCAAATGCCGATTGACTGAGCCACTTGAGCTGTGTAGCTGGGTAACACTCAGGTAACACCCTCGAGTTCCATGCACACATATGCGGCGGTTTACATTGCACAACATTTAACCAAAACTACCCGAAAGGGCATTTTTTAGTCAAATCGTTTTTTATTTAAACCTGTCGTACTGGACTAAGCAGTAGTTGTATTCGTCCTTCTCCGACGCCGGGTAACAGTCCCGGCTGACCTCACGCCAGGTTTCGTTCAAAGCAGGAAAGAAGGCATCTCCCTCGACTTCTGCATCTACCTCAGTCACATACAATCGCTGTGCCAGTGGCATCGCCTGCCGGTAGATCTCCGCCCCGCCGATCACCATTACCTCATCGGCCCCTTCCCGGGCTGCCGTGGCGGCCGCCACATCCAGGGCCTGCTCCAGCGAAGAGACCACCGTGACTCCGTCGACGCTCCAGTCAGGGTTGCGGGTAATAACGATATTTTGCCGCCCGGGCAGCGGACGACCGATGGATTCGAAGGTTTTGCGCCCCATCACGATCGGCTTGCCGAGGGTGGTGCGCTTGAAAAACTGCAGGTCCCCGGAGATCCGCCAGGGCAGCGTATTCTCCCGGCCAATGGCGCGGTTGCGCGCCATTGCCACAATCATCGCCAGACCCGGCGAAGTGACAGCCATTACACCGCCACCGGTGCAGGGATATGCGGATGCGCCTCGTAACCCTGGAGTTCAAAGTCCTCGAAACGGAACGCGAACAGGTCATCGACTTCGGGGTTGAGCACCATTTTCGGCAACGGCAGCGGTTCGCGGGAGAGCTGCTCTTCTACCTGCTGCATATGGTTGGAATAGAGGTGGGCATCGCCAAAAGTGTGCACGAAGTCCCCTGGCTCGAGACCACATACCTGCGCCAGCATCAAAGTAAGCAGGCTATATGAGGCGATATTGAACGGCACACCGAGGAAGATATCTGCGCTGCGCTGGTACAGCTGGCAGCTCAGCTTGCCGTCGGCAACATAGAACTGGAACAGGGCGTGACAGGGGGCCAGCGCCATTTTCCCGGCACTTGCGTTGTCGCTCGGCGAGACACCCTCGTCAGGCAGATCCGAGGGATTCCACGCACTGACGATCAGGCGGCGGGAATCCGGACGGGCCTTGAGCTGCTGGACCAGATCACTGATCTGGTCGATGTGGCGTCCATCTGCGGTGGGCCATGAACGCCACTGGTATCCGTAAACCGGCCCCAGGTCACCTTCTTCCGAGGCCCATTCGTCCCAGATTCGCACACCGTTTTCTTTCAGGTATCCGATATTGGTGTCGCCTTTGAGGAACCACAGCAGCTCGTGAATGATGGAGCGCAGGTGGCACTTCTTGGTGGTGATCAGTGGAAATCCCTCGGCCAGATCGAATCGCATCTGGTAACCGAACACACTGCGGGTACCCGTGCCGGTGCGATCGCTTTTATCGGTGCCGTTGTCGCGCACGTGACGCATTAGATCCAGATACTGCTTCATTTATATCTCTTGGCTACTGTACTGATTGGTGACTGCAAGGCAGCCAACCGGCTGCGTCCTCGCATTATTTGGCCTGCCTGGCCTGGCTTTTGGCCGCACCGGCGGCGCTTTCTTCCTGTTGGCCGCGGCCCTGTGGCATCGGCTGGGTGCGGTAACTCCACACCAGCAGGATGATGCCGGCAGCGATCATCGGCAGGCTGAGCAGCTGGCCGCGGGTCATCCAGCCGAACATCACGTCGATCCCGATATCGGGCTGACGCACGAATTCCACCAGGAAACGGAAGCAGCCATATAGAAGGATAAACAGGCCACCGACTGCCAGGCGCGGACGTGGCTTGCTGGAGAAAATCCACAGCACCACGAACAGCACCAGCCCCTCCAGGAAGGCCTGGTAGAGCTGGGACGGGTGGCGCACCAGATGTTCCGGATCGCGGGGAAACACCATCCCCCAGGGTACATCGGTCTCGCGTCCCCACAGTTCCTGGCCGATAAAGTTACCAAGACGCCCCAGGCCGAGGCCAATTGGGACCAGCGGAGCGACGAAGTCGATCAGCGTGGGGAAGGTCGTGCCGATCTTGCGCGCGTAGATGGTCGCCGCAATCATGACCCCGATCAGACCACCGTGGAAGCTCATGCCCCCCTCCCACACCTTGAACAGGCTGAGGGGGTGGGCCAGCAGTTCGTGGAAGTTGTAGAAAAACATGTAACCGAGTCGGCCACCAATTACCACGCCGAGAGCACAGAACAGGATCAGATCTTCGACTTCGGACTTGATCACCGGTGACCAAGGCTTTTGTGCACGACGCATCGCGAGCCACCAGGCAGCGGCAAACCCCGCCAGATACATCAGGCCATACCAGTGGATTTTGAGGGGCCCGATGGCGACAGCAACGGGATCAATCTCGGGGTAAGTCAGCATGCTCAGACCGCAGTTATTCAAAGTGGGCGTTATTATGGCATTGAGGAAATGACTATTGCGAGACGCTATGTGCCTGCTTTTGATCGCCTACCACCAGCATCCCCGCTATCCGCTGCTGCTACTGGCAAATCGGGATGAGTTTTACCAGCGCCCCACGGTGCCGGCACAGCCGTGGGATGATAGCCCGATTACCGCGGGTCGCGACCTGGAGGCCGGGGGCACCTGGCTCGGAGTCACCCCCACCGGACGCGTGGCGGCAGTCACCAACATCCGGGAGCCCGGCGCGCCGGAACCCGCACGGGTGCTGTCCAGGGGTGAGATCCCGGTCAATTTTCTCGCCGGCGAGCAGCCGCCTGCGGACTACGCCGCCGGGCTGCCGGCGCCCCGCTACCGCGGGTTCAACGCCCTGCTGTTTGATCACCGCGCAAGCGCCCCCCTTGTGTGCGCGGGGAACCGCCACGCCCCCTTCGCCATAGTGCCCGGTGTGCACGGCATCTCCAATGGGGCGCCAGATGCGCCCTGGCCCAAAGTGACCCATGGTTGTCGGTCTCTTTCGGCCCTGGTATCGGCATTGCCACAGCAGCTGGATACAGAAGCATTCGTCACCCGGGCGCTGGCGCTACTCGCCGATGACACCCGCGCCCCCGATACGCACCTTCCAGATACCGGGGTGGGACTGGCGACAGAGCGGGCTCTCTCCCCCATCTTTGTGCGTATCGACAGCGAAGACGGCATCCGCAATGACAGCCCGTTGCACCAAGGCTACGGCACCCGCGCCAGCACTCTCGTGGCCGTAGACAGCTCCGGCGGTGTGCAGCTGTGGGAACAGACATACATTGACGGGCGGGTCAGCGGCGACCTGCGTTATTTTTCCTATCCATCGATCTGAGCGACCGCCCTCCCTCGCCAGTAGCGCGCGCTGTAAACAACCGCGCTTTTCACGCCAGATTGGCGCCGGATTCCCACACATTCCGAGCCTTGACCACTCAAGGCACCAAATTCATTTTTCTATCCACACATCACGTAAGGTGAAAAGAAGTTCGCGCCCAGCAAATTTCGCATTTGTTGCCATACTTAATTTCACAGGCAGGCGGATGTTGAGATACGCGCAAGCGGTCCCCGGCTCCGTCTCTATAAAAGGAAGGTCGCGCGGGATGCTCGACTAAGGTGCGCCGCCGATGGGTTTTCCCCGTCGTTCAGCGGGAATCAGGTGCGCCGATGGTTGGGAAGGTATGAACGATCGGGCTCCCGGCTTCCGCACTGTAAACCGGCGCCCTGCAGTATCGCTGAGGTACCATGTCATATTTCATTCCAGAGCGTCGCAAACGCAAGTCGCCGCTGCCGTTGATTTTTCTCGGCAGCCTGTGTGTGTTCGCCCTCTACTACGCATTCACTGCCAATCAGAAAACGGTGCCGGTATTGCCGGAAAACGCCGTGCGGCCGCATCTGGTGAACTGGCTGGAAGATAATCCCGACGCCTGGCCCGCGCAGGACCCGATTTTCAATCCGGTGGCGGTGCGCCGCATTTACCGGCGCACCGACTACCGCCTGCTGTGGTTTGATAACTACAGCCTGAGCGATACCGCCAATGATCTGCTCAAGCAGCTCACTGCCTCAAGCTCCGGCAACCCGAGCAGCATGGTGGATTACCGCTATCACCTGGGTTACTTCGACCGCACCCTGCGCGACACACCACAGCGTCTGCAGATGGCCGCGGTGCTCGATGTACTGCTCACCGACGCGTTTATTTCCTACGCCCAGGACACGCAGCTCGACAAACTCAACCCCAGTGCCCCCAAGCAACAGCCGCGGATGCGTCGCAAGGACATCACCCCGGTCAACCTCACCGAGGGCGGGTTCATGATGGCCAGCACCCGCGCCTATACCGCGGATGCACGCCAGTACGCAGCCAATGACAGCGGCCGCCAGTACTTCCGCGGCTACAGTCGCGGCAGCCAGAATACACAGGCTGTAGACCGCTCGCGCTACTATACCCAGCGCCGCGGCACCACCCAGCAGCGCGGCAATGCCTACAGCTCGGGCTCCCGCTATGGCACCAGCCATTCCGCTCGCTACTCTACCCGCAGCTACCCGCAGACCTACCCCCGGACAATGCCGCGCTTCCGCAATCTGCAGGATGAAGGCTCCGGCCTGGCTCCGAGTCACGGCGAAGGTCTGTTCATAGAGGAAAACACTCCTTACGGTGGCGACGCTCAGGCCCTGCGCGAGCAGCTCGCACGCTACCGCAATATGGCCGCCTCCGGTCGCTGGCGCCCGCTTCCCGCCGGCCCGGCAATGACCATCGGAGCCAAGCACAACAACGTGGTCTACCTGCGCAACATGCTCGCCGTATACGGGGATTACTACGGCTATGGCGACATGAACAGCAAGAAGTTCGACCAGAGCCTGCACCAGGCAGTGGTGCGCTTCCAGATCCGCCACGGACTCAAGCCCGACGGCATTGTGGGCAAGCAGACCCGGGAGCGCCTGAATATCTCCCCCACCGCACGTGCGCACATCATCGAGGCCAATATCCGCCGCCGCGAAAAGCTGCCCGCCAACCTCGGCGACCGCTTTATCCAGGTCAACATTCCCGGATACAGCCTCAACTATGTCGAGCAAGACCGCATCAAGCTGTCGATGAATGTGGTGGTGGGTAAAAAGATCCACATGACGCCGGAGATTACGACTCGCGTCGCCCGTGTGGTGTTCAACCCCACCTGGACAGTACCGCGCAGCATCCTGCTCACCGACCTGCTGCCGAAAGCCCGCAATAATCCCGAAGCCATGCACAAGCGCGGCTACCGGGTAGTGAAATACGGCACCAACACCACCACCCCGATCAGCGACAAAAGCATCCAGAGTGCTGCCAGCGGCAAGGCCACCCTGCGCCAGATCTCTGGCCCGGGTAATACCCTCGGACGGGTGAAGTTCATCATCCCCAACAAACAGGCCATTTTCCTGCACGACACCCAGGCCCAGAGTCTGTTCGAGCATCATCACCGGGCCTACAGTCACGGATGTATCCGCTTGCAGCAACCGGAGGAGCTGGCCTACGCCCTGCTCGGCCGCCAGGGTTGGGACAGAACCCGGGTGGCCCAAGCGACTACAGGAGATGAATCGGTCACTATCAAGGTGGATAAGCCACCGAAGCTGTTCATTACCTATCTGACCGCCTGGGTAGACGGCCTCGGCAAGGTCAACTTCCGCCCGGACATCTACCACAGGGATAAATGACCCGAACCGCCTCCGTGGTAGCCGAACGCCCACGGAGGCCCTACCTCCTCCATACTTTGAGCAAAATATCCGCTAGCAGTAAGCCCTTGATCAGCACCCAAATGGTGCTCCCGCCGCATAGCCCCTTGCGCCAATAGCCCCTAACGCGTACTGATCCACCACAAAACCACGTCTAAAACCCGGTGGTCCCACTCACACACTGAAAAACCGCCAAAATCAGAACCAGACGGTCGCAGAAAAATAATTTCCTAATCATGACAACGTTGTCACCAGCATTTGACGAGTTTTCCCTGCACACCCGGCAAAAAAAATCCGAAAGCCGTAGGCTGCTAGAAAAAAAACACCAGGTTATTTTTTGATCAATTCGCAATAAGACCTGATCGGTTTGTAACCAATGATTATTTTTCGTACAGTGCAGCCATACCGAGATGCAGGGGAAGCAACTCGAAGACTAGAAGCTCATGACGGCAACACTCACTACTAAAGCAAAGGCGGTAACAGGGTATGAAAGAACTTTCACGACGCAGGTTTTTGGCAGTTTCTGCAGCTACCGCGGCGGCGGTTTCAGCCGGCCCCGCACTGGCAAAAGTAGGCAAGTCGCGCAACCTAAAAATGCGCAACCTGCACACCGGTGAGCGCCTGAATACCGCCTACTGGGCGGACGGCGACTACGCAAGCAGCGGCCTGAAGCAATTCAACCGACTGCTGCGCGACCACCGCGCCAACGAAGTAACACGTATGGACCCGAAACTGTTCGATATCGTGTACAAGCTGAAAGAGAAGCTGAACTACAACGGCGAAGTCGAGATCATCTCCGGATACCGTTCGCCGAAGACCAACGCCAAGCTGCGTGCAGCGGGCCGAGGTGTGGCACGTCGAAGCTACCACACCCGCGGTATGGCACTGGATATCCGCATGCCGGGTGTCGCACTGTCCAAACTGCGCCAGGCAGCTCTGGACCTGAAAGCGGGCGGTGTAGGTTACTATCCGAAGAGTAACTTCGTACACGTCGACACTGGTCCGGTACGCCGCTGGTAATCACCAGCCGCGCTGGCCAAAACCAAAAAACCCAGGCACTGCCTGGGTTTTTTGTATGTGGGCTCGGGGAAATGCGTGCGAAGTTAGCTACCTGCGGGAGTGCTCAGGCTGACTGGCGTCATCTCCTCTTCGCGCGCAGGCACCCGGGTATCCCCGGAAATCAGCCCCAGTAATGCCTCGATCTGATGTCGGCTGCGCTGCAGTTCCGCCGGCGCTGCCAGTTCAATCGGATCTTCCATTTTCAACAGGCGCGCCTCCAGCTGGCCAAAAGCCTGCTCCAGCGCAGCGGTCTGGTGCCGATCCAGTAACAGGTCCGCCAGGCCACCGCCGCCTTCCGGCAGCCAGCAGGCCTGCAGGTTGCGCAACATCGCTAGCAGCGCCTGTTTGGAATCGGCCGCGCGACCGCTTTCCACATCACTTTCAGAGCTCTCTGGCAGCCGCGGCAAGACCTCATTGGTAATCAGATCCATATGCGCGGAGCGAATCCACTGCAGGCGCGCCGCGGGAGGCTTGGCCAGATAGCGCTGGGACAGATCGTTGGCGGTCAATGGCCAACGCGCCGCCAGCCCGGACAGGTCCTCGCGGATCCCCTGGGTGATCAAGCGGGTCAGTTCGCGACGGCGGTTCGATGCCTGGGCCTCGGGCTGCTCACCGCCGCTGACCTTGGCGAACTGGTCCGCACTGCGCTCACTGGTGGGTCCCCACAACATGACTTCCAGCGCGTGAAAGCCGGTGCTGGCCTCTTCGTGAGCGGTCAGACGATGCTGCTTGCGCAGATTCGCCAGGGTGAGCTCGATGGCGGTGTCGTTGACGATACCGCTGGTGGAGTAGCCGGGCACCGTGTCCAGGTAACCGGCCTGTGTGGGCCAGCTGTCCAGTGCCAGCATCAGCTCTTTGCCCTGCTGCTGCAGGTCCGCCGGCGAAAATGCCACCTTGATGAACGGCAGTGCACCCGCCAGCTCCCGGTGCGCGTCCAGCCACGCCAGCTTGGCCGCCTCGAGATGATCCTCGGTGGGTGACTCCAGCAATTGCGCCACCGCGCGCTCCAGCGCCTGCCCGGCGGCTTCGGCATCGATGACCTGCGCCTGTCCCGCCTGCCAGTACTCGGTGGAGAAGGCTTCTGCGGCGGCTTTGTCGATCACCTGTGCCGACGCCACCGGCGCACTGGATTCCTCCTCGGACTCCGGCGCCTTGCGCTCACATCCGCTTGCCAGTACCAGTAGCCCACTCAGGGCCAGTGCCAGCGGCAGTGCCCGGACCCGGGGCGGAAGAGACTTGTTGACTGCGTATTTCACGTATATTCCTGAACTGTGCGTAGTTAGACCGATTTCCGCGCCGCCGATTACCGCTGCAGCACGCTGGTAAATTCCTCGCTGTCACCGCGCAGGCTGATCACCTGCCAGCCCCGGGACAGCGCTTCGTCCCGCAAGCGCGTATCCGGGTCGACCGCCACCGGATGTTCAACCTGCTGCAACAGCGGCAGGTCGTTGATGGAGTCGCTGTAAAACCATTTTTCCCCGCTGGCATAGCGCGGATTCTGCTCCAGCCACTGCTGCAGGCGAATGACCTTACCCTCCTGAAAGCACGGCTCGCCGGCCACACGGCCGGTAAATTTGCCATCCACCTCTTCCGGCTCGGTAGCCAGCAGGGTATCCACACCCAGTCGTGTGGCAATGGGTTCCACCACGAAGCGGTTGGTGGCGGTGATGATCATGATGTGGTGCCCGGCCTCCCGGTGGTGCTGGATCAGCGTTTCCGCGTGAGGTAGCCATATGTCACTGATCACTTCATGCATGAACTCCCGCTGCAAATTTTGGAGCTGCCCGCGGGACAATTGCGCCAGTGGCTCCAGAGCGAACGACAGGTAGGCGAAAATATCCAGACTGCCAGTCTGGTACTCCCGCAGAAAGCGATCGTTTTCACTGCGGAAACGCTCGCCGTCCACACATTCGCGGGTCACCAGAAATTCACCCCAGGCGTGATCGCTGTCGCCGCCAATCAGGGTGTTATCCAGGTCAAAAATCGCCAGCTGCACAAAATTCTCCTTTATTGACTATAGGCAACACTGACGCGCAGGTTGCCCGAACGGCCACTTTTTACGCCAAGCCGGCGCCGCCGCTGTAAGGCTAGCGGGGAAAAATCGCCCCCACCAATCTCCAAGGCGGGAGATTTTACCCCGCTGCGGCGGCTGCTTGCACCGACCGGTGTCACCGAATTGCCGTAATTCAGTCGCTGTGGAACAATGCAGAACATTATGGTGCGTCAGGTATCCAATACCGCTCTGGTAACGCACCGGCAAATTTGAGGACGGCATTTTGGGCGACGGCAAGCAGACACCCGCCGGGCGTAAAAACCGCCGCAGACCCGCCAGATCTTCCGCGCGCAACGACAAATCCGGCGGCGGAAAGGGCCCCCGCAAGTCGGGTGCGGAAAAATCTGGTACGACTACGGACAACGACAGCAATATCGACAGCGAGGGCTTCCGGCCCAACGTCGGTATCATTGTCCTGAACGAGCGCGGTCAGGCCCTGTGGGCGCGACGGGTGGGCGGCAAAGACGCATGGCAATTCCCCCAGGGCGGCATCAACCCCGGTGAAGCCCCGGAGCAGGCGCTATATCGTGAACTGTATGAAGAGGTCGGCCTGACCCGTAGTCAGGTCACCTTGCTCGCGAGCACCCGCGGCTGGCTGCGCTACCGGCTGCCACAACGGCTGGTAAGGCGGCGTTCCGAGCCACTGTGCATCGGCCAGAAGCAGAAATGGTACCTGTTGCAGCTGAATGCCGAAGAAAGCAACATCAGTTTCGAAAATGGCTACAAGCCAGAATTCGATCACTGGCGGTGGGTGAGCTACTGGCACCCGCTGACCAAGGTGGTGACCTTCAAGCGAGAGGTTTACCGGCGCGCGCTCACAGAGCTTGCGCCCACGCAATTACAATTGGAAAGACGCTGGCTGAAACGCGACCAGTAAATCTGTGCCTGCGCGGGGTGTTCCCCGATGCAGTTGCCGAGGGGAAATCCGGCAACCACAGAACGCGACACGACCAGCGACGGCCCCCGCAATTGGGCGGGGGCGGAAGAATACGGCGAGGAAGCCACTTTGCTCGGATCACTGCGCAGCATCGTTCAGGAAGTCAACACCGCCCGGGACCTCACCACCGCGCTGAACATTATCGTGCGGCGGGTACGCGAGGTAATGGAAACCAAGGTGTGTTCGGTTTACCTGCGGGACAAGCAAACCGGCAACTATGTGCTGATGGCCACCGAAGGCCTGAACCAGGACGCCGTTGGCCAGGTGCACCTGGCCCCGGGTGAGGGTCTGGTCGGTAACGTCGCCACCCGCGAAGAGCCCATCAACCTCGAACACGCCGAGGCCCACCCCGCATTCCAGTACTTCCCCGCCACCGGCGAGGAGCGTTTCTCCGCCTTCCTCGGCACTCCCATCATCCACCATCGCAATGTCCTCGGGGTGCTCGTCGTGCAGCAGACCGAACGGCGGCGCTTTGACGAGGGTGAAGAAGCCTTCCTGGTCACCCTTTCCGCACAGCTGGCCGGCGTTATCGCCCACGCCGAGGCTACCGGGGCCCTGGCCAACATGGGCCAGCAGCGCAACGAGACCAAGTTTACCGGCCTCGCCGCGTCGCCCGGTGTGGCCATTGGCCGCGCGCACATCGTTGCGCCCCCCGCCAACCTGGCCACTGTCCCCTTTGCCTGTACCATGGATGTCGAGGGCGAACTGAAGTTGTTCCACCAGGCCCTGGCCACGGCGCGGGATGAAATCCGCGATGTCGGCGAACGCCTCAAGAACGACCTGAACAAAGAGGAGCGCGCGCTCTTCGATGCCTATATCAGCATGCTCGACGACAATTCTATTGCCGTCGAGGTTTGCGAGCGTATCCGCCAGCAACTGACCGCCAGCCGCGCCTGGGCAGAGGTGATGCTGGAGCATGTGCGGCGCTTCGAAGCCATGTCCGACTCCTATTTCCGTGAGCGCGCTGCGGATGTGCGCGACCTGGGCGCACGGGTGCTGATGCACCTGCGCCAGCAGGAACTGAGCCTGCGCGAATACCCGGACAACACGATACTGGTCGGCGAGGAGCTGACCGCTTCGGTGCTGGCGGACGTCCCGCGGGAAAAACTCGCCGGACTGGTTTCCATCAAAGGCTCCTCCAACAGCCACGTGGCGATCATTGCCCGGGCCATGGGTGTACCCGCGGTCATGGGCGTCCAGGAGCTGCCCTGGGAGCAAGTAGACGGCGTCGAACTGGTGGTGGACGGCTACCGCGGTGAATTGCACATTCATCCCGGCCCGGAACTCAAGCGCCGCTACGACGCGATTGTGGAAGAAGAGCGCGAGCTCGCACGCAACCTCGACCACCTGGCCAAACTGCCCGGCGAGACCGCCGACGGCCACCGGGTACGGTTGTGGGTAAACACCGGTCTGATGGCGGACGTGGTGCGCTCGCTCGAGCGCGGCGCCGAAGGCGTTGGCCTGTACCGCACCGAAGTTCCCTTCCTGCTGCGCGACCGCTTCCCCTCGGAAGAGGAGCAGCGGGAAATCTACCGCGAACAGTTACAGGCCTTTGCACCGCGCCCGGTGACCATGCGCACCCTGGATATCGGCGGCGACAAGGCGCTTTCATATTTCCCCATCGAAGAAACCAACCCGTTCCTCGGCTGGCGCGGCATCCGCGTGACCCTCGACCACCCGGAGATCTTCCTGGGGCAGGTGCGCGCGATGATGAAGGCGAGCCTGGGACTCGACAACCTGCGCATCATGCTGCCGATGATCAGCGGCGTGGGTGAACTGGAGGCCGCACGCAAGCTGGTGGACCGCGCTTACGATGAACTGGTCGACGAAGGTTATGCGATCCAGCGTCCGCCGCTGGGCATCATGATCGAGGTGCCGTCCGCGGTGTATCAGGCACGCGAACTCGCCAAGCGGGTCGAATTCATGTCGGTGGGCAGCAACGACCTGACCCAGTACCTGCTCGCAGTGGATCGCAACAACAGCCGCGTGGCCGGGGTGTACCACAGTTTCCATCCCGCGGTACTGCAGGCACTGCTGCAAGTGGTGACGGCCGGGCACGAGACCAGCACCAAGGTGGGCATCTGCGGCGAGCTGGCCGGTGACCCCGGTGGTGCGCTGCTGCTGGTGGCCATGGGCTACGACGTGCTGTCGATGAACGCCACCAACCTACCGCGGGTGAAAGCCGCCCTGCGGGAAGTGAACAAATCGGATCTGGACCGCTTGCTTCAGCAGGTCCTGACAATGGAACTCCCGGAGCAGGTCGAGGAAAAACTGCACAGGTATCTGCAGGATCTGGGCATCGGCGGGCTGGTGCAGCCACAGCAGGCAGAAGAAAACTCCAGCTAGTGCAGTGGCAGGGCTGCTACCGGGTACTCCCTCTTTTCGACAGTCTCGCGAGGGAACATCCTGCAGCAGCCCGTTCAATTCGGGCTCTAACGTACAAACAAAAACGCCGGGCAACATGCCCGGCGTTTTTGTATCAGCAACTTAAGGGCGAAATTAACCCTCGTCGCTTTCCGCCTTGTACGCTTCCGCGTCCAGCAGCTTGTCCAGCTCGCTTTCGTCGCTCGGCTTGACCTTGAAGAACCAGCCATCGTCATAGGGGCTGGAGTTCACGGTTTCCGGCTCGTCTTCCAGTGCTTCGTTGATCGCAACCACTTCACCGGAAATCGGTGCATAAATGTCGCTGGCCGCTTTAACCGACTCAACGACACCCGCTTCTTCACCGGCGGTCAGGGTCTGGCCCACTTCCGGGGTTTCCACGTAAACCACATCACCCAGCGCTTCCTGGGCGTGATCACTGATGCCCACGGTTACGGTGCCATCCTCTTCCAGCCGCGCCCATTCATGGCTGGAGGCGTATTTCAGTTCGCTGCGAATCTCGCTCATGGGTTCTTCCCTCAAAAAAGCTCAAAATTAGCTGTAGACAGTGTATTCAGAAAATAGTCCAGTGGCCCGAAGACAGCCTCACACCAGAGACTTGCCGTTGCGCACAAAACTCGGTTTTACCACCCGCACAGGGATCAGCTTCTTGCGGATCTCGACCTGTGCCGCGTCGCCAACGCTCACCGGCACCCGGGCCATGGCGATGGAGAAGCCCAGGGTGGGGGAGAAAGTTCCGCTGGTGATGATACCGCGGCGATCCTCGCCGTCCACCACAACCTCTTGCCCAGCGCGCAGAACACCGCGCTCTTCCAGCACCAGGCCGACCAGTTTGTTCTCGACGCCCGCAGCCTTTTCCTGCTCCAGCGCTTCGCGACCGATAAACTTGCGATCCTGCGGCTCCCACGCGATGGTCCATGCCATGTTGGCCTGCAGTGGAGAGGTATCGTCGTCCATCTCGTGGCCGTACAGGTTCATACCCGCTTCCAGGCGCAGGGTATCCCGCGCGCCGAGACCACAGGGAGCCACGCCGGCATCGGCCAGTGCATGCCAGAAGCCCGGGGCATCATCATTGTTCAGCATGATTTCCAGGCCGTCTTCACCGGTATAACCGGTACGGGCGATAAACCAGTCATCGCGGGCAAAGCTGTTGAACACCTTGAGGCCATCGATGGCCGCGGTCCAGTCGATCCCCATGACCTCCTTCACCTTGTCGATGGCCTCGGGGCCCTGGATGGCAATCATTGCCAGGTGCGGGCGTTCGGTCAGGGTAACGTCGAAAGCTGCAGCCTGCTGGTTCATCCACGCCAGGTCTTTTTCCCGGGTGGCACAGTTGACCACAACGCGGTAACCCGGGTCGCGGAGGTATACGATCAAGTCATCTACCACACCGCCTTTTTCATTCAGCATGCCGGTGTACAGCGCCTTGCCGGGATTGCCGTCCAGCTTGGCCACGTCGTTGGCCAGCAGGGTGCGCAGGAAATCCCTGGCGCCTTCGCCATCCACGTCGACCACGGTCATGTGGGAAACGTCGAACATGCCCGCGCCCTGACGCACCTTGTGGTGCTCTTCCAGCTGTGAGCCGTAGTGCAGCGGCATGTCCCAGCCACCGAAGTCCACCATTTTGCCGCCCATGGCAACGTGGGCATCGTAAAGCGCGGTTTTGTTTCCCATTCTGTGCTGAATCCCGTGTCTTGATACTGAGTGGAGGCGCGGACTGCATACCGCATACAGAGTAAACGGCGGCAGGCGGCAAAGCCGCGTATTCTAACGGCCCGGCAATGGCAGATACCAGATGCCGATACTCTGCAAAGACTAGCAGCCGCAGTGAAAAATTTTATCTGGTAGCGCTTCTGAAGCAGTCTTAGCGTACTTTCCGCAGGGTCCGCACCCTCATATTTGTAGCAACGCTATATAAATATGCGAAAAAATCACTTTTGGTAGTAAAGCGTTTGCAGTAGTTTTAGCCGTCATCTCCCCCGAATGAACGCTTTCTAATATGGATTGGTCCGGCTGGTTTTCCCTTTTTCTCGTTTTCGCCGTCCTGGCCACACTGATATTCAGCCGTATCCCGGCCTTTATGGTGATGATGGCGGCACTCACCCTGCTGAGTGTCAGCGGTATTCTCACCCCGGCCGAAGCCCTGTCCGGCTTCAGCAACAGTGGCCTGATCACCGTAGCCGCCATGTTTGTGGTGGCCGCCGGTATCCACGCGTCCGGTGGTATCGACATGATGGTGAAACACCTGCTGGGGCGTCCGAACACGGTGCGCTCGGCCATGTTGCGGGTGTTCGCCCCGGTAGTGGCCCTGTCCGGCTATCTCAACAACACACCGGTGGTGGCGACCATGATCCCGGCGCTGAACGCCTGGGCCAAGCGGATCGATATCGCCCCCTCCAAACTGATGATTCCGCTGAGCTACGGCGCTATCCTCGGTGGCACCCTGACCCTGATCGGCACCAGTACCAACCTGGTGGTCAATGGCCAGTACCAGGCCATTACCGGCAACGAAGGTTTCTCCCTGTTTTCCATCGCTGCGGTGGGCCTGCCCGCCGCGCTGGTGGGTGTGGCCTTCATGTTGCTGTTCTTCCCCCGCTGGCTGCCGGACCGGCGCGAGAAAAAGCCCTTTGGCAACCTGCGGGAATTTACCCTGGAGGTGGCCATCGACAGCGAGGGTCCGCTGGTGGGGCAGACGGTGGAGGACGCCGGACTCCGGGGACTGCGCCGGGTTTACCTGGTCGAGATCGAGCGGGATGGCCGGATCATCACTCCGGTGCGCTCCGGGGAAAAGCTGCGCGGCAGTGATCGGCTGGTATTCGCCGGGGACACAGAGGCAATTTCCGACCTGCTGCGCATGCGCGGCATAGTGCCGTCAGATCACCATGACGAAGATACCGCAATCACTACCGGTATTGAGGAGCGCCGCCTGGTCGAGGTGGTGGTCTCCCCGCACTGCGAGGTGATCGGCAGCAGTATTCGCGATGCCCAGTTCCGCAAACGCTACGGCGCCGCGGTACTTGCGGTAGCACGGGAAGGCCAGCGTGTCGCGGGCAACCTCGGCAGTATCAAGCTGAAAGCCGGTGACTCCCTGCTGCTGGAAGCGCGCCCCGGCTTCGTGCTGCGCCAGCGCTACAGCAAGGACTTCTTGCTGATCAACGATCTGGAGGCGGAGAGCCCCCGCCACGAGAGAGGCCTCACCTCCTGGCTGATCCTGATCGCGATCGTGCTGGCGGCAGGTACCGGGCTGATCAGCATGCTCAATGCATCCCTCATCGGCGCCGGTGCCATGCTGCTGACCCGCTGCTGCTCGGTCAATCAGGCACAGAAAAGCCTCGACCTGCCGGTGCTGATCACCATTGCAGCCTCCTTCGCCCTGGGTGTCGCGCTGCAGAAAACCGGTGTCGCCGCCATGTTGGCAGAGGGCGTGATCTCGCTGTCCTACGGCCACCCGTGGCTGATGCTGATCCTGGTCTATCTGTGTGTCTCGCTGCTCACCGAAATGGTGACCAACAATGCAGCCGCCATCATCATGGTGCCCATTGTGCTGCAGATTACCGCCAGCGCGGGACTGAATCCCGAGCCCTTTATGTTCGCGGTGATGATGGCCGCTTCGGCCAGCTTTGCCACGCCGCTGGGTTACCAGACCAACCTGATGGTGTACGGTCCCGGCGGCTACCGTTTCTCCGATTACCTGAAGGTGGGCATCCCGATGAACCTGCTGATCGGGGCGGTGACCGTGACCATTCTGATTACTGGCTGGGACCTCACACTGGGTCAATAATCCACGCAAAATTTGCTGGCGCGGCCACGCGGGTGGCGGTATAAATGCCGCCCGTACCAACCCGCTGTGCCCGATAGCCTCCCCGGCCGACTCCCCCGCGCAGCCACTTTTGGAATCCACCTGATTGAACGCTGCTTTTTCCCACGCGGAATCCCCCGTGGACAACACCTGGGTGCGTGGTCCCGACGGCGATGATCCCCTCGACCTGATCGCCAGTGCACTGCGTGAAACCGGCTACATCGTCCTGCCGGCACCGCTGCCGCCAGCCTTGCTGGGTTCGCTGTTGCGCCACTTCCGCTCCATCGACCGCGCGCGCTTCCAGACCGCCGGTATCGGCCGCGAGCAGGAACACCAGCTGAACCAGTTTGTGCGCACCGACGAGATTTTCTGGCTGGACCGCAGTAACCCCGCAGTGTCCGCCTACCTGAGCTGGGCGGAAACCCTGCGTCTGGGATTGAACCGACGGTTATTTCTCGGACTGTTTGACTACGAATGCCATTACGCCCGCTACGATCGCGGCAGCTATTACAAGAAACATATGGACGCGTTCAAGGGCGGCACCAACCGGGTGGTGAGTACGGTGCTGTACCTGACCCCGAACTGGCAGCCCAAGGACGGAGGTGAACTGCAGATCTACGCGCCGGACAGCGATACGGTGATCGAAAAAGTAGCGCCGCGTTTCGGACAGATGGTGATCTTCCTCTCCGAAGAATTTCCACACGAAGTACTCACCAGCCACCGGCCGCGCTACAGCGTAACCGGCTGGTTTCGGGTGAATAACAGTATCGGGGAAACCGTCGACCCGGCCCGCTGAGGGCTGGGCCAACGAAAGGAATCCGCAAAGCGCACGGTCAGTGCACGGCAGTGACCGCACGCAGTAACTCAACGAAGCTTTCCGGAGTATCGATCGGGAACTCCATATTCAGGCGTGCTGCCACCGCTTCTGCACTGATCACCCCCCGTACATGGTGCTGATCCGTATCCACCACCAGACAGTGACGCTGTCCGCTGCGGCGCATCGCCTCCAGCACATCGCGGATAGATGCCCCCCGCAACTGCTCGCGGTTCAGTAACTGCAGGCGGTTGCGACGGCGCATCAGGTCACCCACCGTCAATTCCCCGCGGCTGTGCCCGGCGGCCACCAGCTGCATTACCCGCTGGTAGGAGACATCTTCAGCGGTCAACAACCCGATAAAGTCACCCCGATGATCCATCACCAGCACCCAGGAAAGATGGCCAGTGCGCAGTACCTGTGCCGCATCCAGTGCTGATACAGATGCCGTCAGTACTGCCGGGTGATGCTTCTTGAAGTCGGTGACAAATTTGAGCGCCGGCGAGTCCAGGCTCAACTCGTGAAATTCTTCCGGGAAAACCAGCTTGTCGGAATCCTGTAACGGGGTCAGTTCCAGTTTTTTCATGGCAATAATTCTCTTATTTTTTCAGGCGCAGGCGGCTGTTTTCGGTAGCGCATGCGACCAAATGATTTGGCTGGCACCGATAGCAAAGCGGAAAGCCATCGGTGCCAATTTCGATAACGAGAATTTATTGCCGGGCGGGAGGCCCGCGGATGGGATAAGAGGCGAGCGCCGCAGAGTGTGAAAACTGTTGCTGAAGGAACCGGGCAACAGGCTTGGCGCCGATAAAATTCAATGGTGTGGCGGTGGCTACCGCAATCGAGTCCGGCTGATCCGGTGGCTCGCTTCCCTCTTGAATCAGTGTACTGACCAGAGGCTGCACAGACTGCAGATCTACAGTCTGCGCTTCCGTGCGACCTTCGGCACAGAACAACACAGATTGCAGCAGTATCAGCAGGATTCCAACGCGCACTACGGTCTCACTGACTAGGTTGAGGCAGAATCAATATTATCGGGAGCGTTACAGCCATCAGCCGGGCTGATATTTATGACTCCGTTGTTACTGTTATCTGCGCACCGCGCCACTTTTTCAAGTATGTTGCGATGAACCGTTAGAGAATTGAGGTCAGCATTCGCGCCAGCGGCTGGCACAAAACCGGTTGGCTCAACTATTTGACGTCATTGTTATCGTCTTTTTCGCCGGAAGATTCGGCATCCCGCTCGGCATTATCATCGCGTTCCGAGGTGGTGCCATCTATCTCATCCAACTGCCGCTGGATTGTTTCCCGCAGCTGGTCCTGGGGCTCTTCGCCCGCCTGTTCCCGCTGCGCAGATTCATCCACCCGCAGGCCATAGCGCTTGGACCGCCAACGCCACAGTCGCTTGGCCAGCTCCTGGCGATCCGGCGTCTTGTCTGCCTCGTCGACGATCTCCTCCCCCAACAGGGTTTCGAGAATATCTTCCAGGGTAACCAGGCCTTCCAGGCTGCCGTATTCATCCACCACCGCACTGATCTGAATCCGCCGCGACAGCATCTTGTGAAACACCTGATAAATCGCCGCGGTTTCCGGCAGCATTAACAGGTCGCGGCGCAGGCTGCGCAGGCTCTCGTCGCGCTCGCCGCGGGCGTAGGCCTGCAACAGGTCCTGCTTGAGCACAAACCCCACCACCAGATCGGGATCGTCCTTCTCGTAAACCGGGATACGGGAAAAACGACTTTTTTCCACCGGCTCGTAGGCCTCCTCAATGGTCAACTCCTGAGACAGGGAGTACACCACCGTGCGCGGTGTCATCACCTCGCGCACGGTATGGTCGCGCAGGGTGAAAAACAGGTTGTGCAGAATACTGGACTCGTGCCGCTCCAATTGCCCTTCCGCCTCGCCAATCTCCGCCATCACCGCGAACTCCTCGCGGCTGAACCCGGTCAGGGTCGGCCCGTGGGCCAGCCCCCGGGTTAACCAGTTTGACAGCCAGACAAACGGCTTCAGCACAATAACCAGATAACGCAAGCCGTAGGCGGTGGCCGGCGCCAGTTGCCGCCAGTACACCGCACCGAGAGTTTTCGGAATGATCTCGGAAAACACCAGGATAAGCAGGGTGAGCACCGCCGACGCGATGCCGAGATAATGGTTGCCAAAAACCGCTGCGGCCTGGGCACCGGCACCGGCGGCCCCCACGGTGTGCGCAACCGTATTGAGGGTGAGGATTGCGGCAAGCGGCGCGTTGATATCTTCCTTCAGCTTGCGCAGCAGGCGCCCGGACTTGTGTCCCTCCCGCTCCATCAGGCTCACATACGGACGGGTGACACTGAGTATCACCGACTCGGCAATGGAACACAGGAAAGAAAAACCCAGTGCAATAAGGACGTAAACAATCAGCAGAACCATGGGCGATCAGAATTCTTTGCCAGAGACGGTGGTTTTGGTTTGTGCAGGCGCGCGAGCATCTGAGAAATAGCGCCGCGCCCCCCCTGCACTACAGAACAACAGCCCGAGCAACAGGCCCGCGGCAAAGCCGCCGATATGCGCGGCATTGGCGATACCGCCGGGAATAAAATAATCCACCACGCCGACCATGCACACCAGCAGCCAGATTACAGCCATCCACACCAGCGGCGGTGGTACATCCCGCCAGTCGGGCTGCCAGCGCTGAATAACAAAAGCCACACCAATCAACGCGTACACCACACCGGACATACCGCCAAACAGGTTTTGCGGCGCCCACACATACTGCGCCAGGTTGGCCGCCGGCGCACTCAGCAATACCAGCACCGCAAACCACAGGGTGCCCGCACGCGCCTCAAGCGCACGGCCAATAATCCAGATACCAAGGGCGTTGAACAGCGCGTGCGGTAGAGAGAAGTGCACCATCGCCGGGGTCCACAGGCGCCAGAATTCTCCCCGCGACAGATGCCAGGCCAGCGACGAACCGGACAGATCAAAATCCCCCGGTTTCTGCGGAAAAATCACCAGCGGCTCCGCCCAGCCCTGGCGCAACATCAGCCAACCGATAAAACACAGAGCGATCAACAGGATACTCAACGGCGTCTGCCGCAGTGGCCACTGGGGAATCACAGAAGGCGGCGCCATGGCCTGGGCTTCGGATTCCCGACTCTCACCAGCTTCACGATCACCTTCACCGGCGGGCTCGGGTTGCACTGGCTGTTCGGCATCCCCGGCGTCTGCGGGTGCACTTTCGTCGTAGGTGTGTACCTGAATCCGGGAGAGATCCACTTCGCCTGCCTGCCAGCGCTCGAGCAATTGCTTCATCGGTTCCACCAGTTGCGGCGCCAGGCTCGCAACTCGTTGGAGGTTGTTTTCCTCACTGATACGCAGGGGCAACTGATGGCGGCGAATAAATTCCGCCACCGGTGACAGGTCTTTACTCAGCGGAAATTCACAGACGGTAATCCAGTTACTCAAACGCGGGCCTACTCGGATAAAAGCAAAAAGTTTGAACGCGCGACTCTAACAAATTTCCCGGCGAGATTCCGGCAGCCCGGGGAACACAAAAAACGCGGCAGGATTGCCGCGTTTTCGGGGTTACAGTGCGATGCCGACGAAATGCAATCATTACACCGACATGGCGCGCATGATAATCCGTTTTTTCAGCAGAGGGCTGGCGTCTACCATGCTCAGGCCGGTATTGCGCAACCAGCGCCAGTGCAGGTCACCGGCGCCAAACAGGGACTTGAAGGTGCTCATGGCCTTCAACGTTGCCGCGTTTTCACTGCGGCGACGGCGCTGGTAGCGGGACAGCACCGATGCGTGCGCAAGGGAAATATCCCGTTTGAGTGCACGATCGATTTCCTCGCTCAGCACCGCCACATCCATCAACCCCAGGTTGACCCCCTGTCCGGCCAGTGGATGAATGCTGTGTGCGGCATCGCCGATCAGCACCGCGCCGGGACCAAAATAGGATTCTGCATGACGCGCACGCAGGGCAAAGGAAAACCGTTCGCTGACGGATTCAATGGTGCCGAGGCGACTCTCGAATGCCTTTTCCAGATTCAGGGCAAACGCCTTGTCATCCAGCATCACCAGTTCGCGGGCGAGACTGTCGTCTGCGGACCACACCACCGCACAGTGGCGATCGTCACCGAGCCCCGCCAGCGGCAGGAATGCCAGCGGACCGGTATCCAGAAATCGCTGCCAGGCCGTGGACTGGTGAGACTGCTCACAACGAGCCACGCACACCAGCGCGGTCTGCTGATACTCCACATCCCGGGTACGAATGCGCAGCAGGTCGCGCACCCGCGAGCGGGCACCGTCGGCGCCGATCAACAGGCGCGTGGTCAATACGGGCGACTGGTTGTCCAGACCCTCCACCGAGTCCCGGTCCGGGCTGCGCGATTGCAGATGCCAGAGACCGCAGTCCCGCCACCAGCTTTCCAGCTTGAACCCGGTAACCAGGTCCACATTGTCCAGTTCTTCGATACGCTCGCGCAGGGCGGCAAGAATCACGCTGTTTTCCACGATATGGCCGAGATTCGGCAGCTTCACATCGCGACAGTCGAACCACACCGAGCCGGTGCCTTCCGCGTCCCAGACACGCATCTGGGTGTAGGGACATTCCCGCTTGCCCGCGATCCGCTGCCAGGCGCCAGCCTCTTCCAACAGTGCGCGGGATGCCTCGGTAAGGGCAACAACCCGGGCGTCGTAACTGTCCTCGCGTACCTGCGGGTCTACATTGGATGCCTCCAGCAGCGATATACGCAATTGCGGGTGTCGCACGGCCAGCACTGCCGCCTGCGCCATCCCCACCATGCCACCTCCGACGATGGTTACGTCCATCCGCTGTCTGTTCATAGGCAGTTGCTCCCCGGAAAATTTGATTGAGTGGCCGGATATCCACGGCCGATACAGCTGCACCGTTATAGTGTGCTTACAGCGCAAGTCCCGCTGCTTGTCTGGCAAACCCTGCACGCAGGGCCGGAACCAGGGCGAGACCGAGCATTCCGGCCTGCCTGAGCCCACTGAGCAGCAGGCTGCGGGAGGCAAACAGCGGTGGAATGCGGTCACTGAAACCGATGGTCAGCTGCTGGTCATGTTGACGTTCGCGCCAATAAGCCTGAAGTAAGTCTAGCTCGCCGGGGCCGGCTTGCCCGAAATCCGTGCCTTTCTCTGCCATTGCCCGACCAATGGCGCGGGCGATGCCATCGCAGTCGCGCAAGGTCAGGTTAAACCCCTGTCCAGCCACCGGATGCAGGAAGTGCGCACAGTTGCCCACCAGCACCACGCTGCGCCGCACCTGCTCGCGCGCCAGGGACAGCTTGAGCGGATAACCCTGTACCTTGCCGGCACGCACCAGGCGTCCGGCGCGCCAGCCAAACACCTGCTGCAGATGGCAAATAAACTCCGCCTCTGGCAGCGACGCCAGCCGCTCCATTTCCCCCGGTTCACCGGTCCACACCAGCGCTGCGCGGTGCATACCGTCACGTCGGGGCAGCGGCAGCAGCGCCATAGGGCCGGAATCGGTAAAGCGCTCGAAGGCCACCCCGCCGTGGTCGCGCTGCAGGCCGACGGTGGTGACCAGGGCCTGCTGGTGATAATCCACTTCTTCGCTGGCGATCCCCAACTGGCGACACAGTGGTGAGCCGGTGCCATCGGCAACCACCAGCAGGCGTGTATTGAGCACGGACTCTGTGCCCGCCCCATCGCGCCACGCGATACTCGCCCCCGATGCGGTCATGGTCACCCGCTCCACATCCGCCGGCGCCAGCACCTCCACTTGAGTATCACTCAGGGCGCGATAGAGCAGCGGCCCGAGGGCAGCATTTTCAATCACCGCCCCGAGCATCCCTTCAAAACTTGCCGCAGCCTCGCGATCGGCATACAGGCTCGCGCCTAAGGTGTGCCCGCGGTCCGATACCTGTACCCGGGTGATCGGTGCCGCATACTCGCGCAACTGCTGCCACAGGCCCAGCTGCTCAAAAATCTGCAGGCTGCCAGCGGCAATGGCGGTGGCGCGGGTATCAAAGCTCGGCAGGTTCAGCGCGGCATCGCTGTTCGGCAGCGGCTGACGCTCCAGCAGGGAAACTTTCAATCCGGGGCAGTGATGTGACAACAGCAGCGCCAGGCAGGCGCCGGCCATGCCGCCGCCGACAATCGCGATATCCGCTTGCCCGCTCACAGTTGTTTGTTCAATCGAGGTCATAACAGCGCCTCCTGGACCAGATCGCCCTCGCGCATCAGGTATTCGATGTCGGCAATGGTTTTTGGCGCCGCTGCGGAAAGGACCTGCGGGCCATCTTTGTAAAGCGCCACATCATCTTCGATGCGGATTCCGATACCGCGGAATTTTTCCGGTACCCCGGCATCCTCCGCAGCAATATAAATTCCCGGTTCCACCGTCATGGTCATTCCGGCCTCCAGCTGGCGCCACTGGCCATACACCTTGTAGTCACCCACGTCGTGTACGTCCATGCCCAGCCAGTGCCCAACCCTGTGCATGTAAAAACGGCGATAGGCTCCGGACTCGATCAGTCCGTGCAGGTCTCCCTGCAGCAACCCGAGATCTTTCAGGCCACGTACGATGACTTCCACACTGGCGAGGTGTGGCTGATCCCAATCGTTGCCCACAGCAATTTTATCAATCGCCGCCTGCTGGCTGGCGAGCACAATTTCATAGACTGCCCGCTGCGGTCCGCTGAAGCGACCGTTGACCGGAAAAGTACGCGTGATATCGGCTGCATAGCCGCGATATTCGCAACCGGCATCGATCAGTACCAGATCGCCATTTTTAAGCGCGGCGTTATTCGCGATGTAATGCATCACCAGTGCGTTGCGGCCTCCACCGACGATACTCGGATAGGCGGGCTCGCGGGCACCGGCGAGGGCGAAGGAATGCAACAGTTCCGCTTCCAGTTGATACTCGTACACACCCGGGCGGCAGCGCTGCATGGCACGTCGGTGTCCCTCGGCACTGATCTCCGCAGCGCGCGCCATCAGACGGATTTCCGCCGCGCTTTTGAACAGTCGCAGGTCATGCAGGTGCGGGTCCAGGCTGACCATTTCCGGCGCACGATTTCCCCCCGCGCCAGATGTATTACCGGGTGCCTGGTCAATGGCCTGCAGATAGCTCTGCAGTCGCCGATCCAGCTGCGGAAAACGGCCCATGGTGTAATAGATAAAATCGCGCCCTTCCAGCAGTCCCGGAAGAATGTCGTCGAGATCGCCGATAGGAAAGGCATCGCAAAGACCACACTGTTCCGCCGCGCGCTCCGGCCCAAGGCGTGGTCCATCCCACATTTCTTTTTCCGCATCCCGCTCGCGACAGAACAGCAGCGTTTCTCCCTGCTCGCGCCCCGGCACCAGCACCAGCATGGACTCCGGCTCATCAAAACCGGTCAGGTACAGGAAGTCGCTGTCCTGGCGAAATGGAAAATAGGTATCGCGCGAGCGCAATTGTTCGCGGGCAGCGGGCACAATGGCGAGACTGTTGCCGTCCAGCCCTTCGATCAAGCGCTGCCGACGGCGCGCATACTCGGCTTTGGAAATATTCATGACGGTGACCGCAATACGCTCAGTGCAAAGTCGGGCCCGCGGGCTTGTCGCCGCCGGTTTGCTGGGGAGGTGCATTGCACTCGACAAAAATGTTCAGGGCCGCCATACGTACATATTCCTGCACTTCAAACAGCTGGCTTTCCTGCTCTGCACCGTTTTCCATGGACCCCGCATCCAGCTGGGCGATTTCGGCAAAGTCCTTAAGCGCCTCACTACTCGTGGGCGGCAGTTCACCGGAATATTTGCCGATACCAAATCCATGTAAAAAGCCTTCGCACCAAAGGCACAGCGTCTGCCCGCGCTCGGCCAGCTCATCGCTGGCGCTGAGCAAAGGCTGAAAAGAAAAATCTTTATCGGAAAGTTCACGCAGGCTCTGTTCCGCCAACAAGAGTCCATCGCGGGTCAGGTCTGCGGGCAGCGCATCGAGATCCAGGAACTCTGCGATCTCCTTTTGCCAGCGGGCTTTATCCGGACGCGTACCCGTCGCGAGCAGGCCGCAGATAAAACCGTGCAACTCGCTCGGTCCGATTTTGCCTCCCGCCGCCACGATCTGGTTGGCGAGATCATCGAACGAAACCTGCACTGCGGACATAAAAACTCCTGGTTACATGGGCGAACTGTCGCGGCCGCCGGAACGGCGGTTTTGCCACGAAATAATTCACCTTGTGCTGAAAATTTGAACGGCGCCCGGGAAAAACTGCCGGTCAGCGCCGACAATCAGGCGTACCAATAGGCTTTCCCCACCGGATGTGCGAATAAATCACCAAACTGGTGAAATAATGGCTGGCGGCCGCTTAGTTGAGCGTCATATAGACACTGGGGACAATTGACCCCCAAATACACCGGCAATATAGTAGCGGAATCCCCCGACTTGCGCAGGTCACAGGACGTTGGCAGGAGTGGGCGGACCACGGAACACGCAGGATATATGGATAAGATACAGGCGTTAGAACTCAAGCTGGACTCACTGCTGCAGCAGTGCCAGCAGCTGGCCGCAGACAATCGCGCCCTGCGCGAGCAGGAAGGCCAGTGGCAACGCGAGCGCCAGCGGCTGATTAAAAACAACGAAGTGGCCCGCAGCCGGGTTGAAACCATGATCAACCGACTCAAGGGCCTGGGCCAAGATAACTGATGAGCAGTAAACCGCACAACTCAGCCACGGTCGCAGTAACGATTCTCGACAAAGAGTATCGTGTCGCCTGCTCGGAAGAAGAGCAGCCCGGCCTGCAGGCGTCTGCAAAATTGCTCAATGAACGCATGGCCAAAATCCGCAACAGCGGCACAGTGATCGGTGCCGAGCGTATTGCAGTAATGGCGGCACTGAATATTGCCCACGAATTGATACAGGCCAAAGCCGACCTCGCGCGCCAACCGGTAGAAGACGATATGCTCGATCGCCTGCACGACAAAGTGCAGGCCGCGCTGGAAAAATTCGACAACCTGTAAGCACAAACACTCGCGGGTACAGCATTTAACGTACCCGTAATTAAAGTACCCGCAAATCTCCCACCCGTTGAAACATCAGTGCCGTCGCTTCTTCCCGTGACCAGGCAAGCCTCGGCGGCGACATCCACAACTTGACTATCGTTAAAAAGCACATTTTGGCGCGAAAGTGCGTTTAGCCAAGTGTGGCAGTAAGAGGTATAATTCCCCCTCGCCCTGAAGTGTTGGCCAGTTGACTATGTCCTGAGCCGATAATTCTACCCTGGAGGTTCCCAGCGGATGTTGGTGTGCAAGTCCGCCACGTAGCGGAAAGCCTTATGCATTCCGGAAACCCCCACCTTGAGCCTTACGGTTCAAGGCTATGTCATCAGCCGCATTTTCGGGGCACCTGATTTCCCTCCCTGTTCCGGTCGAATCTGACCAAGCCGGACCCCAAAAGCCCCGCGCCGATAACAGTATCCGAATGCCCAACTCCTCCATGCAATCCAAGCAGCAGCTGCGCCGAAAGATTCGCGCCGCACGCCGGGCACTCACCCCCAATCAGCAGCGGCTTGCCAGCCGGCGACTGTGCGTGCGCCTGGCTCTTTGCCCGGAGCTCAAGCGCGCCCGTCATATCGGCCTCTACTGGCCCTCGGATGGGGAGATAGACCCGCGCCCGTTATTGCGACGATTCCCGCACAAGCGCTTCTACCTGCCCGCCCTGCCCCGCGCCACCCGCACGACCATGAATTTCCTGCACTGGCCCGGAGCCACACTGCGCTACCGCAATCGCTACGGCATACCGGAACCTGTGATCGGGCGCAGCCACCCCAGAAACCCGCAACAGCTGGATCTGGTATTGCTGCCGCTAGTGGCATTTGATCCCAGTGGCGCACGCCTGGGTATGGGCGGCGGCTACTATGACCGCACTTTCGCGTTCAAGCATCTGCACCCGGGCAGCGGTCCCAAACTGGTGGGGATTGCCCACCAGCTGCAGTGCGTGGCACACCTGCCGGTAGAGAGCTGGGATATTCCATTGACCCTGGTGGCCACTGACGAACGCCTCTACCGCTGTCGGTAACCGGTCGGTCAACTGTTGATAACGGAAAGAAAACAGGAAGCCTCCTGTATTCGACAGGCACAAAAAAGCCGAACCGCTGTTTCCAGGGTTCGGCTTTTTTGATTTGGCGTCAGCCAGCGGCGGGCGAAGGGATCAGCGAGTGACCACTCCCTGCTGCAGGGCTGCCGGCGCCTCTTCCTCATCGGAGGAGAACACTTCGGTCAGACCGGAACTACTCAGCAGTACGCCCGCAACAAAGACAACTACAGCGAGTGTCAATGCATCGGGTTTCATGGGGACCATCCTGTAAGATTGGAATTCTTGTTTTTTTCGATCTCTTTTTAATCCTGGCGATCTGCGCCGCCAGTGCTGGTTTGGACCCGAGATTGCCGGAAAGTTCCCGTCGATGAGAGAAAAAACCCATCGATTTGTCCGTTCCCGTCAGCCTCATTGTGACCAAACAGCGATCAAAAGATACTCGATTGATGGCCAAATAGTAACCCGTCAAGCGTCTTTTTTTGAGAAAACCCTCACATTTTGAGAATTGCAAGTTCGACAGATCGAATCTGGTGATCTACTCATCGCGAAAAATGACGACCGCAGCACATTTTGCACATCAGCCGTCACTGGCGCGCGATCAGTCCTTCCGCGTCCGCGACAGAAAGAAGCGGTAGGCCGGGTTTTCCGTCTCATCCCAGAACGGGTAGTGCAGCTGATCCAGCAGCGCTTTCAGCGCCGGCCGCTCGTCCTCGCTAACCTCCAGACCTACCAGTACCCGTCCGTAGGCAGCACCGTGGTTGCGATAGTGGAACAGGGTGATGTTCCAGCGTCCCGCCAGCTGATCGAGGAACTTGCGCAGGGCACCGGGGCGCTCGGGGAACTCGAACCGGTACACCACCTCGTTATCGATACCCGGCGCACGTCCACCCACCAGGTGGCGGATATGCAGCTTGGCCATCTCGTTATCGGTGAGATCCGTCACCTGGTAACCGCCCTCCTGCAACTGGGCCACCAGCTGCTGGCGGTCCGCATCGGTGCTGACCTGCATGCCCACGAAGATATGCGCCTCGCCGCTGTTGGCGTAGCGGTAGTTGAATTCGGTAATCGAGCGATCGCCCAGGTCGCGACAGAACTGCAGATAACTGCCCGGCTTTTCCGGGATGGTCACCGCCAGCACCGCTTCGCGCTTCTCACCGATCTCGGTGCGCTCGCTGATATAGCGCAATCGGTCGAAGTTGGTATTGGCACCACTGCACACGGTCGCCAGCGACTGGTTCTGCTCACCGCTCTGCTCTGCGTATTTCTTCAGCCCGGCAAGACCCACCGCACCGGCGGGCTCGGCGATGGAGCGGGTGTCCTCGAAGATGTCCTTGATCGCCGCGCAGATTTCATCGGTGGTCACGGTAATGACGCCGTCGATGGTTTCGCGCAGCACGCGGAAGGTCTCCTCTCCGATCTGCGCCACCGCCACGCCGTCGGCAAACAGGCCCACCTGGGGCAGGCGCTCGCGGCTGTCCGCCTCCATGGCCACCTTCAGGCAGGCCGCGTCTTCCGGTTCCACCGCGTAGACCTTGATCTCCGGGCGCACGTATTTGATATACGCCGCCATACCTGCAGCCAGGCCACCGCCCCCCACGGGGATGAACACCGCGTCCAGGTTACCCGGGTGCTGGCGCAGCAACTCCATGGCCACCGTGCCCTGACCGGCAATCACGTCGGGATCGTCGTAGGGATGGATAAACACCAGGCCGCGCTCTTCCACCAATTGCTTGGCACGCGCCGCCGCCTCATCGAAGGTATCCCCGTGCAGTACCACTTCCGCGCCACGCATGCGCACCGCATTCACCTTGATCGCCGGTGTGGTGGAAGGCATCACGATGGTGGCTCGCACTCCCATCTGCTGGGCACCCAGCGCCAGGCCCTGGGCGTGGTTGCCCGCGGACGCCGCAATCACACCGCGCGCACGTTGCTCCGGCGGCAACTGCAGGAGTTTGTTGTAGGCGCCGCGAATCTTGAAGGAGAACACCGGTTGCAGGTCTTCGCGCTTCAGCAAAACACGGTTGCCGAGACGATGGGACATCTGGCGCATCGGCTCCAGTGGGGTTTCGATGGCGACATCGTAAATGCGCGCGTCTAAAATGCGCTTGATATAGGACTTGGGCATGACAGAAATCGGCAGCCGATGGATGTTAGGGAGCCCGCCAGTCTAATCGCTACACAGCACCAAAGCCACAGATAAGCCGGTTTTGCGCGAAAAAATCTTCGCAAGCGGGCATTTTTATCGCAAACATTGCACAAGGAAGCCTTCCCCTCCATGAAAGAGCCCATCAATCAGGATCAACTCAAGCAGGATGTCGCCCGTGCCGCGGTGGAATACATCACCCCCATGCTAGACGCAGACACCATAGTTGGCGTTGGCACTGGCTCCACTGCCAACTACTTCATCGACTTCCTGGCAGAGAAAAAGGGACTGTTCGACGGCACCGTGGCCAGCTCCGAAGCCTCCGCCGAGCGCCTCAAGTCCCACGGTATCCCGGTCTACGACCTCAACTCGGTGGACGGCATCCGCGTGTATGTGGACGGCGCCGATGAAACCAACCCGCTGCTGCAACTGATCAAGGGCGGCGGCGCGGCGCTGACCCGGGAAAAAATTGTAGCTGCCTGCTCCGAGGAATTTGTCTGTATCGCCGACGATAGCAAATGGGTAGAAGTGCTGGGCAACTTCCCGCTGCCGGTGGAAGTGATCCCGATGGCGCGCTCCTATGTGGCCCGCGAGCTGGTGAAGCTCGGCGGCGATCCGGTATACCGCGAGGGTGTGACTACCGACAACGGCAATGTCATTCTGGACGTGCACAATATGCAGATCGCCAAACCGCTGCAGCTGGAAAGCGACATCAACAATATTACCGGTGTGGTTACCAACGGCCTGTTTGCTGCGCGCCCCGCAGATATCCTGTTACTGGGCACCGCCGATGGTGTAAAGACCATCAAGTCGAAAGTCTGAGACCCTCAATTAGTGGACCAATGACGAACAACAATAACGTATGGAAACTGGCACTGCTCGCCCTGCCACTACTGGCGGCGGGCTGTGCCACCACACCGCCCAGCAACACCGATAACGTTTGCGAAATCTTCCGCGAGAAGGACGACTGGTATCACGACGCGGCGAAATCCGCGCGCAAGTGGAACACCCCCATCGCCACCATGATGGCCACCCTGCACCAGGAATCCCGTTTTGTGCACGATGCCAAGCCACCGCGCACCAAGATCCTGTGGATATTCCCCGGACCGCGCCCGTCGGATGCCTATGGCTATTCACAGGCACTGGGCACCACCTGGAAGAGTTATCAGCGCGCCACCGGCAACTACGGCGGTGACCGCGACGATTTTGAGGACGCCATCGACTTTGTCGGCTGGTACCACAACACCAGCCAGCGCCAGTGCCGCATCAAGTCCAACGATACCTACCATCTGTACCTCGCCTACCACGAGGGCCAGGGCGGCTTTAACCGCCGCACCTACCGCAACAAAAAATGGCTACAGAAAGTCGCTCACAAGGTATCTGCGCGGGCGCAGAGTTACCAGCGCCAGCTGAATAGTTGCGAGGCGTCACTCAAGAAGCGTAAAAAATTCCTCGGCCTGTTCTAAATTCGCACCGCTACCAGCGCACAAATTCTTTGCCGCCAGCCCAGTCTGGCGGCAAATGGCGCAAACACAGCGGAATAACAACTACCCTTTGCAGACAGCGCTTTGCCGCGACGGCGGACTTGATCCCGAACCTGATCAAAGTTTCCCCGGCCAAAGCCTGTAGCCCTCAATGAACGCTGGGCGTGCACACTGCACAGAAGCGTATTCTCAATAACGAGAGGTGCTCAATGAAGCCGACCGCCATCTACTCCGCCGCACTCGCTCTGGCTCTCGCCGTTTCCAGTGCCTTTGCAGAAACCGCCGTGAGCGACGCCCAGCTGCAGAAATTCGCCGACGCCTACCGCTCTATCGTCACCCTGAGCCAGGAATACGCGCCCAAGATCAAATCTGCAGCCGACGCCGCCGCCGCGGAAGCGATCAATGTGGAGGCACAGTCCAAGATGGTGGCCGCGGTACAGAGTGCTGGTCTGAGCAAAGAGGAATACCAGGGCATTGCCACCCAGCTCCGCAACGATCCCGCACTGCTGCAGCGCGTAAATGATATGCTGAAGAGCGCCGCCGCCAATCAATAACGGCTGGCTGTGAGCCCGGAATTCGTCACCTCGCCGGGCATTTTCACGGACATGATTCTTCCTATTATTCCGGTGCCGGAATCTGTTCCGGCGCCAGCTCCAGCACCCGGGCGATATCCGCCAGGTGCGCGCGTACCCAGCCCCCATCGATAGAGCCCCAATCCTGCAGCGCGTAATAGCCGTCGTTATTGCGCACTCCCTGCTGTATGAATTCCACCCGGGTGCCATGTCCGGGCAATCCCTTGGCGATCACATCCTGGATGGTGCGCCGCGGCCAGCCGGTGACTTCTTCCAGTGCCGGGTTGTTGGGGCGGGGCAAACGCTCAATCAGGTAGGCGATCAGCAGGCGTCGACAGATGGTGGGGTTGAGATCGACGGCGGGGGAGTCGGTCATTGAAGGCTGGGTCATGGAGGCTTCCTGTCTCTCAATTTTGGGATACTGCTTGTTCCATTTGTAGCACACAATCACCCCGAACTTCCAAGTCTGCAAACAGGCTGTTATCTGCGCAATCCGCACAGCGCGGGACTTTTTATGCACCATTTTGCATAATCCCCCACAAACCTGCCCCATTTGAGCAATAAACGGGCACAGACAGGTAAGACCAGAGCCTGCGAATACTCCTCACTGATAGTGGAACCGGAAGCGTGATTGCAGAAACTGAAACCCCCGCTCAGCACGGTGAGCAGCCCGCCAAAACCTTCGCCGAGCCCGGGATCCTGGCAGGCGCGGTATTTGCCCATCTCGCTGGCGCCCGCGCCGCAGGTATCGACTGCGAGCAACTGCTGTGCGACGCAGGTATTGACCCGGTCGCCACCACCGCCCCCAATGCCAGGGTAGGCCGCGAGCAGCTTGCGCGGCTGCTGCGCCTGTTGTGGGATCAGCTGGGGGATGAATCCGGCGGCTATCTGGCACGCCCCTGGTTACCCGGCACCTTCGCCATGATGGGCCATGCCACCATCACCTGCCCGACCCTGCGCCGAGCGCTGCTGCGCTCCAGCCGCTTTGTGGCGATGGTAAGTGACGACATTCATATCAAGCTGGTGGAAAACGGTGAGGAAGCACGGCTCATCTTCCACCACGAAAATCCCAAGCAATTGCACAACCAGAATTTTGTCGAATCCATGGCGGTGATCTGGCTGCGTTTTTTCAGCTGGATGATCGACCGCACCATCCTGCTGGAGCGGGTACACCTCGCGTTTCCGCCACCGGACTACGACGAAGACTACAACGATATGTTCCCCTGCCGGCACTACTTCGAGCAGTCGGAAACCTGCCTGGTATTCAATACACGCTACCTCAGCTTGCCGCTCACCCGCGACGCCCAGCAACTGAGTGAATTCCTCGCCCGCTCGCCCGAGTGCCTGCTCACCCAGTACAAGTCCGACAACAGCTTTACCGGCCGTATCCGGCGCATGCTGCAGGGGGACAACAGTATCGAGAACCTGTCCCTGGATGACGTGGCGGAACGCCTGTACACCTCGCCGCAAACCCTGCGCCGCCGCCTGAAAGACGAGGGCAACAGCTGGCAGGACATCAAGGATTCCGTGCGCCGGGATATGGCCATGTACCAGCTGAAACAGCAGGAAACCGCGGTCGCAGAAATTGCCGAGCGCCTCGGGTTTTCCGAACCCAGCGCGTTCAACCGCGCGTTTAAAAAATGGACCGGACTCGCGCCCGGCGCCTACCGAGAAAAATACCGGAGCTGACCGCAGCATATTGCGAACAAGCAAAAGAAAAACCCGCGGCGAACCGCGGGTTTTTCCGTTCGGGGCAGTGAAAACTTATTGCTGATCGAAGGAGGTCACCTTCACCACAATACGGCGATTCTTCTGCTTGCCCTCCTCGGTCTCGTTATCCGCAACCGGATTGGCCGAGCCGAGTCCAACCGCCTTCATGCGCCCCTCATCGATACCCGCATCCACCAGCATCTTCATCACCGCCTGAGCGCGAGACTCGGAAAGCTTCTGGTTTGCACCGGCATCACCGTCGCTGTCGGTGTGCCCTTCGACCGCAATCGACAGGCCGGGGTTTTCCTGCATGATGCTGATCAATGTCTGCACATCTGGTAGTGATGCGGCATTGGGCATACTGCCATCGGTGGGGAATTCGATATTGAGTGCAAACTCGCGGTTTGGATCGCGGTTGGCATTGTCCAGGTACTCGCGGAAGGATTGCCCGAAATCCGCACTGTCGGTGTCAGTACTGGTTTCCGAGTCGGTGGACATATCGGTATCGGGTACCGTGGTGGTGCCGCCATCGAGGGTCGGGTCCGTGGGGGTTTCCTCCACGATCACTTCATCCTGCTCCATCACCGCACCGCCCGAGCCATCGTCCATTTTCTCTTTCTTGGCACACATATTCAGCGCCCAGAGTACTGCCAGCGCAATCAGCAGCGGCCATAGCCATTTGCCAAAACCGCTCTTTCTTGCCGGCGGCGGAGCTTGCGCAGCCTGCCGGGGGGTGGTTTCCACCACGGTGCGCTCGGCCAGCTCATCCAGGTTGTCGGCTCCCAGCTGCTTCAGCAACCCGCCGGGCAACTGATCCTTGATATGGGCTTTCTGTCCCAGCAGCAACGCTGCCAGGCCCTCCATATTCAGGCCTTTGCTTTTCACCAGTTTGCCTACCAGTGACATGATCACCGGCGCCGCGATGCGCAACAGCGATCCGCTCTTGGTGCTGTCCAGCCCCAGGGCACTGGAGATGACGTTGATCACACCGTCTTTGTTGTTGCTGAACACCGAGTCCAGCATGCTGCCACCAACATCCTGCAGGCTGGTCATTTTGTCGGGGCTGGCGAAAATATCTCCGGGTGACGACAGGTCCATACCGGTGCTCTTGGTCGCCATGTTCAGCAGTGCGCCCAGACCGCTCTCGCTGCCCGCCTTGTTCAGCATGCCCGCAAGCACGGATGCCGCACCGGTGCTGAATGCGGATTCAGCCTTGTCTTCCCCAAGTCCCAGCGCATTACCCAGTGCGCTCAGACCCGAAGAGCCCAAATGGCGCACAGCCATTTCCAAAAGATTGTCAGCCATTTGCGTACCTCGCGATTGTGTTCGATGGAACCACTCTCAACAGTGTACGGCAGCAAAATCCACCGGTTAGGTCATTTCAGAATAACCGTGTCAGCATGCATCAGAATGTGGAATCCTGCGAAGCGGCCCCGTTTCCGGGTGTCCAGAACCGTGGGCTGGAAACTTGCATATCACAACGCGGTCACAGGCGTTACCATCCAACTTGATCTGAAACCGCAAATAATCACTAATAATGGAGACCAGATGCACCACAAATTAACCCCCTGCACACTCGCCATCACCGCCCTTTTTCTGGCTGGTTGCAATGGAATCCAGTTCAATACCAACGCCGGCCCCTACGTCTCTGACCGGCTCAGCAGCACACTGGTGCGGGAATACACAATCTCGGAAATCAGCCAGTACGACGCCACAACCCTGGGCTTTGTGGAAGCATCCTATTGCCAGGACAAGCTGAACGAACGCAAGGCCAGCAAAACCACACTGGTCCGTGACCTCAAGGTGCGCACCCAGAAAATGGGGGGCAACGGGCTGGTAGTGGAGGCCTGTGGGACGACCGAATTCAGTGGCTGCCTCAGCTATATGGAGTGCCGCGGCGTTGCCTATGCGGTGCCGGAACGCAAAGGGGACGACCTGCCCGCTAATGCCGCCAACACGCATTTGTAAATACGGCTGGATTAACGGAATGGCAATTGCGACTGGCGCGTAACGGCATTCCATCTTCTCGCTGTTGGGCTAACTTAAGGAGATGTCAGGTGCAGCGATTGCCTGACAGCTAATTAATCAACCAACAATAAATTCAGCGAGAGAAATCCATGATTCCGAGAACCGTTTACTCTGCCGAACACGAGCAATTCCGCGACAGCGTGCAGAAATTCCTCGAGCAGGAGGCTGCCCCTTATCACCACCAGTGGGAAAAGGATGGCCAGGTAGACCGCGAGTTGTGGCGCAAGGCCGGCGCCATGGGCTTTCTCTGTCCGCAGGTTCCGGAGGCTTACGGCGGCCTGGAACTGGACTTTGGCTACAACGCCATTGTGGATGAAGAGATTTCTCGCCTCGGACTCACCGGAATAGGCTGGGGCCTGCACTCGGATATCGCCGTACCCTACATCGTCAATTACGCCACCGAAGAGCAGAAACAGAAATACCTACCTGGTTGTATCAGCGGCGATATTGTTACCGCCATCGCCATGACCGAACCCGGCGCCGGCTCAGATCTGCAGGGTGTGCGTACCACTGCGATCAAAAATGGCGATCACTACCTACTGAACGGCTCCAAAACCTTTATCACCAACGGCCAGCACGCTGACCTGGTGGTGGTGGTTGCGAAAACCGATCCCAGCGCCGGCGCCGCGGGTGTCAGCCTGTTCCTGGTGGAAGCAGACCTGCCCGGATTCAAGAAAGGTACCAACCTGGAAAAGGTGGGTATGAAAGCCCAGGATACTTCCGAGCTGTTTTTCGACGACGTCAAAGTTCCGGCCGAAAACCTGCTGGGGGGTGAGGGCCAGGGCTTTATTTACCTGATGCAGGAACTGCCCCAGGAACGCTTGAGCGTCGCAGTGAATGCCATCGCCAACTGCGAGGCCGCCATCGGCTGGACCATTGAATACGTCAAGGATCGCAAAGCCTTCGGCAAGCCCATCGCCGCCTTCCAGAATACCCAGTTCAAGCTTGCCGAGCTGGACAGCGAACTCACCGCCCTGCGGGTGTTCGTCGACCGCTGCCTGGAACTTCACTACGACAGGAAACTGGATGTCTCTACCGCGGCCAAGGCCAAGCTCCTCGCCACGGACTTCCAGTGCAAACTGCTGGATGAATGTATGCAACTGCACGGCGGCTTCGGCTATATGTGGGAATACCCCATCGCCCGCGCCTGGGCAGATGCGCGGGTACAACGGATCTACGCAGGCACCAATGAGATCATGAAGCTGATTATTTCCCGAGACCTGCTGAAGGAATAATTCATCCTTTCAAACCGGGGGCAGTCAATGAAACACAAGCAGGAACTGCCCTCGAAAATATGCCCGGTTTGCGGGCGCCCCTTTACCTGGCGGCGCAAGTGGAAACACTGCTGGCACAACGTGCGCTACTGCAGTGAGCGCTGCCGTCGGCAGCGCCGGAAGATAACTGCGGAGGCGCAGTGAAACTGATCTGGTTTCTCAACAATCTTCGAAGCCACGACAATGAAGCATTAACGCGCGCCTGTGCAGAGAGCAGCGACTCACCCGTGGTCGCGCTCTACTGCTTTGATCCCCAGTTTTACGTCCCTGATCCCTACGGATTTCCGCGCACCGGTAAATTCCGCGCACACTTTCTCCTGCAGAGCCTGGAAGACCTGAGGCAACAGCTGGCAAACGTCAACATCCCTCTGCTGGTTGTGCACGGCGCGCCGGTGGACACCATACCGCCGCTGGTCGCCGAGCGCGGTATTACCGATATTTACCTGCAACAGGAGTGGACCCGCGATGAGCGCAACGCGTTGCAGTCACTGCGCGCTACGCCAGCACTGGATTCGGTTGCCATACACGCATCCTACGATCAGTTTCTGATTCATCCCGACGATCTCCCTTTTGCCGAGCTGAGCGATGTTCCCGAGGTGTTCACCGAATTCCGCAAAACCACGGAGGAGACACTACCGGTCCGCGAGCCCCTGCCAACACCCGCCCCGCGCCCCGCAGCGAATCTCACCGCCATTAGAGACACCACCGACTTCCCTAGTATCGAGGCACTCGGGCTGGCGCCACCGGTGCCCGACCCGCGCAGCGCTTTCCCGTTTGCCGGGGGCAGCACCTCCGGACACCAGCGAATTCGCGACTATTTCTGGCACAGCGAAAATATCACCCGCTACAAACACACCCGTAACGGCCTGCTAGGCACCGAGTACAGCAGCAAGCTGTCTCCGTGGCTCGCCAACGGCAGCCTGTCGGCGCGCGAAGTCTTCAGGCAGCTGAAAGCCTTTGAGCGGGATGTCAAAGCCAATGAAGACACCTACTGGCTACTGTTCGAGCTGCTGTGGCGCGACTATTTCAAATATATCTCGCTCAAGCACGGCGATCGCATATTCGCCCTGAGCGGCATCCGCAATCGGGCGTACCCGTGGCATCTGGATAGGGAAAAACTCAAGGAGTGGATTGAGGGGCGCACACCCTATGACTTCGTTAACGCCAATATGCGGGAATTCGCGGCCACCGGCTGGATGAGCAATCGCGGCCGTCAGAATGTGGCGAGCTACTGGGCGCGCGAGCTGCAGCAGGACTGGCGTGCCGGCGCGGCCTGGTTTGAGAGCCAATTGATCGATTTCGACGTACATAGCAACTACGGCAACTGGATCTACAACAGTGGCGTCGGCAACGATCCCCGCGACCGTCACTTCAACATCCCGCTGCAGGCAGAGAAATACGATCCGGATGGCGCATACCGTCGACTATGGCTGGCGGATGCCACCAAACAGTAACCGGATGTTCAAAGAGAGCGAGAGATTCCGTTGAAAACCCTGAGACTGATCCTTGGCGATCAGCTGAATCACAAACACTCCTGGTACCACAACGATGATAAAGACACCCTGTACTTTATCGCCGAGATGCGGCAGGAGACCGACTACGTCAAACACCATATCCAGAAAATAGTGGCATTCTTTGAGGCCATGGAAGCCTTTGCCGACTGGCTGCGCGCGCGCGGCAAGCAGGTGGTCTACTACCGTCTGGACGACAAACAAAATACCCAGAAACTGGGTACCAATATTGCCGCGCTGATCAAAAAGTACGGAATTGAGAAATTCGAATACCAGCTGCCCGATGAATACCGCCTCGACCAGCAACTGCAACAACTGGCAGACGACCTGAGTATCGACAGCGAGGCCTTTGACAGTGAGCACTTCCTCACTACCCGCAACGAACTTGCGGAATTCTTCAAAGATAAAAACACCCTGTTGATGGAGAGCTTCTATCGTCACATGCGGCGCAAGCACGACGTGCTGATGGAGGGCGAAAAGCCCAGCGGGGGCAAGTGGAACTTCGATGAGAGCAACCGCAAGAAGTGGAAGGGCCAACCGGTGATACCCCACGAAAAGGGATTCCGCAAGGATGTGCGCGAAACCCTGGCGCGTATTGAACAGGGCGGGGTAAAAACCTTCGGCAATATCGACCCGCAACAATTCAACTGGCCCACTACCCGGGAAGACAGCCTGAAGGTCTTGCGCTATTTCTGCGAGCACCTGCTGGTGCACTTCGGCGATTACCAGGATGCGATGGACCCGCAGCAGGCTTACCTGTTCCACAGCCGGCTTAGCTTTGCCATGAACAGCAAGCTGCTGCACCCCATGGAAGTGATCCAGGCAGTGATCGCGCACTGGCAGGCCAACCGCTCCAGCATATCCATCAACGAGGTGGAAGGTTTCGTACGGCAGATTCTTGGCTGGCGGGAGTATATGCGCGGGGTTTACTGGCGCGAGATGCCCGGCTACGCCCGCTGCAACCGCCTGCAGAACCGCAACGACCTGCCGGACTTCTACTGGACCGCCGACACGCGGATGAACTGCCTGCACCACGCCATCCGCAACAGTCTCGAGCACGCCTACGCCCACCACATCCAGCGCCTGATGATCACCGGAAATTTTGCCCTGCTTACCCAGGTGCACCCGGATCAGGTGGATGCCTGGTACCTGGGGATCTACATCGACGCCATCGAGTGGGTGGAAATCACCAACACCCGCGGCATGAGCCAGTTCGCCGACGGCGGCCTGGTGGCGACCAAGCCGTATATTTCCAGTGGCAGCTACATCCAGAAAATGAGCAATTACTGCGCCGACTGCCACTACAAGGTCAAGGAGAAAACCGGAGACGAGGCCTGTCCGTTCAACAGCCTTTACTGGCACTTTCTGGCGGAAAAGCGCGCGCACTTCGACGGCAACCCGCGTATGGCGATGATGTTGAGCTTGCTGGATAAAATGGATGGCGATGAGCTGGAGGCGCTTTCTGCGCGGGCCAGGCAGATTATTCGCAACCCGGACGCATTTTAGCCACCCCCAGGCACAGCCCACTCTGTGGTGCCTTCGGTTTATTTCGCCAGATGGCGGCGGTATCCTTGCGCCTTTCTATTGACCCTCCGGTTGCCAGCCCCTCTCCCCGAGGCGGGCGCCGGCGTTGGCAAAGCTGGCTGTTATGACGCACTCCAACCTCCAAATTCCCGGCTACCAGGTACACGGCCCCATCGGCCAGGGTGGCATGGCTTCGGTCTACCTGGCGACGCAGGAATCCCTGAATCGCAAGGTAGCCATCAAGGTACTGCGTAACAGCAACGACGCTCAGTTCAATGAACGCTTCATCAACGAAGCGCATTTCATTGCCAGCCTCAACAACCCGCACATCATCACCATCCACGATATCTCGACACTGGCCAACGGCGACTACTACATCGCCATGGAATTTCTCGACGGCGGCGACCTGAGCGAAAACCGCGAGCACTTCAGCGAACCCGCCGCAATCCTGAAGCTGATCCGGCAGATCGCCCAGGGGCTGGCGGTAGTACACGCAAAGGGGATCATCCACCGGGACGTGAAGCCGGCAAATATCCTGATGCGCAAGGACGGCACGGCGGTGCTGACCGATTTTGGTATCGCCAAGGATGTGGACAACAATTCCGACCTGACCATGGCCGGGCACAGCCTGGGCAGCCCCTCCTACAGCAGTCCGGAGCAGGCCCAGGGCCAGTCGCTGGACGTCACCACGGATATCTACGGCCTCGGCGTCATCCTGCTGGAGCTGCTGCTGGGTCACAACCCGTTCAAGGGCAACACCCATACCAGCACCGCGATCAACCATATCCAGCAGGCACTGCCGGCGCTGCCCGCAGAGTTCGCCTACCTGAAACCGCTGCTGGATCGCATGCTCGCCAAACGCCCGCAGGATCGCTTCCAGTCCTGCGAGGAACTCGTGGCAGCTATCGACCCGCTGCTCGATCCCGAAGCCACCGTGACCCGCCCCGCGGCCGCGCGCCCGCTTCAATCCCTACTGCCGAGGAAACTGCCGCGCCTGCTGCTGCCTGCGCTCGGCCTGGTGGCGGTGATCGCTACGGTCTTCGCGCTCACCTACCAGAGTGAAACCGAACGCGAGATCAATCGTTTACTGCAACAGGCGGAACTCGGGCTCGAAGAGGGCCGCCTGATCGCCCCGGAGCAGGACAACGCGCGCTACTACTACCGCCAGGTGCTGTTGCTGGAGCAGGACAACCGCGAGGCGCACGAAGGCCTGGAGCGGGTCACGGAGATTCAGGTACAGGACTATGTAACCCGTGGTGCGGAAGCTCTGGAGCGCGGCAACCTCACCAAGCCGCGGGACAAAAACGCCCTGCACTACTACCGCACCGCACTGGTCCTGGATGAAGACAACCCGCAAGCGCTGGCGGGTATCGAGCAGCTGGCGACAGAATACGCCCGGCGCGCCCGCGCCCACGTGCTGGAAGGTGACCTCGACCGCGCCCACCGCGACACCAATACCGGCCTCGGCATCCAGCCGGACAACACCGAGCTGCTGGAACTGCGTACGGAAATCGACGCTAAAATGCCCGCCGCGAAAAAACTGATTCGCGATGTGTTCGGCAAGATCCGTAAGACTATCGACGGCGACGGTTAAACGACAAACTGTCGCCCTATTTCCGCTCCCCTCCCCGTTCGCACCCCAACACAGCTATAACTTGGCAATACACTGTTGGGGTGGTGAACGGATAATGACGCGTATTGGTTTCGCGCTGCTAAAACGCAGCCTTCTGGTATTCACCGTGGTATGCGCCATGGTATCGACACTGACTGCGAACGGAGTTTCTGCGGCGGTAGCTATCGAAGGCAAAGTGGAGGCGCTCGCAAAGCCCGTGTCTGCGGCGGCAGTCACCTTGTGGTGGGCAGGCCCGGGCCCCGCGAAGCAACTCGCCCAGACAAAAACCGATAACGACGGCCGGTTTACGCTCCGCGCTGACACAGCCAACAGCGACAAGGGAGTTTTCTACGTGACCTCCGTGGGCGGCGAAGGCCAAACCACTGCGCAGCAATCACCCGGGGATGCGCTCCAGCTAATGGCGATTCTCGGTACCGAACCACCCTCGCGGGTGACTATCAACGAACGCACCACCATCGCCTCAGTGTGGACCGCTGCGCAATTCCTCAAGCAACAGCAACTCGCGGGCCACGCGCTCGGCTTGAAAATCGCCGCGGGCAATGTTCCCAACCTGGTAAATCTGGAAACCGGCGGGCTGGGGCCGGTGATCCAGGATCCACTGAACAGCTCCCAGACTCCCACCCTAGCCCGGCTCAATACCCTGAGTATTCTGCTGTCGGGCTGCGCGCAGTCGCGAAGCAACTGCCAGAAGCTGTTTGCGGCGGCGACACCGCCGGGTGGTGCGGCACCCGACAACACCCTGAGCGCGGCGCAGAATATCGCCCGCTACCCGTGGCACAACGCAAAGCCACTGTTCGCGTTGCTCGACAGTTTTTACCCGGTACCCGCCGGCAAGCGCTGGCGCGACACACCGATCATCCCCTATCTCAATTTCGCCCCCAGTGCATGGACACTTTCGCTGGTGTATTCCGGTGGCGGGCTCAATTCCCTGGGCGGGATTGCCATCGATCGCGAAGGCAATATGTGGGCAGACGACAATTTTCTGGTGGGGGCACAATCGACGATTTTTGCCGGCTTTGGCGGCGGCCTCTCCAAGCTCGCACCGAATGGAAAACCACTCTCACCCATGACCACAGGCTATCGCGGTGGTGGTATCGACGGACCGGGATTCGGTATTGCGCTTTCCGCTGACAACAAGGTCTGGGCCACCAGTCTCGCGGGTAAAAATATTTCGGTATTCGATTTGACCGGTAAGCCCCTGTCCCCGGAAAGCGGTTATGACTTCGACGGCAAACTGGGGGCCATGCAGGGCATTATCGCCACACCCGCTGGCGATATATGGGCGCTGGATAACGGCCGCGACCAGATCGTACACCTGCCCGGTGGCGACGCCAGCAAGGGGCGCATTCTCGGCGGTGCCGGCAAGTCGACGGATAACGCACTCGAGCTCAAGGCGCCATTTCACCTGGCGGTCGACCAGCAGGATCGCATCTGGGTTACCAACAGCGGCAGCGACACCGTGACGCGCTTCCCCACCGGCGATCCGGGCAAGGCCGAGCAGTTCAAAGTAGGCTTCGCCCCCCGCGCCATTGCCATCGACAGCCGCGGCAATGCCTGGGTTGCGAACACCGTCGGCCACCCGACAAGCAGAGAGAAGCTGGCGTTTATCGAGGCAAAACTCAAAGCCAAAGCGGAAAGCCACAAGAAAGGGATCTCTGAAGAACAGAAGGCCGCCAGGGAGTGGATCGATCTTTACGAAATCATTACCCGCTTTCCGGGCGGCACGGTTTCATGGCTGGGTCCCGATGGCAAAACCCTGGGAACCTTCGACGGCAACAAGAGCCTCATCGGCGCCTGGGGGATTGCCATCGACGGCAACGACAACGTGTGGGTGGCGAATTCAACCGGCAGGTCCATCAGCCAGTTGTGCGGCGTGCGCACGGATACCTGCCCACCCGGGTTTACAACCGGGCAGGCAATTTCACCCAAGTCCGGGTATATCGGCGGCCTGCAGATCGTCACCGATGTGGCGGTGGATCCGGCAGGCAATGTATGGGTTGCGAACAACTGGGACAGGCCCGATGAGGGCTTCAAGCAGACACCGGATGAAGCCCTGTCCACCCGCTTCGGCGGTAACGGCGCCGTGGTCTTTTTTGGTCTCGCCGCACCCGTGAAAACCCCGCTGATCGGTCCTGTACAGCCGCCATTTGCGATGGGAAAACTCTGATGGTGCCAGCGCAGGTCTAGACTGGAGGAAATTGAAGTACACCGGGCCGGGAAATCCAATGAATAATCTTCTGAAACTGGCGCTCAGCTTTCTGTTTTTAGTGCATTCACTGTTAGCATCCGCTGCGGAAACCGCGGACACCATATTCCACAATGGCACCATCATCACCATCAATGACACACAGCCCGAAGCAGAGGCGATCGCTATCAGGGATGGCAAAATTATCGCGGTGGGTAAACGTGCGGAGGTTTTCAAGAGCGCGAGTTCCGACACTCAGAAAGTCGATCTGGCCGGTAAAACCATGTTGCCCGGTTTTTTCGATTCTCACGGCCACGCCTGGATGATCGGCTTCCAGTCGCTTACCGCCAATCTGCTGCCACCTCCAGATGGCAATGGCAAGAATATGGCCTCGCTCATCAAGCTGTTGCAGGACTGGGCGGCCGCCAACCAGAAAGCAGTCAAGCAGCTCGGCTGGATCGTCGGCTTCGGCTATGACAACTCACAACTCGCGGAACAGCGTCACCCGACGCGCCGGGATCTCGACAAGGTCTCCACGGATATCCCCATTCTGATCGTGCACCAGTCGGGGCACCTTGGAGTGGCCAATTCAAAAGCGCTGGAAATCGCCGGTATCTCGCCCGACACGGAAAATCCGGACGGTGGAGTGTTCCAGCGCGAAGCTGACGGCAAGACGCCCAGTGGCGTTGCCGAAGAATATGCATTCTTTCAACTTATCGGCGCCTTTGGAAAATCGCTGAACAAGGATGTAAATGATCTGTTTGCCATAGAAGGTACCAAGCTGCTCGCCTCCTTTGGATACACGACCGCGCAGGAGGGGCGTGCCACCCAAGCATCCCTCAATGCGTTAAAACGGGTCGCAGAAAACGGAGCGTTGAAAATTGATGTGGTCGTATACCCCGATATCCTCGAGGTCGCGGACATACACCCGGAACGGGAATACCGCCACCGGCTGCGAGTCGGTGGCGCCAAGCTAACGATTGACGGATCACCGCAGGGTAAAACCGCATGGTTAACCAGGCCCTACTTCAAACCGCCACCGGGGCAAGACAAGGATTACCGAGGTTATGCGGCGATTACCGATCAGCAGGCGATGGACGCCGTGGCCAAAGCCTATGCCCACGACTGGCAAATTATCGTTCACACAAATGGCGATGCAGCCATTGATCTCTTGATCAAGGCCGTAAAAGCGGCCGAGGCCAAATACCCCAAGGTGAAAAATCGCCCCGTGATGATTCACGGACAAACCCTGCGCCGGGATCAAGTGGACAAAATCAAGGCGCTGGGAATCTTTCCCTCCCTGTTTCCGATGCACACCTTTTACTGGGGCGACTACCATCGGGAATCGGTGCTGGGCCCGGAGCGTGCAGAAAACATCTCCCCCACCGGCTGGGTCCTTGAACAGAACATGATGTTTGGTACCCACCACGATGCGCCGGTGGCACTACCGGACTCTATGCGCGTTCTCTCGGCCACCGTTACCCGCCGCACCCGCAGCGGAAAGATTCTTGGGGCAAAGCATCGCGTTCCCGTCGCCACCGCGCTCAAAGCCATGACATTGTGGCCAGCTTGGCAGCACTTTGAAGAAGACCGCAAAGGCTCGATAGAAGTGGGGAAACTGGCGGACCTGATCGTACTCTCGGAAAACCCGTTAACGGTCCCGGAGGAACAGCTGGACGATCTGGAGATACTGGAAACCTACAAGGAAGGCATACTGGTATACCGGCGCGGCGAACAATCCGCAGCAGCGCCATCACCCGCCATGTTCGGTCTCACGTTGCGGGGTTCTGTTGATCGCCATAAATCTGCTCGGGAAAACAATCACCTTCATGGCGACGGGTGCTTTAACGATGCCCTCGGTTTAATACTGCAAGCGCTCGAGCAGGTATCGCCAAGTTCGCGCTGATAGAAGAGCGCCATCAATCAAACATCTTGCGCAGGGAGCGCTCGATCTGGCCGCCACAGTAACCGCGTCCCCAGTGCTCCCGCTGCTGTGCCAGGAACCCGGCAATCCTTGTCCGCTTCTCGATACGGCGGCAAAGCGCAGCGATCTTCGGTGCATGTTCTCCGAGATCAGTTTCCAGTGACGGGAATGCATGGATCATGGTGCCGAACAGCGCGGTGATTGCGATATCGGCAACGGAGATTCTCGAGCCGAGCAGAAACCCCTTGTCGTCCTTGAGCCCGTGCGCGCGGCCGGTCTGTTCGAATACCTGCATCCAGTCCGGCAGGCGGGCGTAGCGGAACTGCTCCCAGGCCTCTTTTTCCCACATCTGCATGCCGTTGTAGTTGGTGATCTCCATCAGCACGTCGTTGCAATCGAGGATGGTTTTCAGCCCGAGGGTTTGGGTCTCAGTGCGCTTGGGCAGATAGTCATACTTCCGCGCCAGATGCATCAGGATCGCGGGCATCTGCGCAATGGTCTTCTTGGTCGCGCAGTCGTACAGGAAGGGCGGCGCCATGCCCGGGTTCTGCATCTTCAGACACTTGTCCGGGTAGAGCTCAGCGGCATCGCGCCGCTGGTAGCTGGCCCCCACCTCGTGCAGGAGCATCTCGATGAAGACCCCGCGAAATGGCAGGTCCCAGTAGTAGAGTCTGTATTCCGGCATCCCGCCACCCCTTCCTTTCCCATACCCTCGGCCGATACACGCAGCTTAGATGGCGAGGGCCCGCGCCACGAAAACGTAGACGCATTCACTGTCCGTTCAGACGACACTTGTTAGGATTCATGCCATTCATCAAACACTGAACAATGAATGAGCGGGGATACCCAGCCATGAAATACCTCACAACCGCCGTCGCCGCCCTTTTGTGCGGCGCTCTCTCCACCAGCGTCTTCGCCGAACCGCCCGAAGGCCGCGGCTGGAAGAAGCACAAGAAGCATCACCGGTATGAGCACAAGGAAGAATACTGGGACGGCAACTGCAAGGTGGAGCGCAAGTGGAAGCGCAATGGCGACTATGAGGAAGAGCGTAAATGCCGGGCGCCCCGCGACTACGGCCACCGTCACCACGACCACGGCACCCGCGTGGTGGTACTGCCGCCCTGGTTTGACCAGCGGGCCCCGGAACCGGAATACCGCCCGGAGTGGCGTCCAGCACCGCCGCCCCAGCACACCACCGTGTCCCGCTGTAACAGCGACAAGGTCGGTAGCGTACTGGGCGGCCTGATTGGCGGTGTGATCGGACACCAGATTGGCGACGGCCGCGGCAACACCGCAGCCACGATTGGTGGCGCCATCGCCGGCGTTCTGGTGGGTGGCAAGATCGGTCGCCAGATGGACCAGCGCAACCAGGCGTGTGTAGGACAGGTACTGGAGTTTGCCCCCGAGGGCGAACGCGTTACCTGGCAGAATTCCCAGAACAACGTGAACTACGCGGTAACCCCCGGTGCCTTCGAGCGTCGCGGCGATCAGTACTGCCGTTCATTCACCACCGAGGTGTACGGTTCTGCCGACAACCAGAGCACCCAGAGCTTTGCCTGCCGCCGCGCGGATGGCAGCTGGGTTCCCGCCGGCTGACCCTACGGCCAGGTTATCAAGTGCCGCAGCCACTGCCCGTGGCTGCGGACACTAAACACGACTCCTTTTATCCCCCAAAGATCACCGCGTCCGGAATCTTGTAGCGCTCCGGCCCGACGCGAATCAGATAATTATCTTCCACCCGTTCCACATTGAATTTTCGATCCCCCTCCGCTTCCGCAGTATCGGCGCCCATCGCGACCCCCATCCTGAAAAAAAGCGCCCTCTTCTGGCCGTCCGGACGAGTGATCACCACCGTGGCAAACCCACCACCCGCTCGCGCCACACCAAAATCACACCACTGATCGCCGCAGGGGACCTTGCCTGTGGCATCGAACTCCCCTTTACCCGCACGCAGTGCAGAGTTATCAGTACCTGCGGGCATGGATCCATTGGGGGCTATCGCGGGCGTCAGGTAATCTGCGGCTACGTAGCCAACGGGACCACCGCCAAACCGCTGTGTTTGACACCAGAGCTGTCCATCATTCGTTTCACAGCCGAGATTATCGAGACGCTCGCCATTGGCGAAGCGGCCCAAAATACTGGCAGAGGTAGAGGCCTCTGATCGCAGATTCAGCCCGGAGGGAGCACCTGTCACCTCCCATACTCGCGGTCCGCCATTCTCGACACTCGCTTTGGGGGGAATCGGGTCAAATATGTAGATTCCCGCATCTGCCATCAGGCTCAACGAGAGTCGGCCATCGCGGATCACATATCCCCGTAACATCGGAGCCTCTTTCGCAAACTTGCCACCCAGATTATTACCGGGGCAAAGCGCAAGTGTTGCAGCCACAGGGCCCAACTGGATTTGGCCACTGGAAGAGTCCGTCGAAGGTTTGACCTTCCAGGTTGCGCTACCACGGTTGCAATCGAGGAGCATGCTCACAGTGCCATCGGCGCCGAATCGAATCTGGACACTGCGTGGCGTCTCAGGCTTCAGCGTACCGATCTTGTCACTCATCGAGCGAAATTCAGACAAGCGCCACGAGGTTTCTTCTAGTGTACTTCCATATCCAATCACCGGAACCATCAGAAATAAGGCGAGATATTTCCGTAAAGATTTTCGAATTTTAGAAGACGTGAATTGGATAAAGTTTTGCCTCTGTTTTTTTCGCACATTAAGACTCATCAGGTCGGACACTGGTTACCGACTCGCGAAATTGCTTCGGACTGATACCAAACTGCTGATGAAAGCGACGGCTGAAATGGCTCAGATGGCGGTAACCGAGGTCAAAGCATACTCGCGTCACGGTCTCCCCTCGCTTCAGCCGTTCCTTCGCCGTCTGCATACGCAGGTGCTGTTGGAACTCCGCCGGGGTACACCCCAAGTGTTTTTTAAACTCGCTGTAAAAACGGCTGCGACTCATGCAGGCGATACGGCTTAAATGATCGATATCCAGCGGCTGATCCAGCCTCGACTGAACCTGGTGTAGCGCCGCGCCCAGGCCATTTACTTCCGGATTATTTTCACAGACCTTCAACAGGAAGGTGCGCATCTGCTCGCGCAACATACGCACCACCAATTCACTCACCCCGAGATCCACCAAGAAATCCCGGTCACTGGAGTTCTCTGTAAAGGTGGTCACCAGCCGCTGCAATAGCGCCTGGGTTGCCTGGCTGTGCTGGGTATGGATCAGGTTATCCGGACGAAAACGCCAGTCCTCGAATTCCGTCTGTACCGTCTGCGTGCCGTTCAGTTTCTCGCAGATACTTTCCACCCGTTCGCGGGCGATTTCGATGGTGAGGCAGGAGGTGGGGTTTTCCAGACGGGCGTCGGGAAAATCGATATGTACCTGTTCCCCGGGCGCCATCACAAAAGATTCCTGGGGAAGAAATTCGGCGCGGTAATTTTTCGCCGCGTGCATGATCTTGCGACCGCTAATCATGCCGCAATACAGCAGCTCGCCGGAGGACAGCCCGACCCGCTCTGCGGGCAGGTAGGTATCGTAGATACTGAGTTCGGAGCTGGGGCCTGCGAACGAGACGCGATTTTCCACCAGCTCCCGCGGATTTTCTCGACCGCGGATAGCCATTCCAGTCATGGATTTCTTTTTAGTTATTGTTGCTCTGATTCTTTCGTGCTGTGGCGGGTCTCTGGATTCAGGATCAAGTGATCTGTACTCAGAGGAAAGCCTGCACTGCCCGAAAGCCCTATTTTTTCATTGCTCAAACCAAAAAAGCCGGGCGTTGACCCGACTTGAAAGACTACTCCCGGTACTGGCAGATAACAACGCCCGAGGGAGCAGAACAACAAAATAACTATTCCCAAGAGGAAAAAAGCGATGATCTATGCACAACCCGGAAAGGACGGCGCGCTGGTGAACTTCAAGCCGCGCTACGAAAACTTTATCGGCGGTGAATGGGTGGCCCCGGTGGAAGGCGACTATATGGAAAACATCTCCCCGGTCACCGGCGAGGCCTTCTGCGAGGTGCCGCGCTCCGGCGCCGCAGACATCGAGCTGGCGCTGGATGCCGCACACGCCGCCAAGACCGCGTGGGGCAAGACCGCAGCCGCGGAGCGCGCCAATGTTCTGTTGCGGATTGCCGATCGCATGGAGCAGAACCTCGAGTTGCTCGCGGTGGCAGAGACCTGGGACAACGGCAAGGCCGTGCGCGAGACCATCGCCGCCGACATCCCCCTGTGCGTGGATCATTTTCGTTATTTCGCCGGTTGCCTGCGCTCACAGGAGGGCAGCATGGCGGAGCTGGATGAGCACACGGTGTCATACCACCTGCACGAACCGCTGGGCGTGGTGGGCCAGATCATCCCGTGGAATTTCCCGCTGCTGATGGCCGCGTGGAAACTGGGACCGGCACTGGCCGCGGGCAACTGTGTGGTACTGAAACCCGCAGAACAAACCCCGGCCTCCATCCTGGTGCTGATAGAACTGATCGGCGACCTGCTGCCCGCGGGAGTATTGAACATCGTCAATGGCATCGGCGAAGAAGCCGGCCAGGCGCTGGCGAGCAGCAACCGAATCGCCAAGATCGCCTTTACCGGCTCCACCGCCGTG
>NZ_LZDE01000338.1 GCF_002009015.1 Microbulbifer mangrovi | reverse complement strand
GTAGATCGCCGCCACCTGCATATCCAGCGTCGGCGTCCCATCAATCTCGGCTCCCAGCACCATGCGGTCGATTAGTGTATCGAACCCGTTCGCACCAGTGGCAATAACGTCTCCGTTCAGGTAGTGCGTCATCGTATTGCCGGACACGGTGGCCGCCTGGATCATCCAGCCAGCGCCGGTTCCCGGTGTTTCGCTTTTGTAATCTGCGCACCAACGCTGAACAAACAGGTTGCCGGTATTGGTAACACCGAGGCCGAATGTATTGCCACAGGCATTATTACCATAAGCAAATCCCCCGTACCCGACACTACGGTAGTTGGCGACCATCACCACGGTCCGGTCCGCAGACCCCGCCGGGAGGTTACTGAAGTCTGCGGAGCGACGCATCTCATCTTCGCTGCCGTCGAAGCTGATTACCGCATGGCCATTCAGCGTGTTTTGCTCCAGTTGTGGATCACCAGATACCTCATTCAGGTCGTTACCCTGACCGGACAGGTCCTGCCAGAGTGTGACTGTGCCCTCGGTAGAGGCAACGCCCTCGTCAGCCTCGAGTCGCAGTACCAGGCCAGACGTGGATACAGCCGGGCCGTTACCCGTTACTGTCACGGAGACCGTCGCCTCATTCGAAGCCAGCCCTGTCAGGTCGTAAACCCGATAGGTGAAACTGTCAGAGCCGATTGCTATCTGGTCGTGGGTGTAAGTCACCACGCCCTGCGTGTCGACGCTCACGCTACCAAGGGAGGGCTGGGTCAGAATTTCGACACTACTGATGTCCAGGTCGTCATTGGCGTCGCTGTCATTCTCCAGGACCATAATTGTGACGGTCTCACCGATGGATAGTGCCACCATGTCGTTCTCGGTTTCTGGAGCATGTGGAACACCATTGTTCTCGACCGTAATTGTCGCCGAATCGGAGGCGTTCGGGGTCACGAGGGACTGGTGATTTGCGTTCACAAGCTGCACTGTGATCGTACGTGAGCCTGCGTCGACGCCTGTGAATGTATATGTGTCGGCTGACGGGGATAGGTCAATGGGTGATTGGCCGTCTATAGAAACCTCAATGTGGTCGAAATCATCACCTACGACTGATACATCAATAGTCACCTGAGTATCATTGATCGTCTGCCCTTGTGACGGAGAAAGTATTTCAATACTGGATTGAGCTTCCGATATAACGAGGTTGACAGTGGCGTTGTTTGAAACAAGGTACTGGTCGTCGCTAACCGTATAGTCAAAACTATCCTGAAAATTCGCCGTACCATCATGGGTATAGCTGATCGTGCCATCAACATAGTTAATGACAGCGCTTCCGAATTGCGGTTGTCTGGTGATATCGATACTACTAGGTAGAAGTGTTGAATCTGAGTCACTGTCGTTGGCCAGGACATCAAGTATCGCGTTTCCACCTTGTACCAAACTCGCGTTGTCATCGGCGGCTATAGGTGATACACCGTCGGGTACCGAAAAATAAGTCTTATTGATATAGCCGTGGGCATTTCCCAGTTCAAAATTTGAAAGAGCCCGGTCATAAATATAGACACCGGCTACTGCCATATCGACATGTGGTGTGCCATCGATTTCTGAACCGATAACGATCTTATTTGCCAGCGTATCAAATTCATATGTACCTGAATCAACCTCGATACCATCAACGAAATGTCGGTAAATGTTACCTTCGAGGACAACAGAATGAGTAAACCAGCCACTGCCCGATGCGCGGGAATCTGAAGGAAAGTCATTACACCAGCCCTGTAGAAGAAGATCACCAGCTGAGTCCACGACTAATCCAAAAGTATGCCCGCAGCCAGTGTCTCCATAAGAAATACCACCCATGCCGACACCAAAGTAATTGACCACGGCGATGATTGTCCTGTTAGAGCTAGCAACAGGAAGGCCTGAAATATCTCCAATACGCATCATTGCGGCGGATGTACCGTCAAATACTACCGCGTCGTGCTCATTCAGTGCATCTTGTTGAAGTATTGGCGTTCCGGTACCCGTGAGGTGATTCCCTTGGCCAGACTGATCCAGCCAATCGGTTACCACGCCGTCTGTGGTTTGAACACCGATATCGCCGGACAGACTGAGCACTAAGCCGTCAGTAGGAAATGATCCACAGCTACCGACCGCCTGAAATACTGCCTCATACGTGGTATCAGTATCGGGTACGGGCAAGTTATAGGTCGAGTTTTGGCCGTTACTCCACGAAACAAATTCATAGGCTACATCGCCGACGCAGTGCGCCATCGGAACTGAAATGACGTGATTGAAGTCAATAACGGAGTCGTAGACAAAAGGTGCAGTATGCTGCACTCCGTCGATAAAGACTGGTAATCCGGCAGGAACAGAGACAAAATTCAAGTCAACTTTGTCTGGATAAATAGACACTTGGCTCGTTGACGATAAGCCATCTTGGTCAGTGACCTTCAGCTTGAGGCGATATCCAGTAGCATCATGGTAGTCATGACCTTTCGTGTTAATTTCGAGTTGACCATTCGCACTATTATAACCGGAGAGAACTGGGTGCGTATGAGCGTTATGAAGAAAGTCTATATTCCATTCAAAGGACTCATCGACGAGTATCCCGTCATTATCGTAGGCTGAACCTGAAAAATTTATTGTATCGCCAGCCCGGAAAAGCATGCCGTCAGCTGGAGAGTCAATTGTGATTTCTGGTTTGAAGCCAACCTGAATACTAGTTGGCGAAGAAATTACGGATCGATCTCCGTCAGAGACCTCCAGATAAACACTATATGACCCATTCTGTTCATACGTATATTGGATTGAAGGGCCAGTTACAGTAGTTCCATTACCCAGGTGCCAGGTATATGTGAGTGGATCGCCCTCAAAATCAGTAGCTACTGCCGAGAATGTGACTGTGAGAGGAGCGGGACCTGAGCCGGGGGAGACGTCGAGACTACTGATTTCGGGGGCTTGATTTCCCGAGCTGTAGGTGATTCTACTAACGGAGCCTAAATAGTAATCCACATAATAAAGTGCACCATCCTCCCCAAGAATAACGTGTACGGGTGCGATCACACCGTCGTCCCGACTAGCGAAACCAAAATCGCCAGTTACATCACCTTGTGAATTAAATGAAAGGTAGCGTATAAAACCCTGTGCATAATCTGCGAAGAAAAATACTTCGTTATACAGGGAAGGGTAGAGATCGCCTCGATAAACTGTACCTGCTGTAACAGCACCGCCGCTTGGGGTTGATCCACTGTGTGAATAACTGAATATAGGGGGGTCGTAAGTCTCGTCTGTACACTCTCCTTCACAGTATGGCCACCCGTAGTTTGCACCAGCTCTCCCAAGGTGAATATCTTCCCGGGCTGTCTCTTGTACGTTCCCACCAACTTCACTGATATATAGACGCTGCTTTATCAGATCCCAGTGTGCCCTGTAAGGATTTCTCAATCCGTATGCCCAGATTTCATCCAGATTACCACCAGGCCCATCTGCGAAAGGGTTATCGGAAGGCGCAGATCCATCTTTGTTAATCCGGATGATCTTGCCGCCAGCTCGCGTCAAATCCTGGGATTGAGGACCATCAAATTCTTCACCAGTTGTGAGATAAAGCTTACCATCTGGACCAAACTGAAGGCCGCCGCCGTAATGACAGCAATCGCGAACGTTTTCATTGTCTTGCCAGATTACCTGTTCGCTCGCTAAATCAGCAGTGTTTCCCTGGTGTGTGAAGCGCGAAATCCGAAAGCGTTTTGAGGGCGCATGAGAATAAAATATGTAAATACTGCCGGAGCTTGCGAAGTCGGGATCTACCGCAATGGAGGTTAAGCCTCGCTCCGACGCAGAATCCACATCGGGAAGCGTTAGATAGACAGAAGCCTGAGCAGGAACACTACTGGGATCGAAAATATAGACCGTGCCAACTTTAGAGAGCAGAAGCATACGCGAATCAGGAAGTTGAGCGAGGTAAACCGGTTGATCAACTCCCGATAGAATAAGCTCTTTCTGGAAGCCCTGGGGTAATGCTGTCGCTATGGCGGGAGACAGTAAGAGTAGGGGGAATAAGATGCCAATAGTTCGCTTAAATAGCTTCACTAGAATAGTACGAGGATCGCCATGAAGGCTTAATTTACGATTAAATAGCATGTGAAAATAGAGGCTCCATACGAGGATTCATAAAGCTATTCAAGCGAAAAAGGTAGTTAGACATTAAGTAAATATGCAATGGATATATTTACTAAAACTTACTAAAAATTTCGCCTATTACATCTTTCGTATAGAGTACACACGTACCACAGGCATTGGCATTGGCCCGATCGGGTAGTGCTTTCGCCAATAGAAAGTTTGATTTTTTCTATTCTTCTAGAAGCACTTATCGATCGTGACTCACCTGTATTTTTAAAGTTATTTTCCTTGGAGAAGGCTGGGCCTCATAGAGTAGGCCCAGCAGAAAATAAATAAAATAATATGCTTACTTTTTTGGTGTGGGTATGGTTTCGCTGCCATCTTTCAAGGCACCAAGCCGATCTAGCGCGCCATAGCCACTCCCGAAGTCGATCGGGGTTCCCGGTACGGGTAGGAAGTGCTGCCAACGGGATCCCTCGCCACCACCTTCAAACAGTACATTTTTGTATACTGGCGAGGACGCGTCGTTTCTCTCATATACAAAGTTATCGCCGATTTGCATGCCATTGCTGAGGTCAGAGGTCTCGTCGCTGACTGCCGAAGATATATTGCCGGAGAGTGAAAGCCCTTTATTACTTTTTCCTGCTTTCTCAACTATCCGAATCGAGCCTCCAGCACCGCCTGACCAGGTTAACAGGGTATTGTTTTTAACAGTAACGTTATTCGTCGCACCGTTTATGTATATGGTGTTTGGAGAGCCGATCTGTAGAAAATTTTGCTCGACGACCATGTCTTCATAGCCTCCGCTACTTGGGTCAGACATGAATATTCCCTGCATCGTGAGTCGTACCCCTGATTTGCCGCCCGTGCACTCAGAGGGCCTGATTGCGTTATTTTCGGGATTGTCATAAAAGTAGTTTCCACGAATCGTAATAGCCCGCGGGTTCTCTCCATTTAAGCCGAACATCTGAAGGCCGTCGGTATGTTGATACTCACACGCATTTCCAGAATGAGGGATATTTTTCGGTGTAGTATCGTAAAATACATTATTTTCTATCAGGCCATTCGGTGAATTTCCTGTAACCCTCATCAAGTCTTCTTGGGCTCGTGTAATGTAATTATTGGTTACCGTGAAGTTTGATACCGAGTTAATGAGTAAAGCATGTAGTCCGCCATCAACGTCAATAGTGTTGTTGTCGATAACCACATTATCAGCATACTTGAAGTAAACCGTAGAGCTGAATTTCGAATTCGTATATTTCAGGTGATGTGCGTCATTTCGCGCATCAATTCCGGCGGATAGAATGCGATCAAAATGCACATACCCTTTGTTAGCCCCGTTTATCTCGATGTCTGAAAAAACAGCACCAAATAAGTTCTCAGAGCGTAAAATAACGTAGTCATCATACTGTTTCGGAATTGAAAGCTGACCATAGTTGCCATCCTTCAACAGAATTACTTGCCCTCCAGTTGCATTTTTTAACGCATTGACGAGTTCCGTGCTGTTAGTGACTGTTATGTCTCCAGTAGCCGGCTCGTCTGCGGGATCGGGCTCCGGGTCTTCGCCAGTCTCGGGTTCTGGGTCCGGATCCGGGATTGGGTCAGGGGTTGGCTCAGTCGGAGGGGGTGTTTCCGCCAGGAATTCACTCTTGTCGACATCCGGAATATCAACTTCTATGATACTCGTCCAGTCACTCTCGGAATTTCCATAACCTACTACCTTTATCGATGTGGCGATGCTGGGCGAAGTACTAAACACTTCAAATCCATCGGCCACACTCGAAGATTCACCAGAGAATACTTGGGTCCAGTTTGTGTCGTCATAGGATGTCAATATGTCAAAATATGTATAGCGTAAATTCCCCCGGAAGAACGCCATTTGAATCTCAGTGAGTTCGATCGGGCCAGAAAGGTCGTATTTGATCCAAACAGACTCGGAGGATTCAGGTTGCGCCGACCATCGAGATTCATCGGCCAAGTCGCCATCTACGGTATATTCGGGAAGATGACCATCATTGTTGGAATCGGTGACAAGAAGCAAATCAACGGGAAGTGAACCGACTTTGGGGGGCGTGCTTCCCCCATCTTCAGGATTTCCATCGCCCGGTTGTACATCGTCTTCTGCGTCGGGAGGCTCGGGATTGTCTTCGGGAGAGGGATTGTAATCAGAAATTTCTATCCCTTCGACTGGAACTCCGGGGATCTCGACCTCTACAAGACTTGTAAAATCATTTTCGGTATTGCCAAGGCCAATAATTCGGACAAATGAGGCCTGAACAGGGTTGAAGGTAAACAACTCAAACTCAGTTGTTTCTCCGGAAGAGCTACCTGAGAACGTCTCCGCCCAGGTAGACCCATCCGTAGAAGTTTCTATAGTGAACTCTGTTTTTCTTAAATCACCTCTATAAAACGCGATTTTTAATGAATCGAGAGTCATTTGTGTTGATAAGTTAAATTGTATCCAGGGGGGGGGACCATCCACCGGTTCCGCCGACCACCGTGACTCTTCTTCAAGAATTTTATCTAGCGTCCACTCGGGCAAGTGGCCATCATTATTAGAGTCGCTTACACCATTAATTACGATTTTATCTGGGGTTTCAGGTGATTCCGGGTTCTCGCTGGAGTCCGGGGGCGGGTTTCTTGGGCCTCGCCCTCCCTTATCCGAGCCACAGCCTGGTTGTACTACGAGTATCATTCCGGTCACAAGAGCCAATATGGCCATGGATAACTTACGCATGAGTGTTCCTTCACTTCAAATCGTTTGCACGGAATAACTAGATTCAATCGGGCGGTTCAGCTCATCCGTGAGTTTTTTACTGAAACTTATACCGGGCTTTTCGCCTTCTTGTAGTTCGGGTACCGCTGTAATCAATATCCGTAGGGCGCATATTCCTTTTCATCTGCAACCTTATTCAATACCGTACCGACGAGGTTTGTCTCTGGTGTTTGCTGCAGGAAATCATCAAGTTCCTGCTCGGTGTAACCGCCATCTGGAAGTACAAGTAGTGCGCAGTCTATCTTGGGAAGTATAGATATTGCATCGTCGGAAAAAAGCACGGGTGGAAGATCGAAAATAACGACTCCGTCACCTATATTTGACCTTGTAGAGCTGACCACATCCTGGATTTTCCTTGATGCCAATTGTTCCGTCGAATTCTCTATTCGACGCGATGCACCAGTGACTGATAGTCTGGGAAGTTGTGGTTTTAAAAGTGTCTCTTCAAAAGAGCACTTATCCTCAAGAAAATCATTAAGTGAGTTATCTGCGCCTACGCCCAGGTACCTCAACACGCTAGGGCAGCGTAAATCGAGATCCACGAGAAGTGCCCTTCGGGTGGGTAATTGGGCGATGCTCATTGCTAGATTAATCGCGACAACGGATTTCCCTGCACCAGGTGCTGGAGAAACAATGGCAAGTGTTCGCCAGCCCTTGAGAGACATCCTGTTTAGCACGTGTGTCCGTAAGCGGTCGAATACTCCACATAATTCATTGCTTTTACTATGCGCAAATATGCAGTTTTTTTCCAAATGAGCTGGATCCAATAGTATCGGCTCGAGCTCCTTGTCGTTTAGGGCAAGACGTTCTGTGCCACGGAGTGGCTGCAGCTCTGACACTATGACTCGGTCGGCACCAGTAGTTTCAGACTGGAGCGTCTTGAGTGCTCTGGTTTTATCTAGCGCTTCCTTGATTCTTTCCATACTCTTGGTCTACCCGATTTTGGCCAGCAACTTGAACATGAAGATGTCTAGCGGCATAAATAGAAAGTGAATGCCAACTAATACCGTAACTGTGGTAAGGGCGCCTCCGGCTAAAAGTCCCCGCTTTACCATTTTCGCATGTGCCAACTCTTTACTGGTTGCAATATATGGAATGATTACTAGAGGTTTTTCCCCTAGTAACTGAGTTAGAGGCCTAGATCCAAAAAGTCTGCCATTTTTAAATTCTAACAGGACAGCCAATGCAATAGCCGCGGCCATTGCAAATACGAATCCGGCTGCCGCAATTTTTTTTCTATTGGGCTTAATTGGCTTTTCTGGCTGAACAGGTGGCTCCAAAACTGAGAATCGCTCTGCTTTCTTTGCCTCTTCCAGACTCTCTGCTATTTTCGCCTCTATCTCCTTAGACTGAATTTCCTTGTATTTCTTCAGCGTATTGTCGTAATTTCGATTCAATGAGGTAAGAGCTCGCTGAACCTGTGGCGTCTGGATAATTATGTTCTCCAGGCGGTCGCGCTCGTTTACCAACTGTTCAAGTTCGCGCTGAAGCGATTCTTCCTTCTCGATGGCTGATGCAATTTTCGCTCCAACTCGAGCAGAGTCCAAATCCACGGAGGATATGATCAGATTGTCGGGCGATTGTTCGGTGATGGCCCTATCAGTCATCATCCGGATTTTGTCGATTTGGTGCTGTTGGCGGACAACATCCGGATGTTGCGGTGAATAACGCGCCTTAAGACGCGCCAGGTTATCCTGAGCAGCAGTAAGTGCCTGCTCGCGTGTGACCGGTGCAGCGGATTGAGTATTCTGGCTCGCGCCTCTCTGGATAGCTGTTTTCTCTAACTGCAAGAATCTCAGTTCGTCGCCAGCTGCTTTAATATCCCTATGTTGTGAGAGAATTGAAGCTTCAGCCCGTTCTAGCATTTTGATATGCAGATCCAGGTGTTCCGGAAGCGAATCGCTGTACTCCTGCTTATAAGTTGCTATTTTTTCTTCAATTGATTCGAGTTCAGACTTCAGTTTCCCAGCTTCCTGAGTCAAAAACTGGGTGGTCTCGGAAGCTCGCCGAGTACGAGCTTTTACATTTTCCTCTAAAAAAAGAGTAACAAGTTCGTTAGCAACCGAATGCGAAAGTTTGGGTGAATTACTTTCGAAACCCACCTTAAACGCGAGCGTCGTGCGGCCCCTGCTGGAGCCCGCATCACCGGTTACTTTGGTGATGGTTATTTTTTCACGTATAAGGTCAATCTGTTCCGAAACAGACATACTATTACGTATATCCGAAAATAGATCATATTTCTCTATTATTCTAAGGAGGTGATCACGGGTCATTACAAGTTGCTGTATGACCTGGATCCGCTCGTCAGCGTAGCTCGTTACCGTCGATCTAATAAGGTCGTCGGGTATTTTCTGTGATTCGATCAGAATAGTTCCTTCTGAGCGAAAGGTCGGCGGTATGTTAAGAGATATGATAATTGTCAGAGAAAACAAGAATAAAAACGGACCGGCCATAATAGGCCATCTGCGTTTAAGAATGCCAAAATAGTCGGTCAGTGAAAGCTCATAGCGATTCCCCATCATAGTGATCAATCCACCAGGCTGTAGTTCAAAGAAATTGAAATGATGTTGGAATATGCTGCTTCGTCACGTTCCAACCGTTTATGCTGCAAGCCCAGTGTTGCCCGCCAACTATTATTAAGTCTTCTCTCTGAGCGTAATTCAATTAACGATGCTTGATAGTGATCAATCGAGTCGGCTTCGCGCCACTGAGCAGATAACCCAATATTTGCTTTCTGCGAAAACGTGTATGAATAATCTAACGTTGCATTATCAGCAGTGATGAACCGTCCTAGACCAGTGGGTATAGTTTCTCTTGAAAGCACAGTGGTCAAATTTGATCTTTCTCCGCTAAAGGCTATTTTGAAAACTCCGTTAAAAAAGTTTTCTTTTTCAGGACCCAGAGGTTCATCCATGTAGACGGTCTGAACTCCAAAATCAGATTCTATATTTTCTGAAATACGGAAATTAATGCTTGTCATCATTCCAGAAAGCCTGGAAGATTCTCCCAGTTCATCGCCAGGTGAGTAGGTTTGGGTTTTCAAGATTGCCTTTGCAGATATCTCTTCACTAAAGCGGTGTTCGAAATATACATCGAGATCGGTGGTCTTGTAATCGGTAAGCTCGGAAACCTTGTAGTCTGCCTTGGATAAGCTCCCAGAGAGTCCGGCCGTACTGAACTCTGAAAGCTTGTAGGTCCAAATTAAATCGGTCTTTGTATCTTTTCTGGTTCCGTCCGTATCTATTTTTCCTGTTTCGAATATCTCAACGGTACTAGTGGAAACTTCCTTGTAAGAGGCGGCTGTTTGAAGTTGGCTGCGCGACCCCTGCCTTGTATAAGTAATCGCCAGGCTCGGGTCATTTCGGTCTGTCACTAAGTCCTCATTGGATGATCGCTCCAGTTTTAATGCCGAACTCAATTCGAGTTCACTGCTTGGCGTCCCCCACTGAAACCACATGCTAGGCTGCAAAGCACTGCTGTAGACCGAGTCTTTTGCGTCAACTTGAAGATATGGATTTGACGTGTACCTTTCGGAGATCGAGATATCGTAGCCAGACTGGTACACACCTGCTCTAGCTTCGAAAACCAAAGAAAGGGTGCCCACTAGAAGAATGCTTGATGGCTGTAATATGGGTGACAGTAAGCTGTCATTATTCATTGCGAGTCAAATTCTCATGACGCGTATTTTCATCAGGGAACCAATATCGTGTCGCCTGCATGGAGAGAATGGTTACTGGAAAGATTCTTTCCCGATAAAATGTCGCTATAAAATACTTCCAATTGTTCCTGTCCATCACCGGTATCGCGAAGAATACGAATTTCATTTTCATCGGCGAAAGTATCCAGGCCTCCGGCGAGGCTAAGTGCCTGGATCACACTAAGCGGGCTACTCATGATATATGTCCCGGGACTTTTTACCTTTCCCAAAACAAAGATTCGGTTTCCTGCAGTTTCTTCGACAACGATTGAAACCGTCGGTGATGGGATAAACTGTTTTAAATTATCAGCCAGAACGGCTTCCGCTTCTGATATAGAAAGTCCTTTTACTATCAAGCTGCCAGAAAGCGGGAAACTGACGCTGCCATCTGGCAACACAAGCGCATTTCGGTCCAGCTTTTCCTCCCCCCAAACGGAAATATGTAAACTATCTCCCGGTTTCAGAAGGTATAGCGGCGCAGCGTTAATAGATATGCTTAAAAACACAAGAAAAAATGAAAATAAACTAGCCTTTCGGGTGTGGCTAAAATGAAGCTGGAATCTGTTGATCATGATTTAGATGCTGTAGTACGGGTGCATGAGTAACGCTAGAGATCCGTTATTGAACTCTCTCTTTTCCCTTTTCCGTTCCCTTTTCGCCACATCCGTAGTCTCCGGTGACATTAACTAGTATTCTTTATTACCGCACCGATCGAGCTTTTCCAATAGGTGTGCACCCAAGTAGGGAGTAGGGATTGATTTGACGCCAGAGTGAAATCCATATTCTCTGAATTCTATTGAGCGCCGAGAGTACGTACACGGTTAAGTGCTTACAATGGCCCGCTTGGGCCACATTCTATGGTCCATCTACTTTCTATCCATGTATTTGACATTCCCGTACTCGAATAAAGCGCTCCAGATTATTAGCTTCAACTACTAATTTTGATTCTAATTTAACCAGTGTTGATTCTCGCGCCTAGATAAATGGTTAATTGTAAGTCGGATAGATTTGGATTTTCAAAATTTGGCTCGATTTATGCCTTAAGTAACAGGTAGATATTGTTTTTATTTAGAGTATTAAAAGAGCGAACTGGCGCTTAAATTATTGCGAATGAAGAATGAGAACAATATCTTTTAGCGGACTATGTCGACGCCCGGTTCGATTGCGTTGATTTTCACGACTTGTGAGTTAGGCGTTGAGGCCAGTTTAATCACACAAATAAAAAGTAGTTAATGCTTTTGGTGCATGCCTTGTCGCATTTTGGTGCGCCTTGATTGTGCAGCTGTTCATTTTTTTTGCTTGAGTTTGAGTTCAACCTAAAAGTGTGACACGCCGCTCAAATGGTGCTAATTTAAGTCGCGTTGAGCCACCTCAGTCATTATTCAACACAAAGGCGTAGAATTTTACGCCGCATTGAGTTGGCATTAAATTCAGCGTCAAACTTTACTTTGGGGTTCAGGGAATAGCGCTGGCAGCGACCCGCTGTCACGTTAAAGAACGCAGGTGGGGAAAATGGATACTTTGGTCAAGGAGCAGGGACAGGCTCCTGTCATTAAGCGTTTTGATTGTTTGGGCGGGGCTGCTGATCAAGCTGGTAATCTTACAAGTAGCGAACGAATTTTTAACGCTCTTCGCTCCTCTTGTTCCGTCTTAAGTCGGCGTGACTTTCATCGTTGGCTACGCACAGACGTAAACCCACTGTTGCCACACGAGAGCTTTTTTGCTGCCTGGGGGGATTTCGGGAGGGGGGATCTCACTTACGATGTTATTTCTTCTGCGCAGCGATTTGATGCCAAAAAGATATTCGATTTAAAGGGTATTGAAAACGCTATGGGGCGTCTTTTCAATATAGTGACTCGTGCGGGGGGCGCTTGGCTGTTATTTAAGGACTTTCATCGTTTAGCCGAAGAGTGCGGGATAGATACAGATTCTAAGATTTTTAAGGTGGTAATGGCGCGTACGCGTATGCTACTGGTCTATGCCCTTAGAGATGAGCGGAGCCAAAAGGATTGTCTATATGTGTTTTTTATAGATAAGCAGCCTTCTGAGTTCGATCAACTGCTGCTTGATGTCCTGATGCCACACGTTGATCTCGCCTTGCGCAGAATAAAGTCATTGTCAGTTGAGATCAGAGTAAAATCTAATACATCTGTGCCTAATATCGATCTCTTGAGCGCACGTGAGCGTGAAGTATTAAACTGGGTAAGTAAAGGAAAGTCTAACGAAGAAATTGGTCTAATCCTGGGGATTAGCCTAAACACCGTTAAAAACCATCTTAAGCGAATCTTCAGCAAGATGGGGGTAACTGCACGATCTCAGGCAGTTGGGGTCTATGTTCAGTGTGGCGCTGGTGCGATCTGATGTCCAGCTTCGAATCATCGCTTCCCCGCAGATCGGTGCTGCGTCGCCGGAATAATATTTCCAGTGCTATTCAGTCTTTTTTGGATGGCGTAGTGATTATTGCCAGTGCCTGGTTTCTTGGGCGTTTCCACGGTGGAACACTCACCAGTGAATACTTGGCAATGATGCTGTTGTTGCTGGGGAGCTTGGCTATTTCATTCGATCACTTGGGAATATATCGGAGTAATCGAAGTTTCACCGTTAGGGCATTCAACCTTTTTAAGGCATGGAGCCTGAGCTTCCTGCTACTTATTTTTATTGGTTTTGCATTCAAGCAGAGCGAGCTGTTCTCACGTCCATTAATTGCACAACTATATTTATCGGGACTTTCTCTTACTACTTTCCTCCATTACATATTTTACCGTTTGCGAAAATCGGGTTTCGTTGATTCGGAAGCCCTGGATAATGTCATTGTGGTAGGCCAGGGCGAGCTAGCTGGTTATCTTTCGATGAAAATTCGCGGGAACCCATGGCTTGGGCAGAAGGTAATAGGCTCTGTTTCGCTCGGACCGGAGGCAAGGAGTAGCGAAAAACTTGCTTTTGATGGTGAGGAGATCCCACTGTTAGGCTCGGTTTCTCAAATAGTGGAAATATTGACCAATCATGATGTGCGAGTAGCCTATATTGTTACTCCACTGGAGAACTCGCAGGTTCTGAATGATCTATATTTCACACTTTTGGATCACAATATTTCCATCCATTGGGTTCCTGATATTTTTTCCCTGCGTTTGGTTAATCATGGGGTTGACGAAGTTGCGGGGATCCCGGTTCTCACGCTGTCTGAGACTCCTCTAACCGGTACCAGGTTACTTTGGAAATCGATTGAAGACTTGGTGATATCATCCGTTATTCTTGTTTTGGTCAGTCCCTTGCTTTTGATTATTAGTATGGCGATAAAGCTGGACAGTCCGGGGCCAGTGATTTTTCGTCAAATGCGTGCAGGTTGGAATGGTCGAAATTTCAGTATTTGTAAGTTTCGTAGTATGTATGTTAGCGAGCAGAAAAATGATACTGTCATACAGGCTAGTCGAGATGATCCTAGAGTCACTAGGGTTGGAGCTTTTCTCCGAAGAACGAGTTTAGATGAACTCCCTCAATTAATTAACGTGCTCCGCGGCGAAATGTCACTTGTTGGTCCGAGACCGCATGCCATTCAGCATGATGCAGAATACTCGATGCGCATTGCGCAGTACTTTGCGCGCTATCATATCAAGCCAGGGATCACAGGCTTAGCTCAAGTTCGGGGATTGCGTGGAGAGACTGGTCAAATTGATCAGATGATACAGAGAATCGAGTCTGATATTGAATACATTAATAATTGGTCTGTTTGGCTAGACTTTACGATTTTATTACGCACGTTACTCGCGTTTAGTGGTAAGCAGGCCTACTGACGGGTGATTCAACCATTTAGTCTTTCTTCGCAATTTGTACCTAGATATATGGCCCTTGTGGGCCATTGTTACTCGTCTATTCGCCGCGTATTGTTCTAATTTCGGAGCCACGACTCAAAGGTCGAATATTATGCCCATTCCTTATCATAATCGTAAATATTTCTTCTCTTGGTTCCATGCTTGGAGGCTTCTTCTAGTTGGACCTCTAATATGGCTTTGCTTGCAAAGTATGCACGTGAATGCGGCGTCACTCGATACGACCGTGACAGTTTCTCCTGGTAGCGATGCATGGATATGGTCGTTGGAGAGCTCTCATTTGAGCCCGGGAGACTACGTCGGTATTCATGTTAATGATGGTGCCGATGTATCCGCTGCAGTTTTTAATATTTTCGGTTTTGATTTTATCGAATTTAAGCAGGTCGATATCGAGTACAGTCTCGCTAGTATCGATTCACTGTCCGAGTTTAATGATCCGACAGAACTAACCTGGTTTGCGTCCTCCGTAAATAGCCTCACAGCTACTTTGCTGAGCGGCATGGATTACGTTCTTGGAATTCAGTGCGTAGGGGAATGTTTTGCCAAGATAAAAACGCACATAGAAGTAAGTGCAGTACCGCTTCCTGCTGCTTTTTGGTTGTTCGCTTCTGCATTGCTAGGGTTTGTATTTCTTTCCAATCGAAAATCTGTCTAATTTTCGGGTAAATTCCGATGTCACATTCTTGATACTGCGCCGAACGGCCTTTTGGTGATTCGGCTTTTTCGAAGATCAATCAATTTTTCATCTTAGATGGCGTCGTCAGATGTGCGCAGCGGTAAGTCGTTGACGCAGTATGCTGATGCACTGCGAGTGTTGCTGTGTCGAAATGGGTGAGCCGGGAAAATTTTGCGCGCGTTGATTTTCAATGGATGCTCGTAGTTTTAGCTGCAATTTTTGCTCTGGCAGCTTTTGGGGGAGGGCTGGCAGATCTATTTAAGATATGGGCTGACCGCGAAGAGTATAGCCATGGTATTTTTATTCCTATTCTTAGTGTGGCTCTGCTCTGGCGACGGCGGTACGTTATTATTAATAGCGTCGGGAACTCGTCAATAATCGGTTTTTTTATTGTGACGGCATCGCTATTAATGCTTGTTATTGGCGAGCTTGGATCAGTAGAAATTTTAGTTCAGATCGGGTTTATATTTTTCCTTTCCGGGCTGGTTATGCTGGTCGGGGGAGCTTCTCTACTACGGTGCTGTGCCGCGCCAGTTCTGTTTTTATTATTTGCCATCCCATTGCCGAATTTTATTGATTCCCAACTGTCTTGGGGACTTCAATTACTTTCCTCGCGACTTGGCGTCGATATGTTGCGAATGGCCGGTGTTTCGGTGCACCTGCAGGGTAACCTGATTGATCTCGGTTACTACAAGTTGCAGGTTGTTGAAGCCTGTAGCGGCTTACGATACCTGTATCCTTTGCTGAGTCTGGGAGCGATAGCTGCGTATTTATATTTAGCTCCGTTATGGAAGAAACTGCTTATTCTTATTTCGGTTATCCCTATCGTTGTATTGATGAATAGCTTTCGTATTGCAGTTATAGGCCTCTTGGTCAGTATCTGGGGTAGTAATATGGCTGATGGTTTTTTGCATTTCTTTGAAGGTTGGATCGTATTCATGGTTTGCGTCCTGCTTCTTCTGTTAGAAGTTTGGCTGTTGGACCGGTGGGGTAAAGCACGTTCTCTGAGGGAGCTTCTTGCAGTGCCTGAGTTTACCGCGATCCAGGAAGAGAGGTCTGCCGTTTCAATTAACAGGAAGTTGTTGTCCGTCACGGTTATGCTGGCAATCTGCATTGTGCTCGTATTCCGCTTTGAAGAGCGCAGGATGTTAATTCCGGAGCGAGCGACTTTTTCAGAGTTCCCGATGGATCTAGGTGACTGGTCAGGTAGCGCGTACTCTTTGGAACAAGGTATAGAAAACCTCCTCGCTGCTGATGATTACTTAATCGCCGATTTTTCAGCAACGGCCGGCGATTACGTTAACCTTTATATGGCGTATTACGTCTCACAAAATGAGGGTCGTTCTGTACATTCCCCCAGGTTGTGTATTCCGGGTGGTGGGTGGAAGATCACAGATTTCAAGACTGTCAGCTATGCGCTGGCCGACGGTAGTGACTTTCCTATAAACCGTGCTGAGATTGAACTCAACTCTGAAAAACAATTGGTTTACTACTGGTTTGAACAGCGCGGTCGGCGCGTCGCCAATGAGTATTTAATGAAATGGTACCTTCTCGTTGACTCAATCAAACTAAATAGAACCGATGGAGCATTAGTTCGAGTTACTACCGTGGTCGGACATGATGAGGATGTCGCTGACGCGGATGCTCGTATTGCCACCTTTATCTCTGATGCGATTTCCCACGTCCAAAATTATGTGCCAAAACAGGGCGGTCAGTGGATTAATGAGGATACTATCTGATGAGAATATTCTGGCGGTTGTTGATAATAGCCAATATATCGTTTTTATCTGCATGTGATTCTCCTGAAGAGCAGGCACGTCAGTACCTGGTTAAGGGGGAAGCCCTTCTGCTGGCTGGTGAACCAGTTAAAGCTGAGCTTGAGTTTAAGAATGCGTTGCAGATTGACGACAAGCTTTCCCCTGCCTGGTATGGATTGGCACAGGTTGCCAAAATGGATTCCGACTGGTCGGATACTTTTTCATTACTTGATAGAGTAGTTGAAATAGATCCCCAAAATTTGGATGCTCACATCGAGAAAGTTCGTCTATTACTCGGTGCGGGACAGCTTGAGCGAGCTCTTGAGGTAAGTACTGCGAGCCTGCAATTAGCACCAGATGACGCCCGAGTGCTCGCTTTACGAGCGGCTATTATATATACACTTAAAGACATAGAAGGTTCGGTTGACCTGGCACGTCGAGCATTGCAGGCTGACCCTGAAAACGCGGACGCTCTTGTCGTTCTTGCGACAGAGCGCCTACAGAGCGGGGATGTAGCGCAGGCGCTTGAGTATCTTGATCGCGGGATTTCGCACCACGAAAAAAATGTTGCACTACAGCTGATAAAGATCGAAGCGCTTAATCGTATTGACCGAGTAGAATCGTCAGAGGCTGTGCTTAAAAATTTAATTGAGATTTACCCAGAAACTGACGCTTTTCATTATTTGCTGGCACGCTTTTACCTCGAGCAATTGAAGGAAGGTATGGCGGAGCGTATATACCGTGATCTTGTAGTTGCGAGGCCAGAGGATAGTCGGCCTCGAATGGAGCTAGTTCGTTTCATTAATCGGACACGTGGTGCGTCTGCAGCCATTGAGGAGCTAGCAAAATTAATCGAGTTGGCCCCTTCATCCACTGATCTGCGCTTTATGATGGTGCAATTACAACACCGTACCGGAGATAACGAAGGTGCTGTGCAGAACTTGGAGGCTATTGGAGAAACAGCGACTTCTTTGGAGCAGAGACACAAGGCTCAAGGTTTGCTCGCTGTGTATTATTTGGCTAATCGTCAGTACGACCAAGCCATGTTGTTACTCGATTCTGTACTCACGGACGATCCGCGAAATGAGCAAGCTTTATTGATCAAGTCCTATCGATTAATCGATGAGGGAAATTTCAGTGAAGCGATTTCAAGCCTGCGAAGAGTGCTCAGTGATGACCCGGACTCAGCTCGAGCGCTTTTCCTGCTGGGTAAAGCTCACGAGTTGGGGGGGATGAAAGACCTTGCGGAAGACCGGTATTTTCGCGCTTTTGAGGCTAGCGCACAGGCCCCTCAGTTTGGGCTGCCTTTAGCCAAATTTCTGGTTAAGTTACAGCGCCCGCAGCGAGCGGAGCAAGTGCTCGAGAAAGTCATAACATCACATCCCGGACATGCAGATTCACTCACTTATTTGGCCAATTTACGCATTGCGACAGAGGATTGGGATGGTGCGCAGGCGGCTGTGAATCTTGTGCGGGAGCATGTTGGAGAAGCCGCTGCTGACGAGGTGCAGGGCGCTTTGTACGCAGCGCAGAAAGATTATACCGGCAGTATTGCAGCTTTCAAACGTGCCTATCAGGCTTCCCCATCGTCGGAACGCATACTACAGTCTTTGGTCGGCGCATACCTAAGCAGCGGAAGGTCAAAGGATGCCCATCAATTCCTCGACTCGAAACTTCAGGCCAGTAAGGAAGAAGTCTCTACCCAATTACTAAAGGGGCAAGTTTACCTTTCTGAGGGAGAGGTTGAGAGTGCAATTCACGTGTTTTCCCGGGTTTTGGAGAGCCATCCCCTAAATACTGCGGCTTATCTGTACATTTCACAGGCCAAGCAACGTACGGGCGATTTGGAGGAAGCGTTGGCAACGCTGAACCGCGGCCTCGCGCTTGTCCCTGGCGATTTTAACCTGAATCTGGCTAAAGCTGTATTACTAGAGCGCCGACGCGTCTATGATGAGGCTATTGCCAGCTACGAAAGTCTTCTAGACGCCCGACCTAATGCGGATATCGTGGTGAATAACCTCGCTAGTCTTTTGTCTGAATACAGAGACGACAGAGAGAGCCTTCAGCGTGCACATGAGCTCGCGCGTCGTTTCCAAAATTCAGATATTCCACATTTCAAAGACACGCTAGGTTGGACCTACTATCGACTTGGTAAAGTCGAGGATGCCCGTAGCTTTCTGGAGGGGGCTGTGCGCCAAACCCCAACAATGCCGGTTTTCCGCTATCACCTCGGCATGACCTACTTGGCGCTTCAAGAGAATGAACTCGCCCGGCGAGAACTTCAGTTGGCCCTTGACCTTGGTCCGGAGGATAGTTTTCCTTTCCGTGATGAAGTTAAAGCGGCTATGAGACGGCTTTAGGTTAGCGAGATGTACGAATCGTATTATGGCCTGACAGAAAAGCCCTTTTCGATCCAGCCGGACCCGGCGTTCCTCTATTTTAGTCGTAGGCATAGGCTTGCATATACCATGCTCGAATATGCTATAGAAAATCGAGCGGGCTTTACGGTTATTTCGGGCGAGGTCGGGGTCGGGAAAACTACCCTCATTCGCCGTTTGCTTGAGAGTTTGCCTGAGTCAGCCACTGTTGGCTTGGTTAATAACACGCACTGGGCACAGACTAATCTACTCGCTTGGGTGATGCAGGCATTTGGGCAGCCCTTCGATGCGATATCTCCACAAGGCCTCTTTGACAGGTTTCAGCGCTTTCTTTTGGCGCAATACCGGGAGGGGAGACGGGTTGTTCTGATTGTGGATGAAGGTCAAAACCTTAGCCCAGAAGCACTGGAGGAACTGCGATTATTGTCGAATATCAATGCAGATAAACACCTACTCTTGCAGGTGATCCTTACAGGACAGCCTGCACTAGCTTACCTTCTCTCACGACCGGAATCACAACAGTTCGCTCAGCGTATTTCCGTGGATTTTCGGCTGCGACCTCTGCTTGAAACCGAGATCCAAAGCTACATCGAGTTTCGCTTGTCGGTCGCGGGAAGAAAAAAGCCACTATTTACTCGGGAAGCGTGCAAAGCGGTCGGCCGCTTCAGTGAAGGTGTTCCGCGTAGAATCAATATCCTGTGCGACACGGCGTTGATTTACGGGATGTCCTATGATCGTCGAATTATTGATGAGCCAATTATTCAGGAAGTAATTGGCGATAAACTCGAATTTGGTATTTTTTCCCCAATGGTATCTCGGGATGACCTTGCAAAGGCCATCGATGAGTTAGCTGCGGGAAGACATGTTCCGTCGCGCACTCAGAAGCCCTAACGAGACTCTACCAGGCTTGCCTTTAACAATCACAATAGTGAATCCTTCCATCGGGTAAATTCGCGTCAAATACTATGCGGCCCCTCCGGAACAATTCCTGTGGGATTGAGTGCCTTGATTGAATAGTAGCCGGCCTTGATATGATCCAGCTTCACCGTCTCTTTTACTCCCTCTAATCCGAGTACCCGGTGCATAAAGCGGTGCAGGTTGGGCATTTCCCTGAGCGCATTGCGGTTGCACTTGAACAGGCCAAAATATGCCGCATCAAATCGCACCAGGGTAACGAAGAGGCGGATGTCCGATTCGGTCAGTGCATCCCCGAAGAGAAAGCTTCGTCCATCGGCGAGGCGCGATTCCATTTCATCCAGCGCTGCAAATACACGAGCATAGGCTTCTTCATAGGCAAACTGTGTGGTGGCAAAGCCGGTCTGGTAAACGCCGTTGTTCAGGTTTTCGTAAAGGTATCTGTTTAACGCGTCGATATCCTCTGCCAGCGTCGCGGGGTACAGGTCGGGGCCGCCGTTGCCCAGATGAGTGAAAGCGCTATTGAGCATACGCACGATATCCGCGGATTCGTTATTGACGATGGTTCCTGTCTGTTTGTCCCACAGCACCGGCACTGTGGCACGCCCGGTAAAGTTGGGATCGGCGCGGGTGTAGAGCTCATGCATATAGCGTGCGCCATTCAATGTGTCTTCGTCGCTGCCGCTAAAGCCACCGAACGCCCAACCCTGATCGGTAAGGACCGGATTGACCACCGACACACTGATTACCTCTGTCAGGCCCTTCAATTGACGTGCCATCAGGGCGCGGCTCGCCCAGGGGCAGATATATGCAACGTACAGGTGGTAGCGGCCGGCCTCTGCCTTGAATCCTGCTCGGCCCGTGACACCGGCGGAACCATCCACGGTCACCCAGTTGCGAAAGGATGATGTCTGCCGAATAAAGCGGCCATCGTCGTCTTCCTGTTGCACCGGTTGCCAATTTTCCTGCCAAACGCCATTTACTAACATGCTGTCACCACTTCTCGATATGCGTGCGCCCCCGGCTGGGGGCGCAAGAGGGGATTGTCAAAGTTGGCTATCAGACTGTGTGGCCTGTGGATTGCGCCACTTGCAGATCGTGATCGTCGGCCAGGAGATTGCTCAGGCCGTTATCCACCGCGAAGGCGCCGCCACCCTGGATGGCCAGGGCCAAGGTCGCCCCGAACAGGGCCAGAGCATATTCGTAGCCGTTGTTGGTCAGGAAGAAACCGTTGCTGATATGGGCGCTGAAGATCGCCACCAGCATGGTGACGGCACTTACCGCAGCGGCAGGGCGGGTCAGCAGGCCGAGTATCAGGGCGAGGCCACCAAAGAATTCTGCGCTGCCGGCCAGCAGGGCCATCAGGTACCCCGGCTCCAGGCCAATGCTTGCCATCCACTGGCCGGTGCCTTCCAGTCCGTAGCCGCCGAACCAGCCAAACAGTTTCTGGGCGCCGTGGGCGGCGAGGATGATGCCCACCGGTACACGCAGGGCGAGTGCGCCCAGTCCGGCGTTAGAGTTCAAAACTTTGTTGATCACTTGCGTAGTCATAACCGTTCTCCGAGTTGTTGGGGTTGGGCTTGGTGTACAAACCTCACCAGCTTGGAAATCAGTTTAATGGCAACGTAGCGGGGTATAAACGTACAGTTTGTTGGTCTACTATCAACGTATTGTTGGCAATATGGTTGGTTATGCTGCTATGGACCGGATTACCGCGCTGAACGCCTTTGTGGCGGTCGCTGACGAAGGGGGCTTCAAGAAGGCCGCGGACAAGCTGGAGCTGTCGAACCAGCTGGTCAGCAAGTACGTGTCGCAGCTGGAAGAGCACCTCAAGGTGCGTCTGTTCAACCGCACCACGCGGCGCGTGCATCTGACGCAGGAGGGCGAACAGTGCTACCAGTTTGCCGTGCAGATTCTGGAAAGCCTCACGGATATGGAGCGCCAGCTGGGGCAGATGCAAAGCGAAGCCCAGGGGCTCCTGCGTATCAGCGCCCCGGTCACCTTTGCCACACGCCACCTGGCACCACTGATCGGGGACTTTAAACAGGAGCACCCGTCGGTGGGCATCGAACTGCAGCTCAATGACCGCAAGGTGGATGTGGTGGAGGAGGGGTTTGATGTGGCCTTGCGTATCGGCAAGCTTAAAAGCTCTTCGCTGATTGCCCGGAGACTGGCGCCGATACGCCTGGTAGTGTGCGCATCCCCTGAATACCTGGGCCGGGAGGGCGTGCCCGAGACACCGGAAAATTTAAATCCGGAACACTATCTGCGCTACAGCTATATGGAATCGAGCCCGGGAGATTCCCGCCTGATGACCGCGTTGAAAAGAAGCCAGCCGGTTGGTGCGGCAGGGATCGCGTGTAACAACGGAGAAATCCTGATGCAGGCCGCGATTGCCGGGCAGGGGTATGTATTGCAGCCCACCTTTATCGCCGGCGAAGCCATCAAGGCGGGCAAGCTGGAAATCATTCTGCAGAAGTTTGAACCCGAGCCGCTGGCACTGTATGCGGTATATCCCCACAGAAAACTGCTGGCCACCAAACTTCGAGTGTTTATCGATTTTATCAGCAGCTACTTTGGTGACCCGCCGTATTGGGATGGGTTTGATGGCTAGCCGTCAAACTGTGGAGTCTGGTTTGGCCAAGGCACTTGGCCTCGCAATACCGGAGCGGGTCAGGGGATATCGTCCAGCGCCGCCTGCATCACCAGATCCTCCCGGTTCAGATAAGCATCCCAGGTATTTTCCACTGGCAGGTCAACGCCGAATGAGCCGATTTCCTCGAGAAAAAGCTTGTTCGGCGGCCAGCAGTCGTCAAACCATCCGCATCCATCTGCGAGATCCGTCCACGCCTTGGTCAAATACAATTGAATGCCAGAATTTGGCAGCGTTGGATAGAAGCCCTCGGCGCGAAAGCGCAGTTCGTCTCCAACTTCACTGCCCACCACCGTCAGTCGATCGGGAAGGAACCGTTTGAACTGGCTGGCGGCGATAATGCCGGCAGAAAATGTGTTTGGCCCGACCAGTAGATAGAGCCTGCCTTCAGGGGGGACCGCGTCGGATAGTGTGCGGACGATGGGAAGGACCTTGGTGTAATCACCGCCCCGGTTATAGCGGAAATCCACAATGATATTGTTCGGCTGTTCAGCGTCCACAAGGTTGGTAATGCGCTGCTCGAACTGATCGAGTGACTCCGACTTGTCCGCAAAGCTCGCATTCATGCGCACGTAGACTGCATCGCGCCCTGGGACTTTCCGCAGTATGTGGAGCTTCTCTGTTTCCTGCAGGTACAGGGGAAGCTCCTGGTCTCTGTGCAGCAGCGAAACCCATCCCTCTGTATTGAAGTGCTCGTCGTCGGGGAAAATATTGCGAAAGTCCCAGAAGGGATCGCCGGGCATGGTGTTCTCGTCTGCGGCAAGTTCGATGCTGGCTTCATTTCCCTGCGTATCCACGGTACGGATTTCAGTTGACTGAAGTTCCGCTTCCGCGCCCAGGAAGGCAAGGGCACTGGGGGCTGAAAACAGGAATTGGCTGCGATAGCGCTGCCACCCCGGTGTACCGCCACCGGTCAATTTGGCGGTGTCCTCAAGCATGGCCTCGGGCGCCTTGCCACCGAGGGACAGCACCCGCTGGCCGAGAAGGTGGGGGTATTCCGGCCGTGACTTGACGACAATCAGGCCATCAGCGGTCCAGTGAAAGCGCAGCGGCAGCCGGTACATTCTGGTGGTCAGTACCGTCGTGTGGGCGTTGTCGAAAACTGCCAGCGCCCTCAGCGCGGTGAGCGTCAGCTCATCCTCGCTCGTTGGTGTGGGTGCAGTATCGATAATGCTGGAGAAGCGTGCTGCTTGCTCCGGCGTAATATCCTTTTCATTAGCGAGAACGATGTCGTGAAAAAACGCCAGGTCAGACTGCAGTGTTGGCTCGGAAGCCGTCGGCGGAATCTTCGGTTTTTTTAGCATTTGCCAGCCGCCGGCAGAAATAAAAACTGCAGCCAGTAACAGATTGAACAGAATATATCCGGCAAAGATTTTCACGAGGGTGCGTTTCATTGTCTGGCGGCTCTCACGGGTTGGTTGTCGGCGGCGTGACGGGAGTGATTTCTGGCGCCGAAGCACCTTCGCATTTTGCAGCACTCGGCAAACGCTTTGGGCGACAGGACTGAGATTTACATCTCAGACTGAATAAGACGGCATGTAACCCATCCGCGGGTAATAGCGTGACCAACTAACCTGTCTCCGTTCACCGCATTAAAAAAATAAAGTCATAAATATGATGATCGGAGAAAACACAATGCATAAAGCCAGTCTTTTTGTTTCCCTCGCCATTACCTCGGCGCTGTGGTCTATCAATACCCTGGGGGCGCCTGCCAAAGGCACTGCCGCCGGTGACAGTATCACCATGGGGTTCGCGGCCGACTGTACCGGCAATACGTTTTTTACTGGCGGATTTTTCTGCCTGTTGGGCGGCGACCAGCCGGAACACAGCTGGTTCGATGGTTGGGACGGTAGTGTCAACAGTGTCCACGACAAATACAAAGCCATAGACCCGAATGTTGCTGCCAACAAGAACGCCGCCCGTTCCGGTTCGGAGATGCGCGGCGGCAGTGACAATTTCAGCGTGCAGGCGGACCGGATCCTTGCGGATACGCTGGTTGCCGATCACGTGGAAGTGGTGCTCGGCGGCAATGATATCTGCAACCGCGACTGCGTCGACCCGGCCAACTGCTCAGACCCGCTGTTGACGGAAAACCAATGGCGCGGGGCGGTGAAAGCCGGGCTCGACAAGCTGGTGGGCGGCCTGCCCAGCGGCTCTACGGTAGTGCTCGGTTCGGTGCCCCGGGTGCAGGATCTGCGCGCGGCGGGTGTCGCCAAGCAGAGCGGTAACTGGCGGGTTAACTGTGAAAGCGTCTGGTCGACCTTCGGTATTTGCCGCATCGCCACCAACGGCGGCACCATGAACGGAGAATCCTTTGCCACACGTTACGCGGGAATCAATGCTGCACAGCGCCTGTATAACGAGGTCCTACAGCAGGAGGCCGCGGCCTACAACGGCACCAATGGTGTGGAGGTAGTTGCGGAATACTCCGGAGCGAACCAGACCAATGTGGGCACCTTCACCTTCGGCAAAGATGATATTGATGGTGGGGACTGCTTCCATCCCAGCGTGCGGGGCCAGAACACGGTAGCGAACCTGATGTGGAACGGTAACCCGGACAAGTAAATCGCGGGCGGTGAACAGGGCTCCGTAAGGAGCCCTCAATTCGCGTCAGCACAAATACATTTCAACAGCACCTCACTCGTCATCGCCAGCATTATCCTGGTCGCTTTCGTTGCTACTGTCCTGCTCGAAATAGCTCTCTTCCTCGACAACGTATTGCACCCGCTCCGGTAGCCCGTTGCGCATATAGGTCACATCGACCACCTCGCCACTGGTCAGTGCATCCCAGAGCTGGTTCTGGCCACTGTGCACCCAGGTGTCGTTCACCCGCACCACCACATCGCCTTCCTCAAAGCCCAGTGCGGTGAAGAACTCGTTGTCTGCGATGCCCTCGAGTCGCAACAGGTTGTGCCCGTCGACCACATGCTCCGCGGGGACGAATTTCTTTTCCAGCTCGGCGCGGTTCTGCAGCTGCTGTTCCAGCCACGCCTGCCCCAGGGTCAATACGCCGGAAGGCGGGATCAGTTTGCGGGACTCGCCGTCTGGTTGCTCGATCCGTCGCATGGTGGCCTTGTCGCGCTGTGCTGTGGTGGTCATGGGCACCCGCACGTAATCGCCATCCTCTCCGCGCAGGGTCAATCGCTCCAGGTGGTCGCTGACCTGCAGGATGGCGTAGCGCTCGTGTACCCGCTTGAGGGTGACGCCGTCCATCAGCGTGTCACCGGGGGAGAATTGCCCGGCAGAGGCATCGCGGATACCGATCAGGGCCGTGGACTGTTCGGGCTGTGAGGAAACACTGGTGCCGTTTAGCCGCAGCGGCAATTCGGTCTCGGCAATCCGCTCACCGGACTGTCGCCAGCGGGCGGCATCGGCATGGGCGCTCGCCGGATCGTGCCCCAGACGTTGCAACTCCTGGTCAATCCACATGGCGTAGTGCTCCAGGGGGCGCGGGCCTTTGACATAGAGCCCATTCACAAACACCACCGGCACGCTTTGCAGGCCCAGGGAGCGGGCGAGGGTGGTATCGGCGGCAACCCGGTCGCTGCCCTCGAGATCGTCGAGGCAACGGTTGAACGCATCCCGCGACAATCCCTGCTGTGTCGCGAGCTGGCTGAAGGTCTCCCCATCCATTGCTTTCGCCTGGGTGTAGAGACCATCCGCGTAGGCCCAGGGCGTGTCCTGCAGGCCGGCGCAGTGCACCGCAGCGGCGGCCTGCGTACCCTGCCGGTGGTAGTGCATGGGAAAGTCGAACGGCACCACGGCAATCCAGCCGGCGTAGCGATCCAGCAATTCCCGCAGCACCAGGTTGGTGGTGGCGCAGTGAACCGACTGGTAGGAACAGAATACCGCGAGGGTTACCGGGGCTTCGGGGTTGCCGCGCAGGCGACGGTCGCCATTATCTATGTCCAGTCTGGGAGGTTGGGGATGGGGCAGCAGCCACTCCACAGTGGGCGCTTCTCCTTCGGACGCTGGCGAAGAGTGCTGTGCATCCACCATGGATTTGAGCGTATTGAAACGCAGCTGGTACTCCGCCAGTGCCAGGTCGTGCCGTTCTAGGCGGATTTTTTCATCCACCTGTTGCAGGGTGATCGCGCTATCGCCGATGCGCGCCACTATTTGTGGTTTATCTTGTGGTTTATCTTGTTGTTGATCTTCCTGATTTGCGCCGGGGTTTTTATCTGTACCAAAGCCGCAGGCGGTAAGCAGGGCTGCTAGGCAAATGGGCAGCAGCCGGAGGGCAGGGCGGTAGTGCCGGTTATCCAGTTCATCCATGGTGCTAGATCCACTCGTTATTATTCTGTGAGCAGTTCTAGCATATGGCCAACTGAGTCTCTACCAACCCGATAGCGCGCAGCGCATTGTGGCGGGAAAGATAACGCCACCATGATGTGGGCGTTGTTGATATCGCTTTGGGCAGTTCGTTAAACCTTACTGTCTACCGCAACTGTTTGCCCGCTGGCACTGCTTTGCAGCGCCAGGTGGATCAGGCGGATATTCCTCAGGGCTTGCTCGGCACTTACCGGAATCTCACTGCCGTCGAGAATGGCACCGGCAAGCTGGTGATAATAGTGCTGATAGCCGCCGGTCTCGGTAGTGACGGGTTGTGCTCCGTCTGCAGTGTACAGCTGGCCGTACTGCTCGGAATTTTCCTGTGACCAACCTGGGGTCACCGGCAGCACACCTGATTTGAGGCGCTCTTCCTGCGGGTCCAGGCCGTGCTTGATAAAACTCCCGGCCTCACCTTGTACCTCGAAGCGCAGGGTGGGCGATGCGCAGAAGGGACTGCTCCGCAGCACGGCCAGGTGCTGTGGGTAATGCAGCGTCAGGTGGAAAAAGTCATCCACTTCCGCCTGTGGCCGCAGCGTCTTTACCTGTGCGGTGATCGCCGTGGGTGGGCCAAACAGCTGTAGGGCCTGGTCGAGCATATGCGGTCCCAGGTCGAACAGGATACCGCCACCCTCCACATCGGACTCGCGCCAGCGCTTGCGCACCTCGGGGCGGAAGCGGTCGAAGTGGCTTTCAAAATAGCGCACGGCGCCCAGGCGGTTTTCGGCAATCAGTTTCTGTACCGTGAGGAAGTCACCATCCCAGCGGCGGTTATGGTAGACGCTCAGTACCCGCTGTTGCTGCCGCGCCAGCGCGATCAGCTCCTCGCCCTGCTCAACACGCGTAACAAACGGCTTTTCCAGTACCACAGGTTTGCCCTGCTGCAGGGCGAGCTTGGCCAGGGCAAAGTGTGCTGCGTTGGGGGCGGTGATGATCACCAGGTCGGCATCGCACCGGCTCAGTAGCGTTTCCGCATCAGCATAGACCTCCACCTCCGGGTGCTGCTTTTGCACCAGCTCACCCTTGGAGGTGCTGACCGCGGTAAAGCGAAAGGGCGGCAGGTTCAGGATAAACGGCAGGTGAAAAGTCGTCGCAGAAAAACCGTAGCCGATAATGGCGGTTTTGATTTCGGTGGTTGTAGTCAAGGTAAAGCGGGCTCCGCGGTGCGTGTCTTAAAAATAGTATCCAGCGCCACAGCCTGAACACATCCAGCAGGGCGCCGGCAAGTAATCGTCCTGGTCATTGCCTGCTATGGCGTTGTCCGCGGTTCAAGCCTCCCCATTGGTTTTGGCCATAATTTCGCTCAACACATCAGCAGTAAACAGCGATTTGGACAGGTATTGCCGGCTGCCGGATTTGGCGACCAGAATCAGCCCCAAATCGGTTTCAATCACCCGCTCGATATCCGGCCATAACAGCGTTGTTTGTGTATCGGCGTTCTGTGTCTGGATACCATTTTCATCGACGGTTAATTTCACCTCGGTACCGGCCCCTTTTCCCCACATCTGCCGTGTTAACCACCAGGCGCGCCGGTATCGGATATGCAGCAGTTCCAGAATCGCCAGGGCGATCAATGTGAAGCTGGCGACTTTGGGTTGCTCGCTGAACAACAGTAACCCCGTACCCGCGGCAAAAAACAATACCGGGAACAGATAGTTGGGCTTGGCGCTTTTCCCATAGGGTAAAGACTGGTCGAAGCACTCGGCAAGGTAGTCGCGGGACAAGGTAAATCGGGTAGTAAATGGCTGCACGGACGTCACTGGTTGTTTTTGGTTGGTGGTCAGGCCTGAAGTTATACCTTCTGCCGATGATTCTGGATAGGTCAGCCCGGGACTTCTCCAATTCTGCCGTGTGGCGCATTCGGTATCGGTGATTTATATCCCGAACGGCCAGGTCTCCGGCGGCTCCTGTTCGTCCCAGCCTTCGGTGAGGTCCAGGGGTTCAAGGGCGGTGGTCTCGTCCAGGTGAAAGACCGCATCGAACTGGTCGCGAACATCCACGTAAAAATAGTGGCTCTGACGCTCGGTCTCGGGCCGGTAGATAACGCCGATGGCCCGCTCCAGTAGCGACTCGCGCAGCGCATCGCCCTGCAACTGGCGCATGTCGAGATAGAAACTGCCAAGCCCGCTCTCATGAAACAGTGCCTCGACACTTCCTTCCAGCGCCGTCCTTACCCAGCGATGGTCGGCAGGGTCTCCCCACTCCTGAGCGGCCGTCACATGTCCGGTGTAGGTGGTGAATCCGACCAGTAATGCCTCGTCCGCAGTTTTCTCGCGCACCAGCTGGCCGACATTCAGTTCCCCCCGTTGCACGGCTTCCGTGGCCCGCGCATCGCCCAGATGCGAATTGTGTGCCCACACCGCGATGCGTGCCGGTTGTCCCCGCTGCCGCTCGATGTGCCGTCGCAATGCCAGCAGGGTGTCCACCATATGTTCGTCACGCAGGTTCCAGGTGTTCACACGGGTGGAAAACATGCCGCGGTAGTAGGCCTCTGCATGCTGCACCACATGTGCATTGCGCTCCGCATAGAACTGCTCGTCTTCGGCGAGGAGGCCGCCCTGTTGCAGCCACTGGCTGCGCGCACGCATCATCTCCAGTACCTGTTCCACCGCCTGCTGCTGGCAGGATTCGCTGATGCCCATGGCGGCGGTGTAGCCGTAGCGTTGCGGGTCGCCGTGGTGATTCATACAGGCATAGCGGCTGCGCGCGCGCTGCGCAGCTTCCGGGTCGACCGTGTCGAGATAGGACACCACCGCATCGGCGGAGCGGTACATGCTGTACAGATCCATGCCGTAAACACCGGTCTGCTGTGCTTTGGGCCTTTGGGTGTTCCAGTCATGCAGCCACTGGATAAATGGCTCCATCACCGTATTGCGCCACATCCACAGTGGAAAACGCTCGAAATCCCCCAGTGCATCGCGCGCACTGGCGTCGCCATCTAGCCCTCGCACAAAACGGTTGATGCGATACACGTCGGGCCAGTCCCCCTCGATGATCACCGCATCCAGGCCCTGTTCCTCGATCATACGCTGGGTAATCGCGGCCCGCGCCGCATAAAAGTCATGGGTGCCGTGGCTCGCCTCGCCCAGCAGGATGAACTGGCGACTGGCGGCTTTTGCCAGCAGTGCATCGTAGTCGCCGGAACTGCCGTTCAGGGGCAGGGCGTGGCGCTGAATGGATGCCAGTGACGCGTGGGAACTGGTCATAAACCTTCCCCTTCCAAACGGGTAAAACCGGTGGGTTCGCAGCAAGAGCAGAACCGCCTGGACAGAAGTGTAGCGTGACGGCCGCGCGGTGATGAGGGGAGGGATGCCTGGCTGAACGGGCATCCGCGGTCTATCTAATTACGATATGCGGATCCCAATACCCGCACCTACCATAAATCCTGGTAAATCCAGCGAAGACCTTTGGTCAGCCCCACGGGAAACGTGGATTCGTGATCAGTACCAATAACCACCTCATCTTTGATATTGAGCCCCTCATAGTTGCGCGAACGCAGGCGCTTGAGGAAGCGGCGGTGGCCGTCGACCATATCGTTGCGCATCCCGTTTTCTGCGGTTTCCAGGTCACCGGTGGCGACGAACAGGTTGGCGTTCAGTGACCGGTGGTGTTTCGCGTATTCCTCTTCGAACTCGAAGATGAGGTCGTCCTTATACCAGAGGGAAGGGCTGGTCAGGATATAGCTGGAGAACAGTTCCGGTTGTGTGAGCAGCACCCAGGCGCCGAATGAGCCGCCCAGAGAGTGGCCGGACAGGATCCGTCGCGCCGGATCTGCGCGGTAGTTGCCTTCCACAAACGGGATCAGCTCGTCCCGGATAAACTGTAAATAGTCCGGCGCACCACCGGTGGTGTATTTGACCCAGGTTGTATCCCGCTCGGGTGTAAGGTCGCGCACCCGGCTGAACTGCCCATGCTCGCCGTGGGCAAAATCAATACCCACGACAATGGCCCGGTTCATGCTCTTGAAATGCGTGACCCCAGTGGCAACCTTGAACGTATGGGGCGCATCGTTCAGGTACAGAACCGGATAAGACGTCTCTTTGTGTCCCTTATCTGAGTAACCCGCGGGCACCTTGATGTAAACATCGTATTTGCGGCCGAGCACTTTGGATTCGATGGTGAATATTTCGGTGCTCTTGATCTCGAACAGATGGCCTTTCCTGGAAACCGTTTGCTCGGCGTAGGCTGACAGGGAAAGGAGGGCGGCGCACAAGAGGGCGGTAATTCTGGACATACGGGTTTTATAAATTCGTTATTTGGGGAAAGTAGGCAGCCGGGGATGCCATTGACGGAATGCGCTTATCGCAAAAATCGTATCCAGCGCCACAGCCTGAGTACATCCAGCAGGGCCCCGGCCACGTAGGTGAGGGCGCAGGCCTTCAGCACACTGTGGGCCTTGCTCAACAGGTGTTCCGGCAGGTAGCCCTCCCGGAGAATCGGCAGGGCCTTGTTGAAGCTCGCATCGTACTCTTCCGGCAGTATCGCCACATACATCAGTGCGGACGCGAGCATGGTAATCACCGCCGCCACGCCAATCCACAGGAAGATCACCGGCGACTTGATCAGCAGGGTGAGAATAGGGGCGGCGATCAGGATATAACCACCGATTTTCTGGATCTGGCCGGCCCGGCCCAGGTACTTGTCCCGCAGCTTGGAAATGGGTTCCTCGCGACAGGACTGCATCGCATGGCCCACTTCATGGGCGGCCACCGCCACCGCAGTCACCGACTTGCCGTGGTAAACCTCCGGGCTCAGCGCCACGATTTTCTCAGACGGTGAGTAGTAGTTCTGGTCCTTGCCGGCCTCTATTACCTTAACGCCGTCGAGCTTATAGCGCTCGATCAGATGCTTGGCCAGTTCGGCGCCGGACCCTGGCATATCGCCGATTTCGGTGGAGTGCCGCCACAGCACAAAGCGTACCCATAGCTGGGGGCCGACGATAAGGGCGACTATGGCCAGAGTGATCAGTACGTAGGGCATTTGGGCTGGTGTGCTTAGGATAGAGTCGGTTAAGGTGTCTAAGCTTTACTCTACCACCAATCTCCGCGCACTCAGTACTGCGGCACAAGATTTTCATCGAATACCACACCGGTCAGACTAAAGTCCTCTACGGCATTCATAAACCGCGCATTACAGAATACGGTCAAACAGGACTCGAAACAGGTTTTGAAAACGGGGAGTCCTTGCGCCGAGTCCTTGAAAGCGAGGTTGAGCAATTGAATCGGGACTCCACCTTGTGTCTCATACTCGCACGCGCTCAGGTCTTCTTCGCCCAATTAGCGATAGGCTTTAGGGGAAAGTATCAGGCTGGCGCCGATCCAGGCCCTGAGCTCATAAATGACTTATGAAGCGCAGATGGAGCTGTTAAAACAATGAATCAATGGAGTAGGGTGCCTTTGCGCATTTGTTCAATAAATACGGGGGCAACATCTTTTAACCACTCCGTTTTTTCGGCGCGTTCAGCTAGTTGTATCGCCCGATCAACGTTCTTTATCACCCCGTCACCCTTGTAGAGAAGGAATGCCAGGTCCAGCAGGCAGCTGCCATGGTTGTGTTTTGCACCGGCTTCGAACCACGATGCTGCTTGTACCGGATCTCTGTCCACGCCAATGCCGCGATTATAGATTTTTCCAAGTTTGTAGCAGGCATTGTCAGCGAATGACGAACCGTCAGCCAACGCCTGTAAATACGCGATGGCATCGTGAATTTTCTCGGGCATATGATCGCAGTAGAGGCCAGCAAGCTTGAATATCCCTGTTTCATCTCCGGCGCTGGCTGCAATCATCCAGAAGTGCTCCGCCTTGCTGAAGCTCTGTTTAACGCCGTTTCCAAAATAATACAGGTCTCCCAGCTCAACGGCAGCTTCCGTCGAACCATGTTTCAAGGCTTCCAGCCAGTATCTTCGGGCTTTGGGGTAGCTTTGGCGAACGCCGCCAATGCTGGCGTCGGCACAGTTATAAATATTGCCAAGAATAAACAGCGCTTCCGGCGAAGTGGCCAGTTCTTCGACGTCGAGAATCTCGATCGCTGCCTGATCTTCGTTGTGCCGCCAGTGCTTCCTGGCTTTCTCGATGGGCGACATAGTTGTTTCTTTCAAAGTTGGTAGGTTATTGTGAGCCCGATGAGGCGCCAATATTTTACTTTGCCGCAATATTCTCTATTAACTCTTTTTGCTTTTCCTGGCATCCCTGACCAGCGCGATATCGGAGGCGTTCTTGCCCTTGCTCAGAGCCCACATAGTCTTATTGATAGATCCCTGTGCCCATTACAACGTCCATCCGGTTTTCACCTGTTCCCATGGAGAAGGGTAGGGTTACCTGGATGTCGGACAGGCCTGCCTCCCTGAAAGCGGCTGCGATGTCCTCGCGGGTAAATCCGGTATCTTCGTTACCGTCCTCCTTCAGCCAATCCCACTGAACCAGGCGGCCATTGCTATTCAGTAACTCAGCCAGCAGTCGTACTGTGTCCTTGTAGTTCGGGACAAAAGCGAGTGCGGAAGAAGCGACGATCAGGTCGAACTTGTCCTGCAGTTGCCTGTTCTTGTCGATCAGCTCCCGAGTCAGGCTGGATTGTATGGTAGTAACATTGCCCAGTTGCTTGGCCTCCAGTACGGCAAGCATTTTCCCCGATGGGTCGAGGGCGACGATGCTGCTTGCCAGTGGAGCGAGGCGTTCCGTCAGCAGGCCCGTGCCGCAGCCGAAATCCAGGATTCGGGCGCCTTTGCAGTTCAGGGTGTCGGTAAGGGACCGGAAGGCGCGCTCCGAATAGCTGATCACGTCGCTATTACTGTCCCATCCCTCGGCATAACTATCCCAGCTGTTGTCGGTCATTGCGGGTTACATCTCTAGTGATCAGTGCGAGCTCAGGGGCGTCGGTAGTCGGTAAAGTGAAGCTATTGGCTCATTTTTGTGTTGGGTGTTTGAACGCCAAAAGTTTGATCTGACCCCAGTTATTTCTCTCTATGTGCTTTTATTGTGGGTAAAGTAGAAGGCAGTAATACTTCCAATCAGTGTCCCAGCAAATGCCAGGAATTCCGGGAAATGCCGGTTTCCAGCCATTGCCAGAGCAAAGATAAAAATGAGCAAGAGAAATACAATACCCATTGCCAATACAGGCTTTACTCGCTTGTTGATTCTTTCGGTTCTGGGTTCGGCCTGGCCTATGCCATTGCAGGCAGAGCAGGAAAGACCAAAATATGACTGGTTTTTGCGCAGTTCATGATCCTTTGCGCAGGCATTACAGCTAGCGCCATCTTTTCCCGTCGTGCATGTTCCCGTCTCATTGCAGTGTTTACAGGGGTACAAGTTCGCCTTGATCTCATGCATATTCTTCGGTTCTCATTTGCTGATTCTTGGCTTGAGGCTTGTTCTTAGCTTTGGGCTTTTTAGGTTTCACTCGATAAGAAATCTGATTGCCTTCCTTCTTATCGATATCCAGCTTCCCCTTCAGGCTCTCCAGCAGCTGCGAAAACTTAGAAGCTCCGTAAGAACGGGGGTCGAAGTCGGGCATGGAGCGCTTCAGGAAGCTACCTGCGACGGAAGCGTTGGCCCAGCCGCTGTCGTCCTGGAACTGTTCCCAAGCTTTGGTAAGTAGCGGGATCAATTCGGTTGGGTCATTCAGGATTTTCTTTGCTTCCTGCTCTTTGTGCTTGCCTGTTTCCTTGCTTGGGGAGGCTTCATCGTCAGTACCGAGGTTCTCGGTGAAGATAAAGTCGTCACAGGAGTTTCGGAAGGGGATGGGTGTTTTGCGTTCGCCAACACCAAACACAAACAACTCGTCCTCACGCAGGCGCGAGGCCAGCTTGGTGAAGTCGCTATCACTGGAGACCAGGGCGAAAGCGTCAAAGCGCTTGGAATAGAGCAGGTCCATGGCATCGATGATCATCGAGGCATCGGTGGAGTTTTTGCCTGTGGTGTAGGCGAATTGCTGAACTGGCTGGATGGCCAGCTCGTTCAGGGATTTCTTCCAGTTCTTGAGGTTATCGCTCGACCAGTCGCCGTAGGCACGTTTGATTACGATATGACCATGTGCAGATATTTCGTCCAAGATGGCTTTTACCTTGGAGTACTGGGCATTATCAGCATCGATCAGAACGGCAATTTTTTTATGGCTGTCTAGGTCTTTCATTTTTGTCCTAACGCTATATTGCCGATGTTTTCATATGTTGCATGATCTTGGTGGTATTTACTTAGTATTCCTTTGACAGCTCTGGTAGTTCTAGCGGGGGAGCGTTATAGGATTCGTTTACTTGGTATGAAGGTAGCCTCTCTATATTTATACTTAGAATTTTCCGCAGGCTGTGTGTTGGCTCGAATTGGGTGTCAAAAGAAAGAAGGGTGTCAATCAGCTGCGCAACTCTCCGGGCTCTAATAAAAAGATATTTAAGTTCCAGGTTAGGTAGGGATATTGTCATCCCTTTATATGTTAAATTTTTTCCATTTTTAAAATTGTAAGTTACATTTAGTTCGCTTGCTAACTCATCGATTTTTGAGTTCAGATCAAAGATGGAATCGTTTTGAGTGCCCCTGTGGCATGTTGAAAATTGAATCATTACTTGAGTTATAGCGGCTGATCTTCTTTCTATTTTATCTATAGTTTCCCTAGAGACACTCGTTTCTCCCAATCGTGCTTTTGGGTATATTTTCTTGTGGAGGTTTCTGGGAGATTTAATGTTTTCTTTTAGGTTTTGGTGGTTTGAAATGTATTTTTCGAACTCCTCAATATGCTTGTAGTAGTTCGTGAATAGGTTTTGTGAATTTGTGGCATGGATTTGTGCTTTTGTTTGCTCTGATCGATGATTGGCTGCTAGCAGTGCCACTACAGGTATTATTAGGGCGAGTATGCCTAGTGGAAACTTGAATTCAGATAGAAAAAAATTGAACCCATTAGCGTTTAGAGTGAGTTTGTAGCCTCCATTGGCTGTGATAAATGCTGCGCATGCAATAGATATAAACGAAATAATGCTTATGGTGAACCAAACAATAGGTAGCTCTATGAAGCTTTTATTAGGGGAAAACTCAAACAGTTTTTTCATTTTTTATGGGGTGTCGTGTCGTATTCTCTGAATAAAAAAAGCGGGCTTTCGCCCGCTTCAATACCTCTCTTCCTGTGAGCGACTCTTTGTTGTAGTAAATCCTTTTCTACAGTCGATGTGTCTGGTGGTTTACCACTGCAGCGCACCGCCGGTCTGGTATTCGATAACCCGTGTTTCGAAGAAGTTCTTTTCCTTGCGCAGGTCCATGATTTCGGACATCCAGGGGAAGGGGTTCTGGGCACCCGGGAACTGTTCTTTCAGGCCGAGCTGCGAGAGCCGACGGTTGGCGATGAAGTGGAGGTATTCCTCCATCATGGCCGCGTTCATGCCGAGTACACCGCGGGGCATGGTGTCGCGGGCGTAGGCCACTTCCAGTTCCATACCTTCCAGGATCATCTGGGTCACTTCCTGCTGGAACTTTTCGGTCCACAGGTGCGGGTTTTCCAGTTTGATCTGGTTGATGACGTCGATGCCGAAGTTCAGGTGCATGGACTCGTCGCGCAGGATGTACTGGAACTGCTCGGCAACGCCGGTCATCTTGTTGCGGCGGCCCATGGACAGGATCTGGGTGAAGCCACAGTAGAAGAAGATACCTTCGGTAACCGCGTAGAAGGCGATCAGGTTGCGCAGCAGTTCCTGGTCGGTTTCCACGGTGCCGGTCTTGAAGTTGGGGTCGCTGATGGAGCCGGTGTGCGCGAGGCTCCAGGCGGCTTTCTTGGCGACGCTCGGTACTTCGCGGTACATGTTGAAGACTTCGCCTTCGTCCATCCCCAGGGACTCTACACAGTACTGGTAGGCGTGGGTGTGGATGGCTTCTTCAAACGACTGACGCAGGATGTACTGGCGGCATTCCGGGTTGGTGATATGGCGGTAGATGGCCAGCACCAGGTTGTTGGCTACCAGGGAGTCGGCGGTGGAGAAGTAACCCAGGGAGTATTCCACGATGCGACGCTCGTCCTCGGTCAGACCGTTGGGGTCTTTCCACATGGACACGTCTTTGTTCATGTTCACTTCCTGCGGCATCCAGTGGTTGGCACAGCCGTCGAGGTATTTCTGCCAGGCCCAGTCGTACTTGAACGGTACCAGCTGGTTCAGGTCGGCGCGGCAGTTGATGATGCGCTTCTCGTCTACCTGGATACGGGCGGCGCCCATTTCCAGTTCTTCGAGGCCCGGGGCCGGGTCCAGGTCGTTAACGGCGGCGCGGGCGGCTTCTACTGCAGAAGAGGAGCCCGCCTGGGCCGCGGTCGATGCCGGGGCACTGCTGGCGCTATCTACCTGGTAGTTAGCGCCGGGTTCGGTGACTGCCTGCTGCTCGGATTGCAGTGCGCCCGGCACCGGTTGCGGTTCGGCTTTTTTGGGTTCGGGTTTGGCTTGAGTGTCGATATCGTCCCAGCTCAGCATGAGTGCTCCCCTTGTCTTTTGTGCGATTCCCCGTCTAAACGGGCAATCCAGCGAGTGTTTGGTGTGCGGCCTGCACCCGGCGCGGGCGTTTACTCCTGTTGGGAGTAATTCGCCCGTACCGGGGCGGCGCTTATGGTCTTGGTTGCGTGGGGGCCGCTGTTGTCGGCGGCTCCTCGCGGTGCTCTCCCCCGAGAGTCTTTAACTTACTGGCAGGCTTCGCAGTCTGGATCGTCCAGAGAGCAGGCCTGTGGCACGGCTGCCGGTGCACCCATCTCCTGGGATTGGGCCTGTGGCGCTGCGCTGGCTGCAGGTGCGCCGCCACCGGCGCTTACTGCGTTCAGGGTGCCGCTGTTCACGGTGGATTTCTCCGTGGTGGTGGCGGCCAGTGCGCGCAGGTAGTAGGTAGTCTTCAAGCCGCGGTACCAGGCCATGCGGTAGGTCAGGTCCAGCTTCTTGCCGTTGGCGCCGGCGATGTAGAGGTTCAGGGACTGGGCCTGATCGATCCACTTCTGGCGGCGGCTGGCGGCGTCCACGATCCAGCGCGGCTCCACTTCAAACGCGGTGGCGTATTTGGCTTTCAGGTCTTCCGGGATACGGTCGATCTTCTGTACGGAACCCTCGTAGTACTTGAGGTCGTTGACCATGACCTTGTCCCACAGACCGCGGGCTTTCAGGTCGTGTACCAGGTAGGGGTTCACTACGGTGAATTCGCCAGACAGGTTCGATTTCACGTACAGGTTCTGGTACGTGGGCTCGATGGACTGGGAAACGCCGGTAATGTTGGCGATGGTGGCCGTCGGGGCGATGGCCATCACGTTGGAGTTACGCATGCCCTGGCTGGAAACCTTGTTGCGCACGACATCCCAATCCAGGGTGCTGCTGGTGTCCTGGTCGATGAACTGCTCGCCGCGGTTCTTGGCCAGGATTTCGATGGAGTCGATCGGCAGGATGCCCTGGCTCCACAGGGAGCCTTCGTAGCTGCCGTAGCTGCCGCGCTCTGCCGCCAGGTCACTGGAGGTGGAGATGGCGTAGTAGCTGATCGCTTCCATGGTGGTGTCGGCGAACTGTACGGCTTCATCGCTGGAGTAGGAGATGCCGGCCTTGTACAGCGCGTCCTGGAAGCCCATCAGGCCCAGGCCCACCGGACGGTGGCGCATGTTGGACTGACGCGCGGTTTCCACGGAGTAGTAGTTGATGTCGATCACATTATCGAGCATGCGCACGGCGGTCTTCACGGTGCTTTCCAGCTTGCCGGTATCCAGCTTGCCGTCTTCGCCGATGTGCTGGGACAGGTTTACGGAGCCCAGGTTACATACTGCGATTTCGTCGTTCGCCTTGGTGTTCAGGGTGATCTCGGTGCACAGGTTGGAGCTGTGTACCACACCGGCGTGCTGCTGCGGGCTGCGCAGGTTACAGGCGTCCTTGAAGGTGATCCAGGGGTGGCCGGTTTCAAACAGCATGCCCAGCATCTTGCGCCACAGGTCGAGCGCGCGCACCTTCTTGAACAGCTTCAGTTTGCCTTCGGCCGCCAGTTTTTCGTAGTGGGTGAAACGCTCTTCGAATGCATCGCCGAACAGGTCGTGCAGGTCCGGGCAATCTGCCGGGGAGAAGAGGGTCCACTCTTTGTCTTCGAACACACGCTTCATGAACAGGTCCGGCACCCAGTTGGCGGTGTTCATGTCGTGGGTACGGCGACGGTCGTCACCGGTGTTCTTGCGCAGCTCGAGGAATTCCTCGATGTCCAGGTGCCAGGTTTCCAGGTACGCACACACGGCGCCCTTGCGCTTGCCACCCTGGTTCACTGCTACCGCGGTGTCGTTGGCTACTTTCAGGAAAGGAACAACACCCTGGGACTTGCCGTTGGTGCCTTTAATGTAGGAACCCAGAGAGCGCACCGGCGTCCAGTCGTTACCCAGGCCGCCCGCCCATTTGGACAGCATGGCGTTGTCCTGGATGGCTCCGTAGATGCCGTGCAGGTCGTCGGGCACGGTGGTCAGGTAGCAGGAGGACAGCTGCGGGCGCAGGGTGCCGGCGTTGAACAGGGTCGGGGTGGAGCTCATGTAGTCGAAGGAGCTCAGCAGTTCGTAGAACTCGATGGCGCGCTCGTTCGGCTTGTCTTCATTTATGGCGAGGCCCATGGCAACACGCATGAAGAACAGCTGCGGCAGTTCGAAACGGATTTCGTCGGAGTGCAGGAAGTAGCGGTCGTACAGGGTCTGCAGGCCGAGGTAGGTGAACTGGTGATCGCACTCGGGCTTGATCGCATCGCCCAGTTTTTCCAGGTCGAAGCTGGCCAGTGCCGGATCCAGCAGTTCCAGCTCGATACCTTTTGCCACGTACGCGGCCAGTGCCGGCTTGTACAGGGTTTTCATTTCCTGCTGGGTGGCGGACTCGGCCACGTCCAGGAAGCGCAGGGCTTCGGCGCGCAGTTTGTCCAGCAGCAGGAAGGCGGTGGCGTAGGTGTAGTTGGGCTCCTGCTCAACCAGGGTACGCGCGGTGATCACCAGTGCGGTGTTGATATCGGTTTCGGAAACGCCGTCGTACAGGTTCTTCAGCGCTTCGTTCAGGATCAGCTCGCCGTCTACGTCAGTCAGGCCTTCGCAGGCTTCGCGAACGATGGTGCGCAGGCGCTCCATGTCCAGCGGTACCAGGCTGCCGTCTTCCATTTTCACGCGGATACTCGGGTGAGTATCGGCGGCGGGCTCGGCAGCCGGCTTCTCTTTTTCTTTCTCTGCACGCAGGCGCGCGTGCTCTTCGCGGTAGAGCACGTAGTCGCGGGCAATCTTGTGCTCGCCGGCACGCATCAGTTCCAGTTCTACCTGGTCCTGGATTTCTTCAATATGGATGGTGCCGCCGGAAGGCATGCGACGCTTGAAGGTGGCGCTGATGTGGGAAACCAGGTCGGCCACGCGTTCGTGGATGCGGCTGGAAGCAGCAGCGGTGCCGCCCTCTACCGCGAGGAACGCCTTGGTAACGGCCACGGAGATTTTGCTGTCCGCGTAAGGCACGACGGTGCCGTTGCGCTTGATGACGCGGATCTGACCGGGGGCAGTGGCAGCCAGGGAAGTGTTGCTGCTGGCCTGGTCTGTTACCGAATCCTTGGTAGTGCCGTTTGGCACAGACTTAGAGCGCCCTGTCTCTGTGTGCATGAATTTCTCCGTAAAGTTTGCGCGCGTGTCTGGTCGACTTGCTTTGGTTTTTGCTTTGGTTTTTTGCGATCAATCGGCTTGTGGCCGTAAAACCTTTGTGCCGTACCGGAAGCACCGGTTCAGAAGTTCAGCAGGCGCAAGCGCTGACGGCGAAGCCTGGGCTCCGCTCGGATAACACTTGAGGGGTACTGCTTGATACTGCGTCTGAACATGGATGCCGTCCCGTCGCCGGATTGCCTCGCAGAGGAGGGCAGTTGGTGGAGTTGTGTACTGGCGATTGCATTCGCGCGAACTTATCCACCGTTCCGGCGCCAGCCTGTGGGCTGGCTTCAGCTTGAAGCTTGTTGGTACGGACGAGGCCAAACACAACATATTGTGGTCCGGTGGGGACGCGGTGCGCCGTTTTCCCTGGGGATATTAGTCCCTGTTTTCTACCAGAACCCTATATGTTGGGGTGTGACCTCGGATGAGCAACAAGATAATGCGATTGAGGGGCTAATTCAAGGCGGATAACTTTGGGGTTACTTGTGGATAAAGTGTGGGTAGCCGGGGCGACGTGGATTTTTCCCCTCGCCAGCGCCCGTCATTACTGGGTGGGTATAAAAAGTGAACAGGAGGTGGGGGCTGTGGGCGGTTTTAAGAATATTTTTTAATAGTAACCAGGTCTCAAATTAAGCGGGGCAATAACAAAAAGCGGTTGATTATTCCCTGATCAAACCGGCACTCGCAGGTCAATTTGGTTGCTGGAAAGTGGTGCATTTTTGCGTCTGCCGCGCGCCGTTTGCGGGCGCTCGACTCGCGCTGTTTTGCGAGTAGAAAAGGGCGCCAGAATACCTTCCGGCGCCCCCGTGGATATCGCCCCTGCGGTGCCGGGGCGCGATATCAGTTGCTGTTGTCCTGCAGGAACTCCATCAGGGCTTTCTGCGCGTGCAGGCGGTTTTCCGCCTCGTCCCAGACTACCGAGATTTTTTCGTCTTCCAGCAGCCCGCCGCTGACTTCCTCACCGCGGTGCGCGGGCAGGCAGTGCATGAATACGGCATCGCTGTTGGCGTGGCTCATCAGCTCGTGATCGACCAGGAAGCCTTCAAATGCTTTCAGGCGAAGCTGCTGTTCGGTTTCCTGACCCATGGAGGCCCATACGTCGGTGGCAACCCAGTCCGAACCGCGCACCGCATCCACCGGGTTGCGCACAATGGAAACGCGGTCGCCGGCAGCGGCCACAATGCTCTCGTCCGGGTCGTATCCTTCCGGGCACGCAATGCGCAGCTCGAAGTCGTACTGACGTGCAGCATTAATATAGGAGTGACACATGTTGTTGCCGTCGCCCACCCAGGTCACCACCTTGCCTTCGGGGCTGCCGCGGTGCTCTACATAGGTCTGCAGGTCCGCCAGCAGCTGGCAGGGGTGGTAACTGTCGGACAGGGCGTTGATCACCGGCACCTTGCTGTACTCGGCAAAGCGCTCCAGCACGTTGTGGCCAAAGGTGCGGATCATCACCATGTCCACCATGCGCGAGATGACCCGCGCACTGTCTTCGATGGGTTCGCCGCGGCCGAGCTGGGTGTCGCGGGGGGACAGGAACAGGGCGCTGCCGCCCATCTGTGCCATGCCGGCTTCAAAGGAAACCCGGGTACGGGTAGAGGATTTTTCGAAAATCATCCCCAGCACCTTGTTGCGGAACGGCTCGCTGGCCACCCCCTGGTTGCGCAGGGCCTTGAGCTCGATGGCGCGCTCGATAATGCCGTGCAGCTCTTCCTTGCTCAGGTCCAGGAGGGTAAGAAAATGTCTGACTGCCATGGGTAATTTCTCCGTAGGTCAGGCGGCTTGTTGGGCGAAGTCGCGCACCAGGGCGGCGACGGTGGTGGAGATCTGGCTGCACTCGGCGTCGGTCAGGGTCAGCGGCGGCAACAGGCGTACCACGTTGCCGGCGGTGACATTGATCAACAGGCCTTGAGCGCGGGCCAGATCCACCAGTTCGCCACAGGGGCGGTCGAGTTCGATACCGATCAGCAGGCCGAGGCCGCGGATCTCTTTTACGTGGGGGCAGTCTGCCAGTTCACTGTTCAGCTGGTCCAGCAGCTGGGTGCCCAGCTGTTGTGCGCGTTCGATCAGCCACTCGCTTTCCAGGGTATCCAGAACGGCGAGGGCGGCGCGGCAGGCCAGCGGGTTGCCGCCAAAGGTGGAACCGTGGCTGCCTGCGGAAAACAGCTCCGCGGCTTTGCCCCGTGCCAGGCAGGCGCCGATGGGCACGCCGTTGCCCAGTCCCTTGGCGGTGGTGACCACGTCCGGCAGCAGGTCGTCGCAGTGCTGGTAGGCGAACAGCTTGCCGCTGCGGCCGTTGGCGGTCTGGATTTCATCCAGCATCAGCAGCCAGTCGTGCTGGTCGCACAGGCTGCGCAGGCGCGGCAGGTAGTCGGCATCGGGGATGCGGATACCGCCTTCGCCCTGCACCGGTTCTACCAGGATGGCGACGATGTCGTTGTGTGCATCGATCAGCTGTTCGATGGCCGCGACATCATTGTACGGGACGCGCAGGAAACCTTCCGGCAGCGGTGCGAAGCCCTGCTGTACCTTGGGGTTGCCGGTGGCGGTCAGGGTGGCGAGTGTGCGACCGTGGAACGCACCTTCGGTCACAATAATCTTTGGGCAGGCCAGGCCGCGCTCGTTGCCGAGCTTGCGTGCCAGTTTGATGGCTGCCTCATTGGCCTCTGCGCCGGAATTGGAGAAGAACACATTGTCCATGCCCGACAGGGACACCAGCTTTTCTGCCAGCTGTTCCTGGGGGGGAATGTTGTACAGATTGGACACGTGCAGCAGGGTGTTGGCCTGCTCCTGGATGGCCAGGGTGACTGCCGGGTGGCAGTGGCCGAGGCCGCACACGGCAATTCCGGAGAGGGCGTCGAGATAACGTCGGTCACTGTCGTCCCACAGGTAGTTGCCTTCACCTCTGACCAGGGTCAGGGTTCTGTTACCGTAGTTTTGCATTAATGCGGGACTGGCCACGTTAAATCTCCTCTGTAAGTGGGCCATGGATAGGGAAACCGCAGAAAATTCGTCTTTGACGTATTCTGACCGCGCTTTTCCCGGGAAGCCGGCCAATATAGGGCCTGTTAATCCTAAAGTCGATAGGTGGCAGTACCACCTGCGAGACGTGCGCGGCGAGCGGAATCGGGTACAATGCGCGCTTTCGAGACGGATCGGCGCCGAGCGCCTGTGCCGGAAATTTCCCAACCCGAGGTTTGCTTCCACTATGGATACTCTGGAAAACATCAAGCAGCAGATCGCAGACAACGACATTCTGCTTTATATGAAGGGCAGCCCGAATGCGCCCCAGTGCGGCTTTTCCATGCGCGCATCCCAGGCCGTGATGGCCTGCGGCCAGCGCTTTGCCTATGTGGATGTACTGTCCAACCCGGATATCCGCCAGGAACTGCCGAAGTACGCCAACTGGCCGACTTTCCCGCAGCTGTGGGTAAAGCAGGAGCTGGTCGGTGGCTGCGATATCATCATGGAAATGCATGAGAGCGGCGAGCTGAAGACCCTGATCGAAGAAGCGTCCAAGGGTGCTGGCGAAGGCGAGTAATCGACCTTTACCGCCAATAAAAAAACCGCGGCAATGACCGCGGTTTTTTTATGCCCGGAATTTCTTCCAGATATTTTGTAGGAGCTCGCCCGCAGGCTGGCTCCTACGGTTCGGAATTACTCTTCCGAGGCGCTGACCATCTGGGTCTGCAGGTAGTTCTGGATGCCGACCTTGTCGATCAGGCTCAGCTGGGTTTCCAGCCAGTCCACGTGCTCTTCTTCTGACTCGAGGATTTTTTCCAGCAGTTCGCGGCTGCCGTAATCGCGCACGGATTCACAGTAGGCGATGCCGTCGCGCAGATCGGGAATGGCTTTCTGTTCGAGTTTCAGGTCGCACTTGAGCATTTCCTCGGTGTTTTCACCGATCAGCAGTTTGCCCAGGTGTTGCAGATTGGGAATACCTTCCAGGAACAGGATACGCTCGATCAGCCAATCCGCGTGTTTCATCTCGTCGATGGACTCGTGGTATTCCTTGTCGGCCAGTTCCTTCAGGCCCCAGTCCTTGAACATGCGCGAGTGCAGGAAGTACTGGTTGATGGCGATGAGCTCATTGCCCAGTGCTTTGTTCAGGTGTTCGATGACCTTGGGATCGCCCTTCATGGTTGTCTCCTTGAGCCGAATGGCTGTGTCCTGTGCGGGATTTTATTAATTGGTATTCGTCGGTAATCAATTAATCGGCAGCGAAAACTCTGTTGGTGTCGAATGTCGGGCACCTTTGAAATTGTAGAGTCACCGCGCGAGATTGGAGGGAGTTTGCGGTGCTGAAAACCACAAGTCAAGCGCCGAATATCGGCGATCTTGCGTGAAAAAAGCGGGAAAATTAACGGGAAAAAGGCCGAAAACTACAACGAGAACGATTGCCGTTTAGATTGTTCCGCATCCCGGCATTCTGTGGCAGCTGGAGTGTCAGCTCAGAGTTTTTCGCATGGCGGAAAGCTGCTTCTGTAAAGCGGCAGTATCAAACTTGTCATCGACGCTGTTTTCGCAATCTTCTACCAGGCGCTGAATCAGGAATTTCATCGCGTGGCGATCTTCCCGTCGGCTGCAGAGTTCCGCCAGTGCATGGAGTGCGTTAAGCAGGTGTCGCATCACCACGCCGCTGTCGCGACCGTACTCGCGAATTTCATCCAGTGCCGCCGCCAGCACATCGGCGAAATCCAGTTCGCTGGTGACCAGGCACAATTTATCCGCATCATCGTGAAAGCAATTGGGCAGGGGCGGGCGTTGCAGGATGACGCCGATACCGTCGACCAGTCTGTCGATACAGGTATAGGCGGTAAACGGATCGTTGATGCCGGGAGAAAGGGCGCGCACGGCGATCTGTGCTAGCTGCCGCACAGAAAAAATGACGTCTTGTTCTGCAGTGGGCTGCGGGCCCTGGGTAATCGCTCCCTGAATGGCGTCGGCGATAGATTGGCTGTCGATGTCGCGGGGTGGATCAAATACCCGTGCGATACAGCTCCAGTGGAAAAGGAAAGTGCCCGGGTGGCATTCCATGCGAATGGTGCACTGGTGCTCGCTGGCCCATTGGATCAGTTTATTGCGGTCGATAAGTTGCACATATCCGCCGCTGCTTGCCGGCACACAGAGGCAGTCATCGCCGAGGTGGACCTCGCGCAGATCCTTGCGGTGATTGCGCGGATCGCGACAGTCTTCGTTCGGGTAGATCGCGTCCAGTGCATTGCGGAACTCCCGGTTGATCTGAAAGGTGATGTTGTCGATCTGGATCGACTGGGCAACGTTGTGAATGAAATAAATCAGGTAGGCGATACACGCCAGTGCCAGCAGCAGCGCGAAGGTCACCACCAGGGTCTGGCGGTTGTCCGATCCGCTGGCGTCGATACCGCGCATCACCAGCAGCGCGTAAACAAAGGTGGAGAGGAAAATTCCCAGGGAAACCTGGGTGCGCCGGTCGCGGATAAAGTTGCGCACCAGGCGCGGGCCAAACTGGTTGGAGGCCAGGGTCAGCGCCACCGTGGTGATGGAAAATACCGTGCCGGCCACGGTAATGGTGGAGCCGGCGATGGTGGAGAGCAGGGCGCGGGCACTGTCCGGGTCGCGCAAGCGCAGCCAGCTGAGGCCGGGAATGTGGTGAATATCCCAGCGCTGGTCAATCGCGAGGAACATCTGCGCCAGGATAATCGCGGCAACCATCATCAATGCCGGAATTACCCAGAAGCTGGCGCGCAGGCGTTCGGCAAGATGCAGTAGCTGTTGTCTCATGGCGCCCCGGAACAATTGGCAAGCGATAGCCGGCAAATGGCATTGCGGCCGAGGCTTTAAAGATAGGTCAGGGCTGTGGGGATGCCAGATATAGGCCGGAGGAGAAGTGCAGTTGGGTTCGGGGGGGAGAGCAGGCACCGGAGGAGTCGGTGCCATCAGGGCCGCGCCGCGCGCTTCAGATCTGGCGTCTGGAAGAGGGCGGCTTAGCCCGCGGAGTATTTAGCCCGCAGAATAAAACAGGGCGCTGTTGGCGCTAGCCATTACACCGGCGGTCATGGTCTCGTCGATGATTTCCTGGGTCAGCTCGGCGCAGCGGCCACACTGTGAGGAAACACCCAGGTGGCGACGCAGGGCTTTGACGGAAGTGGAGCCATCGTAGACGGCTTCCTTGATCTGACTGTCGGTAATGCCTTTACAGATACATACGTACATCGCGGGTAACCCTGGCGCAAAAACAATGCTCTATCGAACGGAGGATTGATCTTATTGTTAATGAGAATAAGTGTCAATAAGATTATTCGACTGTTCAGTAAGTATTCTAGTTGTTGGTTGCGTGGTCGGTAGGATTGTGCCTGACTGGTTGGTCGGCGGCATTTTCTGTGCGAATGCGGGGGAGAAATAGCGCTGCCTGCGGGGACCGGGAGTGGTGGCGCCTGCTATCGCCTTTATATAAAAATTTAATGGGACTGGCATAGGCGCCTGTGTATCATAGCGGCCCCCTATCAAGCTTTTATCAATCTATAGCCGAAGGTTATAAATTGAACAATTCCAAAGTAAATCACATATCTCATTGAGGAGGTTCTCATGGCCGTATTAGTAGGCAAGCCCGCTCCGGATTTCACTGCAGCTGCAGTACTGGGTACTGGCGAGATCGTTGACACCTACAACCTGGCGGAAACCATCAAGGGCAAGAAAGCGGTAATCTTCTTCTACCCGCTGGACTTCACCTTTGTATGTCCGTCTGAGCTGATCGCATTCGACCACCGTCTGGAAGAGTTCCAGAAGCGTGGTGTTGAGGTTATCGGTGTTTCCATCGACTCCCAGTTCTCCCACAACGCCTGGCGTAACACCCCGGTGAACGACGGCGGCATCGGTCCGGTCAAGTACACCCTGGTTGCCGACACCAAGCACGAAATCTGCCAGGCCTACGACGTTGAGTCCGAAGGCGGTGTTGCTTTCCGTGGTTCCTTCCTGATCGACGAAGAAGGCGTTGTTCGTCACCAGGTAGTGAACGATCTGCCGCTGGGCCGTAACGTTGACGAAATGCTGCGCATGGTTGACGCGCTGGCGTTCCACCAGGAGCACGGCGAAGTTTGCCCGGCTGGCTGGCAGGAAGGTGACAAAGGCATGAACGCTTCTCCGGAAGGCGTTGCTGCTTACCTGAGCGAGAACTCCGACAAGCTGTAAGGCCTGGTCGTGAGGGAGGGCAGTTACTGCCCTCCAGCGCTCGAAAACCGCCGCGAGGCGGTTTTTTTGTGCCCGCAGAATCTGCTGCGGGTTGCCCGCCGGGCGCGGTGTTCGGCCGGGTTTTGTGATGGGCTCTGGGTGAAAATTGCGTAACAGTGCGCGTTTGTGCCAGTTTTATTACAATGTGCGCGCAGCTGCGACAGGACCCGCGGGGACCGGTGGCTGAGGCGTGGAATATGTGGCGTTCGCTGGCCCGGCAAAAAGGTGCGATCGCCAAGAATTTTTTCCGGGGCTGCTAGTCTTAATAAAAGTTCCACGACAAATATTCGGCAGGACACCTCCCACAGTAGGTCGTCGCCGCCGGGGCAGTCTGCAGTACGGCACATGGTGTTTTTCACGGTGATTCAGGACATTTCCAACAGTTTCCGGGGCCTCCGGGGTAGATTGATACCATTCCTGGCGATGTTGTCGCTGCTGGCTGCGGGCCAGGTGGTGGCGGATGCCGCACGCCAGGAAAAATCCGCGCGCACCGCTGGCAAGGCGGTGGGAAAGGATGTCCAGGCCAGTGCCAAAGAATTTGATCGCTATTTCCGCCAGTTGCTGGAGCAGCACGGGATTCCCGGGGCCGCCTATGTGATCGTCGATCACGACCAGGTGGTGGCGATGAATACTTATGGGGTGCGGGTCAAGGGCAAGCACGAAAAGGTCACCTCACATACCGTGTTCCGCCTGGCTTCGGTGTCCAAGACCTTTGCCGCCAGTATGGCCGCCGTGCTGGAGCACGAGCAGAAGTTCAGCTGGGGCGACAAGGTGGTGCGCTATGTGCCCAAGCTCAGCTTCAAGACCCCGGCGCTTTCCATGCAGCTGCAGGTGCAGCACCTGCTGAGCCATTCCTCCGGGCTGACGCCCAACGCCTACGACAACTATCTGGAAGACAATCGGCCTCTGTCCAAGATCCTGCCGATGTTCGCCACCATCGATCCCCACTGTAAGCCGGGCAAGTGCTACGGCTACCAGAATGTACTGTTCAGCCTGATTGAAGATGTCATCCAGAAGGCCACCGGCGTGCCCTACAGCCGACAGCTCAAGGATCGCTTCTTTACGCCGCTGGAAATGGAAGATGCCTCCCTGGGATGGGAGAGCTTTATGGCGGCCAACAATCGTGCCGCTCCCCATGTGCAGACCGGACGCGGCTGGCGTCCGGTGAAGGTGGAGAAGGAATACTATCTGGCGGCCCCGGCCGCGGGAGTGAACGCCAGCATCAGCGATATGGGGCAGTGGCTGAAGGCGCAGATGGGGTATTACCCGGATGTGCTGTCCCACGACGTTATTGATGATCTGACCACCGAGCGCGTGGAAACCCGCCGCCACCTGCGCCACCGGATCTGGCGAGACTATATCGACCACGCCGGTTACGGCCTCGGCTGGCGGCTCTACTCCGTGGGCGATGATCGCATCATCTTCCACGGCGGCTGGGTGGCCGGCTTCCGCGCTGCGGTGGCTTACTCCGAGAAGCGCAAAGTGGGTATCGCGATCCTGATGAACGCCGAGTCTCGTGTTATCTCAGACCTGACCGGCAATTTCATTGCCGATATCACCGGCCGCGGGAAGCTGGTCCAGGCGATCGCCGCGGCCAAAAAGTAAACGTTACCTCCCCACCGGCTCCCTCCCCGACAGGCGGGTCGCAATCAGTGCTTGAATTGGCTGATTGTGGCCCAATATCACCTCTCCTGACCTGATCTGCTGTAGATGATTTAAATAGGGGAGAACCGATTCATGACAGTTGAGGCGCATAAAGAAAGCCACGGCTTCCAGACAGAAGCCAAACAGCTGCTGCACCTGATGATCCACTCGCTGTACTCCAACAAGGAGATTTTTCTGCGCGAGCTGGTATCCAATGCATCCGACGCCGCGGACAAGCTGCGTTTTGAAGCCCTCTCCAAGCCGGAACTGTTGGCGGAAGATCCGGATCTGCGTATCCGCATCGAGTTTGACAAGGATGCCGGGACCCTCACCATCAGCGATAACGGTATCGGCATGAGTCGCGACGAGGTGATCGAAAACCTCGGCACCATCGCCCGTTCCGGCACTGCCAGTTTTATGCAGAACCTCACTGGCGACCAGAAAAAGGACGCTCACCTGATCGGCCAGTTCGGGGTTGGTTTCTACTCCGCATTTATCGTCGCCGACAAGGTGGATGTGTTCACCCGCCGCGCGGGCTCCGACGCGAGCCAGGGCGTGCACTGGGAGTGCAGCGGTGAAGCCGAGTACGAAGTTGAAAACGTCGAGTGGCCGAATCGCGGTACCCGTGTCGTACTGCACCTGAAAGATGAGGCCAAAGAGTTCGCCGACGACTGGCGCCTGCGCTCCATCATCAAGAAGTACTCCGATCACATTGCCATCCCGGTAGAGATGCTGAAGCAGGAAGCGCCCTCAGAAGAAGGCGAGGAGACGGAAGCCAAGGCGCCTGAATTCGAAGCGGTCAACGCCGCCCAGGCCCTGTGGACCCGTCCGCGCTCCGAGGTGAAATCCGAGGAGTACAAGGAGTTCTACAAGCACATCTCCCACGATTTCGATGACCCCCTGACCTGGAGCCACAACCGTGTGGAAGGCAAGCTGGACTACACCAGCCTGTTGTACATCCCGGCGCGTGCGCCCTTTGACCTGTACCAGCGCGACGCCGCCCGCGGCCTCAAGCTCTATGTACAGCGCACCTTCATCATGGACGACGCCGAGCAGTTCCTGCCGCTGTACCTGCGTTTCGTCAAAGGGGTGCTGGACTCCAATGACCTGCCGCTGAACGTCTCCCGCGAGATCCTGCAGAAGGACCAGAACACCGACGCGATCAAGAGCGCGCTGACCAAGCGTGTGCTGGATATGCTGGACAAGCTGGCGAAGAAAGACGCGGACCAGTACCAGCAGTTCTGGGATCTGTTCGGTTCGGTGATGAAAGAAGGGCCGGCGGAAGATTTCTCCAACAAGGAAAAAATCGCCAAGCTGCTGCGCTTCTCGACCACCCACACTGACAGCGACAAGCAGGACCAGTCCCTGGAAGACTATGTGGGTCGTATGCAGGACGGTCAGAAGCACATTTACTATGTGTGCGCGGACAACTTCGCCACCGCCAAGTCTTCCCCGTACCTGGAAGTCTTCCGCAAGAAAGGTATCGAAGTACTGCTGCTCACCGACCAGGTGGACGAGTGGTTCGTTGGCCATATGCAGGAGTTCGATGGCAAGCAGTTCCAGGACGTGGCCAAAGGTGCGCTGGATCTGGGCGAAGCCGAGAACGAGGACGACAAGGCCGAGCGCGAAAAGGTGGAGAAGGAATCCGGTGCGCTGGTAGAGCGTGTGAAAGAAGTGCTGGAAGCGCGTGTGGAAGATGTCCGCGCTACCACGCGTCTGGTGGATTCCCCTGCGTGCCTGGTTGCCAGCGACAATGATATGGGTCTGCAGATGCGCCGTATCCTGGAGCAGGCTGGCCAGTCCCTGCCAGATGCCAAGCCCATTTTCGAGCTGAACCCAAGTCACCCGCTGGTACAGCGCCTGGATCAGGAGCAGGATGAGGATCGCTTCGCGGACCTTACCAATATCCTGATGGATCAGGCCAACCTGGCGGCGGGCAACCAGTTGGCAGATCCGGCGGATTACGTGCGTCGCCTGAACGCGCTGCTGCTGGAGCTCAATCGCTAAGCGATGACCTTGCGCCCGGCTGGCATCGTCCGGTCGGGCGTTTTCCTGACGCTTTCTGTCTGTTTCCGGGTTTTTGTACCCGCGCAGCCCGTATACTCTGGGCTATATTTCCTTCACTACTTACTTGCCGGTTTTTTGCACGAAATGGTCGTTATCAGACGGCATTTGAGGGTTAACTTGGCAAAAATGACCAATTTGTTACCGAGCCGTTGGGCCCCGCCGCGAGGCTCCGTATAATCCCCGTCTGCACAGCAAACAACACAGAGTGTTATGACCCAGAGAGACGTATCCTCGAGCGCCCCTGAATCTCGTAAATCCATCGCTATCCTCGGCGGCGGCAGCTTTGGTACCGCCATCGCGAATATTGTTGCCGGCAATGGCCACGATACCCGCCAGTGGATGCGTGATCCGGAGCGCGCTGCTGCGTGTATGGCCCAGCGCGAAAACCAGTACTACCTGCCGGGTGTGGCCCTGCACCCGGACCTCAATGTAACTGCGGACCTGGAGCAGGCCGTCTGTGGCTGCCAGATTGTATTTGTTGCGATCCCCAGTAAGTCTTTCCGCGAAGTGGTGCACCGCGCCGCTCCGGTGCTGGCCCCGGGCACCATGCTGATTTCCCTCACCAAGGGCATCGAGCACGACAGCTTTCACCTGATGAGCGATATCCTGCGCTCGGAAACCGAAGGCATGCGCGTGGGGGTGCTGAGCGGCCCCAATTTTGCCAAGGAGGTCGTCGCCGGCCACTACACCGCCACGGTGATTGCCAGCGAAGATGAATCCCTGTGCACCACCATCCAGAAGGTGCTGCATTCCGAGACTTTCCGCGTCTACTCCAGCAACGATGTCTTCGGCGTTGAGCTGGCGGGTGCGCTGAAGAATATTTACGCCATCGTTACCGGTATGGCGGTATCTCTGGGCCGGGGGCAGAACACCACCAGTCTGTTGATTACCCGCGCCCTGGCGGAAATGATGCGCTTTGCCGAGGCGGTGGGCGCGGACCCGATGACATTTATCGGCCTGGCAGGGGTCGGCGACCTGATCCTCACATGCTCTTCAGATCTCAGTCGCAACTACCGGGTGGGTTATCTGGTGGGCAAGGGCAAAAAGCTCGATGAAGCTGTGTCTGAAATCGGCCAGGTAGCGGAAGGGGTGAACACCGTTCGTCTGATTAAGGCGAAAGCCGATGAATTAGGCGTCTACATGCCCTTGGTTTCTGCAATTCACGCCATATTATTTGAAGGTACCCCGATTCCTACGGTCATCCGCGAGCTGATGTCTGGCGAGCAGACGTTTGATGTGGCCTATTCGGCCAAGCCCTGAGTCTCACAGCTCACAATTTCTACTGATAGGACGTGCCATGAATAATGAACAGCTGAAGCACAATCTCACCTCTACCGACCACTGGCTGCGGCTGCTGTTTATGGTGTTGTTTGTGATCCTGCTGGAAGTCGCCGGGGTAGTGATGCTGGCCACGATCGTACTGCAATTCCTGTTTTCGATCGTTTCTGGCGGCCCGAACGACAATCTCCGACAGCTCGGCAACCAGATTGCATCCTATATTTATCAGATCCTGCAATTCCTGATATACAACACCGAAGAAAAGCCATTCCCGTTTGCGGAGTGGCCACAGCCCTGACATTTTTCCGATCTATGATCGGCCTTTTAAAAACGTACCCGCGGCCGGCAGTCGCCGGCCAATCCATTTTTTGGTGCCCAACAACGGACTGGTGATCGCCCAATGAGCAATGAAGAACTGAAACAGAACCTGACCTCCTCTAATCAGTGGATGCGCCTGATTTATATGGTGTTGTTCGCTGTACTGCTGGAAATTGCCGGCTTTGTCATGCTGGCGGTGGTCATTGCCCAATTCCTGTTTGCCATCGTCTCCGGTGGTGCCAATGACAACCTGCGTCGCCTGGGTGACCAGATTGCCTCGTATATCTACCAGACTCTGCAATTTTTGATTTACAACTCCGAAGAGAAGCCATTCCCGTTTTCCGAGTGGCCGGAGTCGGAGGAGGAAGATCTTTCCACCTACGAAAGCGCGGAAGAGCTCGATGGCGAAGTCATTGCCGAGGAGGAAGCTGAGGTCGCCGAAGAGACAGCCGCTGTAGAAGCGGAAGTAGAAGAGGTGGAAGCTGAAGAGGTGATCTCAGAAACCGAGTCCGTCTTGGAGCCGGAAAAGACAGAAGAGAAGCCTGCGAAGCGCAAGTCCGCCAAGGCGAAGAAAACCGAGAAGTCGGAAGACGAAGCCGTGATCGAACTGGGCGCTGACGCTCAAGAGGATACCGCCGAGGCAACCGAGACGGCATCTTCCGAGAGTGAAGACAAGCCTTCTGGTGAGCACAAGTAACCGGGTCGCTTTTGGTCCGCTGTATTTGAATTGACGGGAGACGGTAGTGCTGTTGTTTGTCATGCGTCATGGCCATGCGGAGCCTTTTAGTAAAAGCGACGAGACCCGGGCGCTGACCGAAGAAGGTCGCGCTGAGGTTGCCGCGGTATGCAAGGAGCGGGCATCGGAGCTGGCACAGTTGAAAACCATCTGGGCCAGTCCGTTTGTACGCACCCGGCAGACCGCCAAGATCGTCGCTGAGACCTTCGGACTGCAGGTCGAATTTCAGGAGCTACTCACCAGCGAAACGCCCGTAAGCGCCTTGCTGGAGGCGCTCGGGGAGGCAGATGCGTCCGTCTTCCCGCTGATGCTGGTCAGCCACCAGCCCCTCGTCGGCAGCCTGGTTAACGGCCTCTGTGGCAGCGGCGATGAGCACCCGATGGGCACCGCCAGTCTCGCCTGCCTGAGGGCCGATGTCTGGGCGCGGGACTGCGCCGAACTGGAATGGCTGCAACACCGGCCGTAAATCGCGGCCACGCAATCTGAACCCTGTGGCCATTGAGGTCGCGGGGCGCCGCTGTCAGCATTTGTGCCAACGTCAGACAATGCTGTATTTCCAATGAGCCAATCTCCGCGCGAAATCACTCTCGATATCCAGGGCAACACCATTGCCGGCCGCCAGTGGGGTAACCCCGATGGCGTGCCGGTGCTGGCGCTGCATGGCTGGCTGGACAATTGCGCCAGCTTTGATGCCATGGCGCCATTTCTGGATAGTCTCAATCTGGTGGCGGTGGATCTCGCCGGCCACGGTCAGAGTTATCATCGTCACCGGGATGCCAACTACAACATCTGGACGGAAATCGAAGATGTATTCGGTATCGCTGACGCCTTGGGTTGGGCGTCTTTCTCCGTGCTGGCCCATTCGCGCGGTGCGGTTATTTCCACGATTGCCGCTGCCACTTTCCCCGAGCGCATACAGCGCCTGGCACTGATCGATGGACTGGTGCCGCCACCGACCACCGACGAGGAGGCGCCGGAGACACTGCGCCGGGGTATCGAGCAGCGCGCGCGGTATCGTGATCGGAAGTCAAAAGTATTCGAATCGCTGGAAGTGGCGGTGGCTGCGCGCCGGAATGGCCTGTTCAAACTGACCGATGATGCCGCACGTCGCCTGGTGGCGCGAGGGGTACGTGAATGCGAGGGTGGCTACACCTGGAGCAACGATCCGCAACTGATGGCGAGCTCACTGGCCAAACTGAATGAAGCTCAGGTGAGGGCTTTTCTGGCGCGGGCCACCATGCCCATTTGCCTGGCATTGGGTGAGGACGGAATTCAGGGGATGATCGAACGTATCCGGCCGCTGGCAGAGTTGCACCCGAATATTGTGATTCGCGAATTCCCCGGTGGTCACCACCTGCATATGGAAGAGGGAGCCGAGGCTATCGCGCACTGGTTTCTGCCGTTTCTGGAGCAGGCCAGTTAGAAGGGAACCCGCTTGGAGTAGCTGGCCTTTTCCATCTCACGGATTTCCACAGAAATTTCCGGCACTTCCGGTGCCGCTTCGCACAGGTAGTTGAAGATGGCTGCGCTCAGGTCTTCTTTCTGCTGCACCGTGCGCCCTTCCAGAATCCGGACTTCCGCGTGGATAAACAGATTGCTGGAGCCCTCGTGGCTTTTGCCAAGCACGAAATCCCGGTAGGGCAGGGCGCGGGTTTTGATCGCGCCGGCATTGAAGAGTCCGGTATCGCTCATTGCCTGCTGGCCATTACTGACCAGGGCTGCGATGGAAATGCTGTCTTCCAGTTTTTGTGAATATTCAATCACCAGATGTGGCATCGCCGGACTCTCCTTGCGTCTGTGATGGTTAACGAATCAGGGACAGGAACTCGTTGCGGGTGGCCTGCTGGCTGCGGAACGAGCCTAGCATTGCAGAGGTTTTCATCACCGAGTTCTGCTTTTCCACGCCGCGCATCATCATGCACATATGCTTCGCTTCGATGATCACGCCCACGCCGGCGGCACCGGTCACCTGCTGGATAGTTTGTGCAATTTGCACGGTCAGTTGTTCCTGAATCTGCAAACGGCGGGCAAACATGTCTACAATGCGCGCCACCTTGGACAGGCCAACTACTTTGCCGTCGGGAATATAGGCCACGTGGGCCTTGCCGATAAATGGCAGCAGGTGATGTTCACACAGCGAGTAAAGTTCGATGTCTTTGACCAGCACCATCTCGCTGCAGTCAGAGGGGAAGAGGGCGTCATTAACGACCTCGTCCAGGGTCTGCTGATAACCGCGGGTGAGGTACTGCATGGCCTTGGCGGCGCGCAGGGGAGTGTCTTTCAGACCCGGACGATCGAGGTCTTCACCAATGGCTTCGATAATTTGCGCGTATTGTTCTTTCATGTCTGTCAGCTTCCAACGTCTCGCCCCGGGACTAACATAGCGTTGCCAGCTCGCCAGGCACACAGACACTGGAGATGATGGGGCGTCGATATCGCCGGTAACCCGGCGGCACAGAGGAGTCACGGAGACTCCGGAGGGTGCGCTACCCTAAGCCTTTGTGTAGCGGTAGTAAAGCGCCAAAATTCGAGGAATCAGGCTAATGATAGAGAAACGTGAGTCCAATCTGCACGAATTGTGCACTGTGTTGGACTATGTACGCTGGGGCGCCAGCCGCTTTAATGAAGAAAACTTGTGGTTTGGTCACGGGACCGACAACGCCTGGGACGAGGCAGTGTTGCTGGTTACCCACGCGCTGCACCTGCCGGTGGATAGCAAGCCGGAGATCCTGCAGGCACGCCTGACCATGGATGAGCGCCGTGCGGTGATGGAATTGTTGGACAAGCGCGTTGAGCAACGCCTGCCTTCCCCCTATCTGACCAATGAGGCCTGGTTCTGTGACCTGCCATTCTATGTGGACGAGCGCGTACTGGTGCCCCGTTCTCCCATCGGTGAGTTGATCCGCCATCGCTTCGAGCCATGGCTGCAGCAGGAGCCGCTGGCGATCCTCGATCTCTGTTGTGGCAGTGGCTGTATTGGCATTGCCTGTGCCGAGACATTCCCCGGCGCACGGGTGGACCTCAGTGATATCTCCCCTGATGCCATTGAGGTGGCCCAGATCAATATCAACAACCATCAGCTCAATGATGAGGTGCGGGCGGTACAGTCGGACCTGTTTACCGGGCTGCAGGGCTGCAGTTACGACCTGATCGTGAGCAACCCGCCCTATGTGGATGCGCGGGATCTGGCGGAGATGCCGGCGGAATACCACGCGGAGCCGGGGTTGGCGTTGGGTTCCGGCGACGACGGTCTCGACTTTACCCGCCGCCTGTTGCTGGAGGCGCCGGATTACCTGCAGCCGGAAGGTGTACTGGTATGCGAGGTGGGCAACAGCTGGGAAGCGCTGGAAGAGGCCTATCCGCGGGTGCCGTTCTTCTGGCCGGAGCTGGAGGACGGAGGCCACGGGGTGTTTGTGCTGACGCGCGAAGATCTGCTGGCCTGTCGTGAAATGTTTGAGGCGGGTGCGTCCAGTTAGGTTGCTTCTTCAGCAAGGTGGGTGGCGGTGATGCTACCGGGCGCAGCCTTGTGAGACACGCCGTGA
>NZ_LZDE01000337.1 GCF_002009015.1 Microbulbifer mangrovi | reverse complement strand
AGCGGTCCTGAAAAGCCGCACCCAGTGCTCCACCGCCACCGGGCCAGCTTCAGAACCCATTTTGCGAGCTTAATTTTTCTTGGTAGGGCGCTGCCAGCCACTGATATTGCGCTGCTTACCACGGGCCACGGCCAGTTCGTCAGCGCTCACTTCGCGGGTGATGGTGGAGCCGGCACCCACAGTGGCACCGGCACCGATTTCAACCGGCGCGACCAGGGCGGAGTTGGAGCCGATAAAGGCACCGTCGCCGATCACAGTCTTGGATTTATTCACGCCGTCGTAGTTGCAGGTAATGGTGCCGGCACCAATATTGACGCCTTCACCGACCTCCGCGTCGCCGATGTAGGAGAGGTGGTTTACCTTGCTGCCGAGACCGATTTTCGCTTTCTTGGTCTCGACGAAATTGCCCACCTTGGCCCCGTTGGCCAGCTCGGTACCCGGGCGCAGCCGCGCAAACGGGCCCACGGTACAAGCCTCGCCCACCATCGCATCCTCAACAATCGAGTTGGCCTCCAGCACCGTGCCCGCCGCCAGTTCGCAGTTCTTCAGCAGGCAGTTGGGGCCGATTTTGACACCGGCGCCGAGCTTCACCCGGCCCTCGAAGATGCAGTTGATATCAATACTTACATCGCTGTCGCATTCCAGCTGGCCGCGGATATCGATCCGCGCCGGATCCAGCAAGGTCACACCGGACACCATCAGCGCCTCGGCTAGCTCCCGCTGCAGTGCGCGCTCCAGCTCCGCTTGCTGGGCGCGGCTATTAACACCGGCGACTTCGTCGGGATCGTCGGCGATCACGCCAATAACGTCTATGTTCTCGCTTACCGAGCGGGCAATCACATCGGTCAGGTAGTACTCACCCTGGGCATTGTCGTTGGACAGCTCCGGTAGCCACTGGGTGAGCAAATCGGCGGGAGCAGCGAGGATCCCGCTGTTGATTTCGGTGATCCTGAGGGTCTCTGCATCAGCATCTTTCTGCTCGACAATCGCCAGCACCTTGTCGCTCTCATCACGGACAATACGACCGTAACCACTGGGATCATCCATCACAACTGACAGTAGTGCGGGACCGCTGCTGGAGGCCTTGAGCAGGTGCTGCAGAGTCGTGGCTTTCACCAGCGGCACATCCCCGTACAGCACCAGTACGGTGCTACCGGTGCGGAAATTCGGAATCGCCTGCGCCACCGCGTGGCCGGTACCGAGCTGTTCCGACTGTTCGACAAACTGCACGCCGCTGTCGGCAAAACGCTCGCGTACCAGTTCGGCACCGTGGCCAATGACCACAGTAATTGCCACATCCCCGAGCGATTTCGCAGTATCAATCACCCGTCCCAACATCGGCACACCAGCAATAGGGTGCAGCACCTTGGGAAGGTCGGAGCGCATACGGGTGCCTTTACCGGCGGCGAGGATAACTACATCTATGGTCATGGGGTGGCCCGAAAACTCGATTTCAAACTATAAGATAGGAAATTGGCGGCAATTCTGTGGGTAAGTCTCGGCAAACTCAAGGAAGCAGGAAGCAACCGAACACAAAAAACCCGGCCTGTGGCCGGGTTTTTCAAGCGAAAGCTTCCGTGGCTTAAGCGAGAGACTTACAGACCACCCTCGCCACAATCTTCTTGCAAATAAGAAATCATGGACTGGTAAAGGGTCTTCTGGTGATCGTAAAACAGGGTGTTGCTGAAGTGGTCGGCGCCATCCAGCTCTACGTACTTGTATACCTTGCCGCTCTTATCCAACGCCTTGCGGTAGCGTTCCGCATGTTCCGGCGGCACCCGCTGGTCAACACTGCCATGAATCAACAGGATTGGGACATTCACGTTTTCCGCCTGCTCGATAGGGGAAATACTGTCATCCCACATACCCAGCTGTTCGATCTTGCCAGCACCACGTAGACGATCACGGTAGTAGTTCACCTGCATCTGATTGTCGGATACCGCTGCACCCGCTATCACGCACTGATAAATCTGCTTTTCCCGAGCAGCGGCCACCAGGGCGGCGTAACCACCGTAAGACCAGCCAAACATGGCGAGACGATCCTTTTCTGCCAAGCCCTGCTCCACCAGATAAAGCATGCCATCATCTTTATCGTCCTGCATTTTATAGCCACCCTGACCACCATCTTTGAAGGCGGAGGTGTAGTGGTCAAGGCCCAGACCTTTTGAGCCGCGGTACTGGGGCTGCAGAACCAGGTATCCATTGTTAGCCAGGAATTGCGCCCACTCGTCGTAGATCACCAGTTCTGATACAAATGGACCACCGTGTGGCAGCACAATAGCCGGGAAGGGTGGTTCGCCATTGGGTACCGTCAGATAGGCAGGGATGGTACGGCCGTCGCGGGATTTGTATTTGATGTAGCGCACATCGGCGAGTTTCTCCGGCTCCAACAGCGGCTGACGGCTACCAACTTTTGTTAGCTTGCCCTTGTGCAGCAAGTAGTAGCTGCCGGGATCGCGGGGGCCAACATTGTAGATAGTCATGCTCGCGCCGTCGCGGGAGCGGCTGTTAATCCGCAGGTAGTGTGCGTTGGGAATGACCTGCTCCAGCTGTCGCTGGGTCGCCATTTCCACTTCATCAAAGTACTCCACTTCGACATTTTTTTCGGCGTAGACAACACCGGAAATCTGGTCGCGGTTTTCCCAGCTGTTGCTATGCTTGCGCACGCCACTGACGTCTACATCGGTGCGGAGATAAACCAACTCACCAAATTTTTTCGCTTTGACGTCGAACTCCCACAGGCCAACCTTGTCATTGCCATTATTGGCAGTGACAAAGAAAATGTTCGGCTTCTGGGTATCAAAACCCTGCACCGAAAACGTCTCGAAGCTGTCTTCACTCATGCGCTTGAACTCGGTCCAGCGCTTTTTGTCGGTGATACGTTCGTACCAGACGTACTCGCCTTTGGCGACATCGAATCCTCTAGCCAACCAAGGGTTGCCGTCCTCATCAAACTCGACCTGTCCCATTGCCAACTTACCGCGCAACAGCAGCTTCTTGGCGCCGCTTTTCAGATCTAGTTCGTAATAGGTGCGTGGGCGGAATGCCGCAGCGATTCGGCTTTTCTCACCACCAGGCAGGTAGGAGAAAATAATCCGGCGATCGTTGTTGGGCAGAGGGTGATCCAGCTCGGCACCGGCCTGATCATACTTTTTCAGCTTCTTGCGTTTGATATCCACTGAAGCGAGAAGATATTCGTAAACACCCTCGTTGAACCCCTCGATCTTGTCGCGCACTTTCTGGCGCAACTGCATGCCAATCACATCGTTGCTCAACCAGAAAAACTGCTGAATTTCCATCGGGTCAGAGTTGATGCGATAGGGTTCTGCTTCCAGATCCCCGGCTGGGTAGACTTCGATAATCGGGTCGCCATCTTTGGTAGGGATTTTCAACAGAGCCAGATGTTTGCCATCTGGAGAGATAGAGACATTACTGATCACATCGCGCAGTGCCCAGTAATCCAGGGGATAGGGCTTGGCTTCTTTGGCGATCACCTGTGTTGCGACGATCATCGCCAGCACCACGGCCAGACCTTTGATTATTTTCATTTCAAATTCCGCTAGTTTTCCTGCTATTACCTAATTTCCTTGGAAAAAAAAGCCCGCAGTAACTGCGGGCTTTTTCCAACCTGTGAGCGATCAGAAGTTCTTCTGAAGGTTCATGAACAGGGTGCGACCCTGCAGATCGTAGCCGTATCCGATCGGCGTGTTGTTGACCGCAGTAATTTCACTGCCATCTACTTGCGGAGGTGCTTCATTGAACACATTCCGTACACCGAGACCGGCCGTCCAGGTATCTGCGTAATAGTACAGAGATGCATGGTGAATCATATAGTCATCGGCAAAACCGACGTCGCGACAATCAACGCCACCGTTCGCAGCACCGATACAGGTATCGGAAAATACGCCGGTTCCATTGGTGTCGTAGATATCACTGAACTCGTCAATGTACTCATCCGCCTGCTCTACAGCACCCAGGTACTGGGTAGTCCAGGTAAAGCGGTACTTGTCGTATTCAACGCGGAATTCACCACGACCGTTCCACTCGGGGAAGCCGAAGGTGCCCTGATAACGCTCGACGTCCGGAGTACCGTCGTCAGCCACATAGGTCAGAGTGCGTTCCATAACACGGTTGAAGGTCAGGTTCGCGGACAGATCCACGGGCGCGCCGAATATGGTAACGGGCTGCTCGTAACGGATGTTGTAGTCGAAACCACGGGCCACTTCGTTATCACGGTTAACAAATGCCGCGTCGATGTTGTCCAAGAAACCTTCAGCATCACGAGAGAACATGGTGCAGAACGCGCTGTTACCGTTCGGGTTGTTGTAGCAGTCATTGACCAAGAACTGGGCGGACGGTTCGATGATCGAGTTTTCGATATCGATTTCGTAATAGGTCATACCCAGAGTCAGACCGAAACTTTCGAAGAATGGCTGCTCGAATGAGAAACCAAAAGTGAAGGATTCAGAAGTTTCTTCTTCCAGATCCAGGTTACCACCGCGAGCCACTTCCACACTGTATGTGTTAAAGCCACCGTTTTCGAGGGTTGTCGGATCGACACCGTTGGCAAGACAGTTGGACAGCACTTCTGGGGCACGGTTATCCAGTGCCGGGTTATAGCCGCCACTGATCGGATCCAGGGCAGCATCCGGAATCATGCACGGGTCAAAGATGTTATTGAACCCGGTCTGATTCATCAGGAAGTTTTCACGCAGGTTCGGCGCACGGTAAGAGGTACCGTAAGTTGAACGCAGCAGCAGAGATTCCACAGGACGGTAGGCAATCTTGGCAGAATTGGTCCAGGCACCACCGTAGAACTCGTCCTTGGTGTAACGGGCTGACACGTTGGTAGTCAGCTCTTCAGCCAGGAACTTGCCAGCCAGCAGCGGGATTTCCACTTCCGCAAATGCTTCTTTGGTGTCCTTGTTACCAGAAGCACCACCATCAGAGAAGTAACCGAAGAACAGGCCATCACGGGCAATATCATCTGGCAGCGACTTGATACGGTCGTCGCGAAGCTCTGCACCCACGCCAACCGTCAAATCACCCGCAGGCAGGGTTGCAACGGTACCGGTTGCGTAGGCAGAGAATATAGTCTGGTAGTAGGAGGTATCGAAGTCCCGGCTATCAAACAGGTAATCGCGCTCCGCCTGGGTAGCGAAATCGCCGATGACACCCTCGTACAGAGAAGCCGCAAACATATCGATCGGCACACAGGTAGACTCGCCCGGCAGCGGCTCACAGGTGAAAGTACCCGGGTTGTTTGGATCTTCTACGGTAGTAGCCAGAGACTGGGTCAGTCGATCACCGCGGATACCGTAGCGGCTGGATTTACCGTCGGACTTGGTGATGGAGCCAGAAAGCTCGAATGACCAGTCTGACATGGAACCGATATTCAGCATCGGCAGGTCACCGCGCAGACCGGTGACGAAACGCATCTGCGACACTTCCACGTCGGCAGTGGTGCGGTCGCCGCGCACAGATACGATTGGCTGGGTGCCGGCTGCACCGATAGCGCCTTCAAGCAGACCAAATTGCTCTGGAGTTCCACCGTAAACAGCAGCAACCTGTGCTGCAAATTCCGGATTGGTCAACAGCGCGTCATAGGCCAGACCACAGTCAACACCGCGTACGCCATCCGGGTTACAGATATTGAACGGGTTGGTACCGGGTACGGAGGGGAACAGCTGGAAAGCGCCCGAATCGATATAGTTTTCACGCTTGGCGTAACTTGCTTCAAAGAACGGCGTCAGGTTCATATCACCTTCGAAGGTGTATTCACCAAAGGTCATGATACTAGTGCGTTCCTGCTCCGGGAACAAATGAGCAAATGTGTCACGACCGTTGATGTCGTGGTCACGGAAATTGATATCTGTGACGCCATCACCATTTCCGTCTACACCGATACCATACAGGCTGGATTCAGAGAAACCATCCCAACCGCCGTTGGTGCTACCCGGGGTATAGTAGATACTTCCAGAGAATGGCACAGACACGCGGCCCGCAAGAGAACCCAGGGCACAGCCATCAGAGAAGTCCATACCGTAAACTTCACTGTAATAGGCATCCTGAGTATAGATCTTGCCGTCGGTGCCAATTTCCATATTCTTTTCGCATCCCGCGGTCCATTTGCGGTCGGCAAAAGTAACTGCCTGAGCTTCATAGTATTCCGCACCAATTCCGACAAAGCCGCGGTCAAAGTTTTTACCCCAGCTCAGGCTCATGGTGGTTTCTTCACCATTATCCTGTTGCGGACCGGTTCCAAAAACTTCGAAATCAAAACCGTCGAAATCTTTCTTCAGGATGATGTTGGTCACACCGGCGACGGCGTCAGAACCGTAAATGGAGGATGCACCGTCCAGCAGCAGGTCATACTGCTGTACCAGGGAAGACGGGATCAGATTCAGGTCCGCCGCGACCGGTGCACCTTCTACACCTGCCGGTGACAGGCGACGACCGTTCAACAGTACCAGGGTACGGCCAGCACCCAGACCACGCAGGTCTACGGTGGAGGCGCCCGGACCGTTGTCGAGCACGTAGCCGGAGAAGGTCAGGTCGATCTGCTGACCGGAAGCGGCGCCACTGCTCTGCAGGATGGTGGAGGTATCGATTGCACCGGCTTCACGGGCACCTTCGGCATCGATGATTTGCAGCGGTGCGATGCTGGAGAAGGTGTCGCGCTTCAGGCGGGAGCCGGTTACGACAACTTCTTCAACATCACTGTCATCTTCACTCCCCACAATGACAGGTGTCTGCTCTTCTTTAATTTCTACGTTGGTTTCAGTGATCTCGGATTCGCTTTCCTGTGCGAACACGACAGGTGACAGAACGGCTGCCAGCACTGCAGTGGAGACACTTGCCTTAAGTGGCGAGTAAGCGCTTCCTAACAGGTTGTTGAGCTTTATCAATTGGTAACCCCCCAAAGTGGTTGTTTTTTTGCTCTAGTCAAAGCGTAAAAAAGAATTTCTACAGATGCCTAACGAGCAGACAGGCACACCTCCTCAAAGGTAAATGAGACATTTATGACATAAAGTTAAATTTTCCCCGACTTCCTACTGTCATTAGGATAAAACCAGTTAATTATGTTGAATTTAGCGCCAAACTAATAACTACGCCGCTACTCTCATCAGGCTTTTGTACGTCGGACGCCCGAAATTGATACAAGCCCGTGATGTACCGAATGGCGCATGGAAATCGCATCTAGAATTTCGCTGATCCTATCTCTGAGACTCTTTGCAACGGGAACATTGGAACGATGGAAACACGCGGCCTGTGGCTATCAATTGTGGGTTGCCTGTTCATGGCGGGACTGGGATTTGGTTTCGCCCACTGGACCGGATCTACCGCGATCTTTCTAGATGGAGTTTTCTCACTGGTCAGCTTCGTCATGTCGCTGTTAATGCTGGCAGTTTCCCGGCTAATTCGTCGCCGTGCAGACCGTCGCTTTCCGTTTGGTTACGCCAGCTTCGAGCCTGCATTTAACGTCTTGCAGAGCATGGTGATCCTCGGCGTGATGCTGATGGCGCTATCCTCGGCGATTGCCGCTCTGTATCAGGATGGACGCACGCTGGACGCGGGAAGGGCGACGATTTACGCCGCTATCGCCAGTAGCGGCTGTCTTGCCGTGTTTTTAATCCTGCGTCGAATTGCGAAAAAGACCGGGTCAACGCTGATTGAAGTGGACTCATTTGCCTGGATGATGGATGGCATTCTCAGTGGATTGGTGCTGCTCGCGTTTACATTGATTTGGCTATTCGGAGAGGCGCTTGGGGACCAGTTACCGTATGTAGATTCCTGGATGGTCATCATCATGGTGATCATCATGTTGCCGGTACCGGTACGGCTACTGGTACGCAACCTAATGGAAGTACTGCTGGCCGCACCGCCGATAGAGGTACAGCGGAAAATCCGGCGCGCATTTCGCGATGCCATGTACGATATCCCCGGTGAAGACTGGTCTCTCAGCATCACCAAGGCCGGTCGCTCGGTCTATTTGCATGCGCGTATTTTGCTCAGCGAAGCGCACTACACTGCGGGGATTGAGCAGGCGGATGCCTGGCGGGAACAGCTCACCGAGCGTATGGCGGAATTTGTCGCCGAGCAGGAGTTTGACGTGGTGTTTACCACCGACGCCTCGTACATCGGCTGAAAACCCGGTCTCACTGGCCATTGCGCGGAGCGGTAAAGCTGTACTTCACCCGTCCCACAAATATTGAACCACCGATCGTATTCCCAACTGTCGCTATCGCGAGAAACTGCAGTACATCCACAAACCCCACGGTGGTGCTCTTGGCAAACCAGGCACAGAACATACCGACAGCACCAGCAATACAGTGGGGCAAGCCGCCGAGACCGATCACAAAAGTAATAATCGCCACCGCGGCAATACGGCTCATGGTCTCGGTAGACGAGGTCACCATCCACGCCAGCAGGCCCATTAGCCACCCAGCAAATATCGCCCCCAGAAACTGCCCGCTGATGCTATCGGCGGTCATTTTTTGTCCATAGTAGCCAAACACCGACTCATCGAAGCGATCGGTCATCCCCACAAACTGGACAAACAGCGCGCTGAATACGGCGGCGCCCAGCAGGTTGCCAGCGTAAATCAGCACCCAGACCCGCAACAATTGCGGTACCGACTTGCGGCCGTCGAGCACGGGCAGAATCGCGAGGGTGGTGTGCTCGGTGAACAGATCTGAGCGGCCAATGATGACCAGCATAAAGCCGACCGGATAACTCAGCGCCGCCAGCAGATACAACAGCTGGTGGGAAATACTGGCGTGGAAGTGGCTGTAAAAGGCCGCGATCAGGAAGATGCTGAAACCAATTTCCATGCCCGCAGACATCGACGAGAGTATCAGCGCCTTATTGTCGCGCTGATACTCGCGCAGGCTCTCATCCATCTGCTCGGAGAGAATCTGACGGTCACTCTTGGGGCGCGCTCGATCCTTGTGGTGGCTCATAGGTGGTCCGCAACTGGGAAGGTGTCCGGTTGCGGCACCTTTTATCCCAGTTTAGTCAGCGCCCACCGCGGTGCGTTGCCGCGCCCGCTAAGCGCCCAACAGGCAAATGTTCGGTGAGGTACAGATATCCCGATTTTTCTCCTGTTCGGCGCAGATTCGTTGTCTTTTGCCACAGTTGCGGTAATTTGGCGTAACAGTCATTTTTTAAACAGCGCGGCCTACCCCGGCTGTCGCGACCCAAGACAACTCCAGTAATCCAGGAGCCCTGAATGATAAAAACCAAAGTCAGCCAGCTCGCGCGCCTGATCGGCGGCGCCGGCCTCGCTCTGACCCTGCCGTTGGCCGCCACTGCAGAAGACGCCAAAAAAGAAGCGGACAAATGGGACGTCAACAAACCGCCGTACGAGTTCAAGTCCATCCCCCTGGACACCCGCGAGACCACCTGGAGCAACCTGGACATCAGCCCGGACGGCAAAACTATTATTTTCGATATGCTGGGCGACATTTATGCAATGCCGGTAAGCGGTGGTGAGGCCAGGGCTATCACCAACGAAATCGCCTGGAACACCCAGCCGCGCTTCAGCCCCGATGGCAAGTCCATTGTGTTTGTGAGCGACCGCGACGGCGCAGACAACGTGTGGATCATGGATCGCAATGGCGAAAACCTGCGCCAGCTCACTACCGAGCGCGAAAACCTGGTGCACGCCCCCAGCTTCAGCCCCGACGGCCAGTATCTGGTGGCGCGCAAGGGCTTTATGAGTGGCCGCAGTATTCCCGCCGGTGAAATCTGGATGTACCACTACGGCGGTGGTGAGGGTCGCCAGATCAAGGCGCGCCTGGGCGGCGATATCGCGCAGAAGAATATCTCCGATGCCGTCTTCTCCCCGGACGGCCGCTACATCTACTACACCATCGATACCACGCCGGGTACCGTGTGGCACTACAACAAAAACTCCACCCAGCAGATCTTTGCCATCAACCGCTACGACCTGAATGACGGCAAGGACGAGACCTTCGTGTCCGGCCCCGGCGGCTCCATCGCACCGATGCCATCGCCGGACGGCAAGAAACTGGCGTTTATCCGCCGCCAGGATTTCAACACCTCGCTGTTCGTGAAAGACCTGACCACCGGCCTGGAAACCCCGATCTACTCCGAGCTGGAGCGCGATCTGCAGGAGACCTTCGGTTCCCACGGCAACTATGTACAGTACGACTGGATGCCGGACGGCAAATCCCTGATCGTGTGGAGCAAGGGCAAGTTTCTGCGCATCGCCGCCGATGGCAGCAGCCTGGATAAAGGAGCGCGCGAAATCGTCGCGCACGTCAAAACCGACAAACAGGTAGCGGACGCGGTGCGCTTCCCGGTGGATGTGGCACCAGAGCAGTTCGATGTGAAGATGATCCGCTGGGCGCAGAAGTCCCCGGACGGCAAGCAGATCGCCTTCCAGGCCCTGGGCAAAATCTACGTTCAGGACGTGAACAGTGGCGAACGTCGCCGACTGACCCGCCAGGATGACCACTTCGAGTTCTATCCCAGCTGGTCCCGCGACGGCAAACAGATCACCTATGTGAGCTGGGACGATGAAAAGCTCGGCCAGGTCCGCGTGGTATCTGCGCGCAGTGGCCGCGGCAAAAACATCACCAGAGAACCGGGCCTGTATGTGGAGCCCAGCTTTTCTCCCGATGGTGAGCAGGTGACCTTCCGCCGCTTTACCGGCGGCTACCTGCTGAGCCCGGAATACTCCCTCGAACCGGGCATCTATCTGGCCGACGCCGACGGTGACTGGCAGCGCCGTGTCGCCAAGTCTGGCTACGAGCCACACTTTGGCGCCGACGGTGAGCGCATTTACTTCTCCGAGTTCGTTTACGGCGATGGTGGCAAACGCGTGTTCAAGAGCGTGGACACCAACGGCAAGGACGAGCGCGAACACCTACACGGTGCCGAGATCACCTCCTTCCGCCTGTCCCCGGACGGCCGCTGGGTCGCCTTTACCCAAGATTTCAAAGCTTACGCTGCGCCCTTTATGCACACCGGCAAGTCCGAGTCCATCGGCCCCAAGGCCTCTGCGGTGAAGGTTACCCAGGTTTCAGCCCGCGCCGGCGAAAACCTGCACTGGTCCGCCGACAGCAACACCCTGGGCTGGGCCCATGGTCCGAAACTGTATGAACGCGCCTTGAAGGATGCCTTTGATTTTGTCGCCGGCGCCCCCGAGCAGCTGCCGGAGCCGGTGAGCGAAGGGATCGACCTAGGCTTCAAGCAGAAATTCGCCCACTCCGACAAACTGGTGGCGCTGACCGGCGGCACCGTGGTGACCATGCGCGATGCCGAACAGGCGCAGGAAGTGATCGAAAACGGCGTGGTACTGTTCCGCGGCAACCGCATTGTTGCGGTGGGCACGACCAGTGAGGTGGAAATTCCCGTTGGCACCCAGCGTATCGATGTCACCGGCAAAACTGTTTTGCCCGGCCTGATCGACGCTCACGCCCACGGCGCCCAGGGGCGCGAGGAGATCATCCCGCAGCAGAACTGGAACCTGTATTCCAGCCTGGCATTCGGTGTCACCACCATTCACGACCCGTCCAACGACAGTAGCGAGATCTTTTCCGCTTCTGAAATGCAGAAGGCCGGTGTGATCAATGGCCCGCGCATCTACTCCACCGGTACCATCCTTTACGGCGCCAAGGGCCCAGGCTACCGGGCCAAGATCAACAGCCTGGAAGACGCTGATTTCCATGTGAGCCGCCTGAAGGAAATGGGGGCTATCTCGGTGAAAAGCTACAACCAGCCTAGAAGGGAACAGCGCCAGCAGGTACTGGAAGCGGGCCGCAAGCACGGCATCATGGTGGTGCCGGAAGGTGGCGGCAAATACCAGCACAACATGAACATGATTGTGGACGGCCACACCGGCGTGGAGCACTCGCTGCCGATCGCCAATATCTACTCCGACGTGCAGCAACTTTGGGGTCAGACCCAGGTGGGTTACACGCCGACCTTCGTGGTGGCCTACGGTGGCCTCACCGGTGAGTACTACTGGTACGACCACACCGAAGTGTGGAAAAACGAGCGCCTGACCCGTTTCACCCCGGACTTTATCGTGAACCCGCGCTCCATCCGCCGCGAGCGCGCGCCGGATCACCACTACAACCATTTCAATGTGGCCCACCACGCCAAGCAGCTGCGCGACAAGGGCGTTACCGTGCATATCGGTGCCCACGGCCAGCGCGAAGGCCTCGGTGCCCACTGGGAATTGTGGATGATGGAGCAGGGCGGTTTCACCCCGTGGGAAGCCTTCCGTGCCGGCACCATCGACGGCGCCCGCTACCTGGGTATGGATAAAGACCTGGGCAGCCTGGAACCCGGCAAACTGGCGGACATCATCGTGGTGGACGGCAACCCGCTGGAAAACCTGCGCCTGTCCGAGAACATCAAATACACTGTAATCAACGGCAAGGTGTTCGACGCCGCGACCATGAATACGGTGGACGGCGATGAGCGCCTGGCGTTCTTCCACGAGCGGTTACCGGTCAGCGCTATGCCGACGCCCACCGCCGAAGCCATTCAGGAGAAGCAAGAGCGCCACCACTGGGTGCACTGATTCCTCTATCCGCAATCGTTTACGACCCAAACAAAAAACCCGCGAGCTTTCGCGGGTTTTTTTATGGCTTTCCGAACCGGTTTTACTGGCCCGCCTTTCTTTGGCCTTCTGTCGTCTCCTGCGTCCACTTACTCTGGATTAGAGCCTTCCTCCTTACTACTCGTCGATTCATATGACTTTTTAACCTCGCAGCCGGTAAGTCGGAGAAGTAGTTGGGGTAGGCTCGGAAGCTATCGATGCTCATCGGACGAGCAGCTCCGCCGTTGATCTCGTTGAAGTCCCCCCTTCCTCCCGACTACTTTCTATAAAAAGGACGCACACGATGGAAACGCTCACTCCGGAAATGGAATCCGGAAATCAAACACCCGTTGTCGATTTCGAAAAAGTGGAAGAATTTGCCGGGCGTGTGCTCGGTGACCTGGCTGCGGCAAGCGCACATGCCCTGGTTTATGTGGGCGACCAGCTGGGGCTGTTTAAGGCCCTGGCCGAGGGACCGGCCACCGCCGAACAGCTGGCACGCCGCCGAGACCTGGACGCCCGCTATGTGCGCGAGTGGGCCAGTGGAATGGCAGCTATTGGCTATTTTGATTACGACCCTGAAAGAGGCACCTTCACACTTCCGGCAGAGCGGGCCGCGGTGCTGGCGGACGAAAATTCGCCCGCTTTTATGGCTGCGGCGGCTTCCGTAATTCGCACCATGTATCACTCGGCGGACGACATTGCCAAGGTTTTCCAAACCGGTGCCGGTTTCGGCTGGCACCAGCATCACCAGTGTTTATTTCGCGGCACCGAGCGGTTTTTCCGTCCGGGTTATCACACCTTCCTCGTGGATGACTGGCTGAAGCAGCTACCGGGTATTACCGAAAAACTGAACGCGGGGGGCGCGGTTCTCGATGTGGGTTGTGGCCACGGCGCTTCCACCATCATCCTCGCGCAGGCCTTTCCCGAGTCACACTTTGTCGGAGTCGACTATCACGAGGAATCCATCGATGCTGCAAGGCAGGCAGCGGAAGAGGCCGGAGTGGCCGAGCGGGTGGAGTTTCTCGTTGCCAATGCACAGTCTCTGCCGGAAGGACCGTTTGACCTTGTCTGCTACTTCGATTGCCTGCACGACATGGGCGATCCGGTCGGTGCCGCCCAGGCTGCCCACGGCGTCCTGAAATTCGATGGCAGTGTATTGTTGGTGGAGCCGCTGGCAGAGGATCAGCTGGAGAACAATCTCAACCCACTCAGCGCAATGTTCTATGCGGGATCCACTTTCCTGTGCACCCCTTGCTCAAAGTCTCAGAAAATCGGGCTTGCGCTCGGAGCACAGGCAGGTCCGGGAAGGCTCACTGGTGTACTGGAAAGTGCGGGCTTCAGTAATGTGCGCGTGGCGACCCGATCTATGGCGAACCTGATTATCGAAGCCAAGCTTTAAGCTTCAGCGTTAAATCGTTTGCGGGAAATCTGTCAGAAATTGACCCGCTTGCAGCGAGGCTATTTATTCACTTTTCGATCAGGGGGGCACTTTTGCCCTCCTGTAACAGTGATTGTGCGCGGGTCCGCATCTGATCGGAATGGCTCCAGGCAACCACTCGCTCGAGATATTCTCGGGCCAACGCATCCTTTCCCAGGTGCGCGAGATAGAAACCGATCGCCGCATTCAGGTTCAGGTGGTTAGGCTCCTGGTGATAGGCGCTCTGCATAATCTGCAACGCCGTGTCGCTTTCTCCTTTTAACTGATACGCGGTCCACAAACTGCGGTAGCCGGGCAGATAACCCGGCCCCGACTGCACAGCAATCTTTCCGTATTTTTCTGCCGCTGCGTAGTAGTCATCACTCCAGTCTCGTGTCAGGCTCAATGCCTGCAGTCGCAGTAGATAATAACGCGCAAGGTTCGCGGCAGTGATATAGCTCACCAGGCCGTATTCGCCGATTTCATCGGCAATTTTTTCACTCACTTTATAGTCTTTCTGCTCAGCTTTGATCACTGCCATCAAGGTCAGGTTTTCCTGCCAGCCGATACCCTGATTTTTACTCGCAGCCAGGTAGTTGATCGCGAGTTCGGGACGATCAAATTCCATTGCCTCACTTGCCAGCAGGAACAGGTGCTCGTTATCGGTGAGTGCACGACGGGGGATGGAATAGGTGTACGCGGCAATATCCAGCTTGTGGCGCTGAATGTCATCGCGCATATACGCGCGCACTTCCGTCTGTATTTCGCGGATACTTTTATTGAAGTGCGCTTCAAATACGCCCACCGGATCGTCGCCGGCAGCGATCGCTTTTAAGTAATTCTCGCTCGCGCCACGGTAATCCGGGTGTCCCGCATGATGCCCCAGTTGCAGGTAGTGCGTTAGCAGCCAGGCGCTGGCGTAGTAGTTATTCCAGTAACGGCTGCTGTCGGCCCCGTCCATACCGCTGATCTCTGGCGAACGCAGGAGCTGCTCAATCGTGAGGGGTTCTTCGCTGGCCCAGGCGCTCAACCGCCACTCCGGAATTCCGCCAACCACCACAGAGTTCTTGCGCAGCTCCGCACTCGCCAACAACTCGGAAAATCCCTCGGAGTACCAGCGTGGATAGGTCATTCCGCTGTGCTCGCGCATCAGGTGGTGCACATACTCGTGAAAGATCAGGCCAGAACCGGTGATACCGTGATCGCCATCGCGAGAAAAAATAACGGGTCCCCGCCAGGTCTCCCGGTAAAAGCCGGCGATTTTGCGGTCGCCGGAAAATTTTTCGAACTCGCTGGAATTGCGAAAGTGGAACACTCGCAGGTTGCGGTTTTCGGGGATTTCTTCCAGCCCGGTGAAGGCGAGTGCTGTGCGGCGAAAGCGCTCCAGGTCCCGCATCAGAGCGTTGACCCGGCGCTCGGGCACATCGGAGTAGACGGTGAAGTTTTCGGACTGGTATTCGAACCATTCGCCGCCACCATTCGCGGCAGTGCTCGCAGCAGGATGGAGCAGAAGCAGTGCGATACCGGCTGCCAGTGCGCGGATGAAACGGTTCAATTTCGGTACACCATATCTTCAATCCAGGTACGCAAGCGACAGGCTTCAGCTTCCCCCAGCTCAATCGCCTCTCCGGCGCGCGCGTACTCATTTCCGCCAATGCCACCCACTTTTGGCATGATCAGTACATCCGGTGGCGATCCCATCATGCGCGTACGCTTGTGGCGACGCTCGAGGATTTCCATGGCCTGGCGCATGGTGTCGAACATTCCGGGCGGCGTCGCCCGCGCCTCCCGACGAGAGCGCAGGCTATTCAACTGTTCGCGCCCCTGTTCAACCAGGCGGGTAAAACCATTGGCAACACCATGTTCTTCGCTGTGCTCGTGAGCCTCCGGTTCTGAGCCGGCGATCTGCTCGCGCTCTGCCTCGAGTTCCAGCTCTTCCAGTGAAGAAGAGCCCTCACTGATCACGCGACGCACCTCACCCTGTTCGCGAACCCGGCGCGGAGACGCATCTTCAGTCACATCTACCGCGATCACGGTGGTAGCCCCCATTGCGCGACACACATCCACCGGCACAGGGTTTACCACGGCACCATCGACCAACCAGCGGCCGGCCAGGGATTTCGGGGAGAGCAGACCCGGGATCGAGCAGGAGGCGCTGACCGCGTCCTGCAGGTTGCCCTGCTGTAGCCAGATTTCCTGCCCGCTGTGCAGGTCGGTAGCCACGGCAGTGAAGGGCAGGGGAAGCTCCTCGATATTGCGGAATTCAAAGTCTTCAAAGAATGTGCGGAATGGTTTGATACCGCCGATCACGCCACCGCTGAGTGACCAGTTGATATCCAGCAGGGAGAATACTTTCCAGTTATCCAGTTGGCGTACCCATTCCTCCATCTTGTCCAGGCACCCGGCGGAGTAGGCTGCGCCCACAAATGCGCCCATAGAGGTACCGGCGACAACACTGGGGCGAATCCCCATTTCATCCAGTACCTTCAGCACGCCAATATGCGCAAATCCTTTGGCAGCGCCGCTGCCCAGGGCGAGACCGATAACCGGTTGATCCGATGAATGCACTCGTTCGACTCCAAATTCCGGTGAGAATATTTTCCGCTGGCTAGCAAACCATATAGACAACAAAAAAGCAGCCTTGGCTGCTTTGTTCGGGCACAAAAAAAGCCCGCCGGAAAGGCGGGCTTTTTTTCAGGTGACCGACATCAATCAGTCATCGAGGTGTGCACAGCGGCCGAATTCGGCGCCATTCTTGACCTCAGCGATCAGTTGTTTCGGGAAGCTAACTTCGCGATCCTGACCGTTTTCGCACACAAAAGCCGTGTCCATATTGATATCGAAGGTGATGGTGGCACCAGCCAGGTTACCCATCATCTCGGAACCGTCGCCACTCAGCGCCAGCGGGTTATCTACCGGGAACTGGGAGGCCTCAACCACACCCTGCTTGGCAAAGAAGTCGCGGGTGTTGATCCAGCCGATTCCATCCAGATACACACCGCCGATAAAGCCGGTGAAGAAGCCGCCGGCGCGACCAACGATGACAGTACCGTCGTCATTCATATCCGTTGGCATTATCGCAATCGGCCCGAAATTGTTTTGCACGAATTCCGGTCCGTAAATCGGATTGGTACACAGGTTGCCCAGGAAGAAATGGTTGTAGTCCATATCCTCACACCAGGTCAGGCCACCGAGATTTTCGACTTCGTCGGTCTCGGTATTCCACAACTTCAAGCCGGAATCGGTATCCAGCGCGACGATACCGCCATCGCGGGTCATCGCTGTGCTGTTTTTGGCACCGAACTCGGTGTAGATGTCGCGGAATTCACCATTGACCCAGGCAACCTGCTTGTAGCTGCTGGAACCGGTAATCACGCTGCCATCGCCGGAAACGCGGTCCGCGCGCACCCACTGCACATAGCCCGGCAGGTCATAGGGAAGCTCTTCAATATTGCCGTGCTTGTCCCATTTGACCGGCACCATTTCATGACCACCGTTCTTCTGGCAGTTGCCATCGCCATCCAGGTCTTTGTAGCCGAGGCCGACCATGACTTCACCGTTGTCATCCATATCCCACACGGCTGCCGCCTGGGTGCCAAGTGAACCGCTGCCACCACAGGTGTTACCGTTCAGGTCCTGCATCGGCTTCAACTGGTTACTCGCAATATCCCACATCACCGGCTCGCGAATACCGTTGCCGTCGAGATCTGCGGTAGTCACCGCCTTGGTTCCGTTTTTGTTCATGCGCCCGCCGTTGGTACGCAGGTCAACGTTCGGATGCAGGGAGTAAGTCTTCTGTACCGCGTCGTAGATAAACGGAATGCCGTTGCCCACGGTACCGAATGCTTTCTTGCCGTTTTTGGCCAGATCGGTAACAAAAGCCTGCACCAGTGGGGTGTACTGGATCCCATCCTGGTAGCCGTTGAAGTACATATCGGCCTGCTTGGTTTCACCCGCCTGTACGGTAATCGGGGTGAAGTTACACGCGCGGTCTTCACCGGGGTTGGTGCTCTCACCGTCATTCCAGTACTCGGACTGGGATACGATGGAAGTCGGCGCAGTGGGGTAACCGCCGGCCTTGATCGTGTCTGTATACAGTACGTACCGTGCACCCGGCTGCAGGCCATTGATGGTGAAGGTACCGTCCGGACCAACCATACCCTGGGTCATATTGCCGGACTGCTGCGTGATCACGTCATACATCGGGTTGTCGATGTTGCGCGCCACCATATTGATGCCGGAGTATTCGCTGACGCCGTCTTTCAGGTACAGCTTGCCGGTGATGGAACCGTACTGGGTTTTGTAGGCATCGGTCGGGTACAGATCGGAAATGTTGACGATGTCATCGCGTACACTGATGCTCGCCTGCTGTCGACCCGCTTCGCCGCGCACATTGATGAACGGGAACATGGTTTCGATGGTGTCCTCGGAAGGACGCTGCGATCCGTTGAACAGAGTCGTTGAGTCACAGCCTGGTACACCGTCGTAGTACGGGCGGTAAGCGGCAGCCATATAGCTGAAGTGGCCGTTGGCCTGGGAGTGCGACATGTTCATCGCGTGGCCGAATTCGTGAGTGAACACGCCGGCAACTTTTTCGCCTTCGGTATCACTGATGTCCACAAACCAGCCATTCATTAATGCGGTGGCTTCGGTGATTTCACCGGTCTCTTCATTCGCCCACTCGGGGAAGGCAATACCGAGCACCTGGTTTTTTGGCACGCCGAAATACTGTTCGAGGATCTGGCCGTCGGTATCGTAGTTGACCCAGAAGCCGTAACCATTTTCCTTCGCGTAGATTTCACCAACGTTGGTTTCATTGACGTCGGCAATGCCGGTCTGCTCTTCGATGGTGCCCTGAATGGTCATCGACAGCGTGGAGGTTTCAACGTTCGACCATTCGGCAATTGCCTTGGCGGTGACCGCGTTCGCCTGTTCGATGCTCAGGAAAACATTGCCGTCGTAATTCACGGTAAACGCCTGTGCCTCGCCACCGTCTGCGGTGGGAGTCATGGGACCGCCATCGGTGTAGACCGGGATGTCTCCCTTGGAGGTATCCCACTTGTACGGTTGCATGGTGGGTTCGTGGATATACAGCGGACCACCAGCCTGTGCACCGGCAGATGCCAGCGCCAGTGCCATCGCGATATTGAGCTTTTTCATTTTCATTATTTGCTCTCCTCAGCCAGTTTCCCAACCAGTCCAACAAAAGTGGCGGCGCTCATGGAACCCGGGTTGGTAATCATGTTCTGCTCTTCGGCAGACAGGTTGGACGTGTCCATACCTTCGAACAGGCCGTGATTGTTGAACGCGTTGGTGACCATGTTGTTGCTAACGTTAAATTTGCCCTGGGCCATACCGGTGGTGGTCTGGAAGCCGGTCATTTCCGCTTTCTTGTACATGAATGCAACGACTTGCTCGCCTTCGTGCCACTTCGCAAAGCCTTCCGGGGTCACGCCCAGATAGACTTTTCCGTTACCCATGGAGCGGGGCTTGAGCAGGCCGAACTGGCGGAATGTGTATTCACTGTCTTCTTTGACTTTACCCTTGGCATCGCTGCCCACACGAATAGTGACCTCGGTGTAGGGCGCGCCGTTCTGGAAGCCGTCGGTAACGCTGGTGACCTGCCCCATGATGATGCTTTGGGAAGTGCTAACCAGCTGTTCCAGGTTTTGCTGTTTGATTTTCATGGCGTGCGCGGAAACCGACAGCAGGGCTGCTATCGTCAGCGTCGCCAGTAGGGATATGCGCGAGAACATTTTCGCGAGTGGCATGGAGGCCTCCTGACTGGGTTATTTTTATTTCAGGGCCGCTCTAGCGGTACTGCAGAGCGACGCCAGGCCTTCAAATAGATCACAAGTATTTTCGGCGCGGAGTAACACTGTGTAACAGAAACGCCTTAGGCAATTTTGGTCATTTACTCCCTCAAGGACACGTGATCGCAGTGATAGTGCGGGCTACAGGCCAGGGGAGGGGGATCGCGTACGATGTCGGACGGCGGGTCTGTGACATTTCCGCCGGAAAGCAGATTTATCTTTTGGGACACAGGGCACAAAGTGAATGTGCGGCGGGAGTTACTAGCCTTGTGAAGTTTTGTCGGTCTGGAATAAAAAAAAGCAGCCGAAGCTGCTTTTTTCGATTCCTGCACAGCGGCGGGAATTATTTGCCGGCCGCCCTGCGGATTGCCTGCAGGGTGCGCAGTCGCGCTTCGGCTTCGGCCAGTTGCGCGGAAACGCGGGTGTAGTCGATCTCCGCCGGGGCACTACGCAGGGCGTGCTCCGCCTCTTCGCGTGCCTTTTTGGCTGCCTCTTCGTCGATTTCGCGCTCGGCGATATCGGCGAGGATGGTCACCATGTTCGGCTGGATTTCGGCGTAGCCACCGCTCAGGAACAGCACCTCTTCATCACCATTGTCCTTGATGATGCGTACCGGACCCGGCTTGAGGTGAGTGAGCAGCTGCGCGTGGCCGTAGGAGATACCGAGTTCCCCTTCCACGCCGCTAACGATCACCATCTTCACCAGGCCGGAGAAGAGGGATTCCTCTGCGCTAACGATGTCGCAATGTACTGTCATAGCCATAAGGCTACCTCATTCTCAGCTGTTTGCCTTGTGAAGCCCGAAAAATTCCGGGCTTCACGCGCGTGCCTTACTTCTTGTTGGCTTTCTCGACAGCTTCGTCGATGGTGCCGACCATGTAGAAGGCCTGCTCAGGCATGTGGTCGTAGTCGCCGTTCAGGATGCCCTGGAAGCCACGAATGGTTTCTTTCAGGGAAACGTATTTGCCCGGAGCACCGGTAAATACTTCCGCTACGTGGAACGGCTGAGACAGGAAGCGCTCGATCTTACGCGCGCGGGCTACGATCTGCTTGTCTTCTTCAGACAGCTCGTCCATACCCAGAATCGCGATGATGTCTTTCAGTTCCTTGTAGCGCTGCAGTACGGACTGCACACCACGGGCACAGTCGTAGTGCTCCTGACCAATAACCAGCGGATCCAGCTGACGGGAGGTGGAATCCAGCGGGTCAACAGCCGGGTAGATACCTTTGGACGCGATATCGCGGCTCAGTACTACGGTGGAGTCCAGGTGCGCGAAGGTGGTCGCCGGAGACGGGTCAGTCAAGTCATCCGCCGGTACGTATACCGCCTGGATGGAGGTGATGGAGCCAGTCTTGGTGGAGGTAATACGCTCCTGCAGAACGCCCATCTCTTCCGCCAGGGTCGGCTGGTAACCTACCGCAGACGGCATACGGCCGAGCAGTGCGGATACTTCGGTACCGGCCAGGGTGTAACGGTAGATGTTGTCGACGAACAGCAGCACGTCACGACCTTCGTCACGGAACTTCTCGGCCATGGTCAGGCCGGTCAGGGCTACACGCAGACGGTTGCCGGGCGGCTCATTCATCTGGCCGTAAACCATCGCTACCTTGGACTTGGAAAACTCTTCAACGTTAACAACGCCGGCTTCCTGCATCTCGTGGTAGAAGTCGTTACCTTCACGAGTACGCTCACCTACACCCGCGAACACGGACAGACCGCTGTGCTCGGTGGCGATGTTGTTGATGAGCTCCATCATGTTTACGGTTTTACCTACACCGGCACCACCGAACAGACCAACTTTACCACCCTTGGCGAACGGACATACCAGGTCGATTACCTTGATGCCGGTCTCCAGCAGGTCGGTGGAGTTTGCCTGCTCTTCATAGGTTGGCGCCGCGCGGTGGATAGAGGAGCGCTCTTTCTCACCGATAGGGCCACACTCATCAATGGGGTTGCCCAGTACGTCCATGATACGGCCCAGGGTCTCGGTACCAACCGGTACGGAAACCGGTGCACCGGTGTTCTTCACCGGCAGACCGCGGGAGATACCCTCGGAAGAACCCATGGCGATAGCACGTACGATGCCGTCACCCAGCTGCTGCTGCACTTCCATGGTGAGGTTCTTACCCTCAACCACGAGTGCATCGTATACATTCGGTACGGCGTCGCGCGGGAATTCCACGTCGATGACCGCGCCGATAACTTGCACAATTTGCCCGTTACTCATTTCCCGATCCTCAAAGTTCAAATCTTTCTGCGGATGTCTGACCAGGGTCAAACCGCCGCGGCGCCGCCACAAATCTCAGACAGCTCTTGTGTAATCGCTGCCTGGCGCGCCTTGTTGTAAACCAGCTGCAGTGCGTCGATCAGCTCACCGGCGTTGTCGGTGGCACTCTTCATCGCAATCATACGTGCAGCCTGTTCACAGGCCTTGTTTTCAACTACTGCCTGGTACACCTGGGATTCGATGTAGCGAGTCAGCAGTCCGTCGAGAAGCTCGACCGGATCCGGCTCGTACAGATAGTCCCACTCGTGCTGCAGTTGCTCGTCTTCGTCTTTTTTCAACGGAAGCAGCTGTTGAACCTGCGGCTTCTGGGTCATGGTGTTCACGAATTCGTTGGACACCAGGAAAAGACGGTCGATGTCGCCACTGGCGAAACGATCGAGCATTACCTTGACGGAGCCAATCAGCTGCTTGGCCTGAGGCTGGTCGCCCAGGTCGCGCACTGCTGCTACGACGTTGCCGCCGATGTTGTTGAAGAAGCTGGCCGCCTTGTTGCCAACTGCGCAGATGTCCACGCCCACGCCCTGCTGATCCCAGGACTGCATCTCGCGGATCGCCGCCTTGAACACGTTAATGTTCAAGCCGCCGCAGAGACCGCGGTCGGTAGATACCAGGATGTAACCCACGCGCTTAACTTCGCGCTCCTGCAGGTAGATATGCTGGTATTCCGCATTGGCGTTGGCTACGTGGCCAATCACCGCGCGGATGCGGCTTGCATAAGGGCGCCCCAGTGCCATGCGATCCTGAGCCTTGCGCATCTTGCTCGCCGCAACCATTTCCATGGCCGAGGTGATCTTCTGCGTGCTCTTGATGCTGGCAATTTTTGTGCGTACTTCTTTTCCGCCTGCCATAGTGATTTACCTTGTTCGCTCGCGTTGTTTCGCCCCGCGTCTGATTAAAGAGCGCAGGGCGAAAGCGGATTACCAGCTACCGGTAGCGACGAATTTTTCGATCGCGGCCTTGAAGGCGCTGTCGATTTCGCCGTTGTAGTCGCCAGTGCTGTTCACTTTTTCCATCAGCTCTGCGTGTTCGCTATTCATGTAAGCGAGCAGGGCGGATTCAAAGTCCAGCACTTTGTTAACTTCTACGTCGTTCAGGTAACCCTTGTCAGCGGCGTACACGGAAACAGCCATCTCGGCGATAGACATCGGAGAGTACTGCTTCTGCTTCATCAGCTCGGTAACGCGCTCACCGTGGTCCAGCTGAGCCTTGGTGGCTTCGTCCAGGTCGGAGGCGAACTGGGAGAAAGCCGCGAGCTCGCGGTACTGAGCCAGTGCGGTACGGATACCACCAGACAGCTTCTTGATCACTTTGGTCTGTGCGGAGCCACCAACACGGGATACGGAGATACCCGGGTTGATCGCCGGACGTACGCCAGAGTTGAACAGGTCGGTTTCCAGGAAGATCTGACCATCGGTAATGGAGATTACGTTGGTCGGTACGAATGCGGAAACGTCACCCGCCTGGGTTTCAATGATCGGCAGTGCGGTCAGAGAGCCGGTCTTGCCTTTCACTTCACCGTTGGTGAACTTTTCTACGTACTCGGCGTTTACACGCGCGGCGCGCTCCAGCAGACGGGAGTGCAAGTAGAAAACGTCACCCGGGTATGCTTCACGGCCCGGGGGACGCTTCAGCAGCAGGGAGATCTGACGGTAGGCCCAGGCCTGCTTGGTCAGGTCATCGTAAATAATCAGGGCGTCTTCACCGCGGTCGCGGAAGTACTCGCCCATGGTGCAGCCTACGTACGGAGCCAGGAACTGCATCGCAGCCGGGTCGGCAGCGCCAGCGGCAACCACAATGGTGTGGTCCATAGCGCCGTGCTCTTCCAGCTTGCGTACAACGTTGGCAATAGAGGACTGCTTCTGGCCTACGGCAACGTAGATACACTTAATGCCGGTGCCTTTCTGGTTGATGATCGCATCGATCGCAACCGCAGTTTTACCGATCTGACGGTCGCCGATGATCAGCTCACGCTGGCCACGACCGATCGGAATCATGGTATCTACCGCTTTCAGACCGGTCTGTACCGGCTGATCAACGGACTGACGGGCAATTACGCCGGGGGCTACTTTCTCAACCGCGTCAGTCAGCTTGTTGTTCAGCGGACCTTTACCGTCGATCGGGTTACCCAGTGCGTCTACCACGCGGCCCAGCAGTTCCGGACCAACCGGCGCTTCCAGGATGCGGCCGGTACAACGGCACTTCTGACCTTCGGCCAGGGACTTATAGTCGCCCAGTACGATGGCACCAACGGAATCGCGCTCCAGGTTCAGCGCCATACCGTAGACGCCGCCCTCGAACTCGATCATTTCACCGTACATCACGTCGGCCAGGCCGTGGATGCGGATGATACCGTCGGATACGGAAACAATAGTGCCCTCGTTCTGGGCCTCGGTGCTCACATCGAGATTGTCGATGCGGCTCTTGATAATTTCACTGATCTCAGAGGGATTCAGTTGCTGCATGCTCTGTTCCTCGAATTCCCCTCCACCGCGTGCGGTAGAGGGGACGATAATTTAGGAGTTCATCGCCTCGGCGAGTTTGGCCAGTCGACCGCGCACGGTACCGTCGATCACCGTGTCGCCAGCGCGAATGATTGCGCCGCCCAGCAGGTTTTCATCCACCGCGCTGTGCAGGTGCACCTCGCGGGAGAACTTTTTGCTGAGAGCCTGGGTGAGCCGCTGGGACTGTTCGTCGCTGAGCGGGCGGGCAGAAATAACTTCCACTTCGAGAGTGGCTTCTGCCTTGGCCTTCAGGTCTTCAAACAGTTCGGAAATTTCCGGCAGCAGCGGCAGGCGGTGGTTTTCCGCCAGCAGCTTGATGAAGTTCTGCAGGGACGCATCAAAGTCGCCACATACAGTCAGGAATTTTTCCGCGCGCACTTCACTGGTCAGCTGCGGGTTATCCAGCAGCTCGCCAACTTTTTCGTTCTGACTGACCGCCGCTGCGGTTGCCAACGCAACGCTCCAACCGGAAAGGTTGGAGGCTTGCTGTGCGTGGGCAAAGGCCGCTTTCGCGTAGGGCCGGGCCAGAGTGCTGAGTTCCGCCATGGGTTCCTCGCTTACAGCTCGGCTGCCAGTTTCTCGATCATGTCATCGTGTGCCTTGGCATCGATGTTGACCGAGAGGATTTTCTCGGCGCCGGCAACAGACAGGGTGGCAACACGCGAGCGAAGCTGTTCTTTCGCACGGTTTACTTCCTGTTCGATTTCCGCCTGGGCGGCAGCTTTCAGGCGATCGCCTTCGCTGCGCGCAGCCTCTTTGGCTTCATCAACGATCTGATTGGCGCGCTTGTTAGCGCCATCGATGATTTCTGCAGCCTGGGCCTTGGCTTCTTTCAGTTGCTCGGCAGCTTTGCGCTGAGCCAGTTCCAGATCTTTTCCCGCGCGCTCGGCTTCTTGCAGACCGGTAGCAATTTTTTGCTCACGCTCTTGCATAACACCCAGCAGGGCCGGCCAGACAAACTTCCAGCAGAACCATACAAAGGCGAGAAAGGTGATCGACTGGCCGATCAGAGTCAGGTTGATATTCACACCGACACCTCTTGCTCTTTCAAAAATGGGTTAAAGGGCAATTGGAACGATGGAATTAACCAGCCAGACCAGGAGCAACCGCGAAAATCAGGTACATAGCGATACCAACACCGATCATCGGTACGGCGTCGAGCAGACCAGCCATCAGGAACATTTTGCCCTGCAGAGCGGGAGCCTGTTCCGGCTGACGAGCAGAACCTTCCAGCAGTTTGCCACCCAGGGTGCCGAAACCGATAGCAGTACCCAGTGCGCCCAGACCGATCAGCAGTGCAGCAGCTACGTATACCAGACCTAATGCTTCCATTGTTTTCTCCAAAGTAAAGTTAAAGAGTTGTTGAAGTTAAAAGTGAGTGAAAAAAGTCAGTAAACCGACAAAAACCGTTACATCCGGCACGACCATCACTGGTCGTGCGCGTGTTCCTCTTCCCGGTCGTGCGCCATCGCCATGTACACGGTAGTCAATACCATGAATACGAAGGCCTGCAGGGTGATCACCAGGATGTGGAAAATGGCCCAGCCCATTTGCAGCAGACCGGCACCGATAAAGCCGATAACACCTACACCAAACACGATGGCGATCAGGATAAAGATCATCTCACCGGCGTAGAGGTTGCCGAACAGACGCAAGCCCAGGGAGACCGGCTTGGCGATCAGGGATACCGCTTCCAGCAGGAAGTTAAACGGGATCAGGAAAATATCGATGTACCACTTGCCGGAGTGGAAGGGGTGCAGGGTCAGCTCTTTCACGAAGCCCATCAGACCCTTTTCGCGCACACTGAAGAAAATCATCAGTGCGAATACGGCCAGTGCCATACCCAGGGTGGCATTGAGGTCGGTAGTCGGTACCACCTTGAAGTAGACGTGATGCGGGTCCGCGCCAGTAATGGCAGAAGTACCGTGGGCAAAGGCCAGCGGCAACCAGTCCACCGGCACCAGGTCCATGAGGTTCATCAGGAACACCCAGGTGAAAATGGTCAGGGCCATCGGCGCAACCATGCTGTTGCGGTGGGGGAAGGTGTCCTTGACGACCTTGTCGACGAAATCGACGATCAGCTCAACAAAGCTCTGGAAACCGCTCGGCACGCCGGCAGTGGCTTTCTTCGCGGCGCGCGCGAACAGGAAGCAGAAAAGCATACCCAGGCCAATGGACCATCCCAGGGTGTCCAGGTGGACCGCCCAGAAGCCCATATCAGCAGCTTCCTGACTGCTGTGCGCAACAGTCCAGGTGGATTCAGAAAGCACGGTCCCGTCGGCACGGGTGTAACCCGCGGGAAGTTTACCGTAAGCCAGATTTTGCAGGTGGTGCTGGATATAACCCGTCGCGGTTTGTTCGGCAGCCATAGTTCCTCAACACGTTCTAAGATAAAAAACTTTTTCGGGAACCCCTGCCTGCGCGAGCCGTCTATCCTGGCGCAGTCACTCTTCGGGGTTCCGGGCCGCCGGCTATTTAATGCCTCGTTGCATGCAGGCGGGCCACTAGAATCCATTGCAAAATCACACACAAGCTGTAGCTGACAAACAGCACCGCTGCGTTCAGCGGTTTTACCGCGGCGAATACCGCCGCGAACCCAGCCAGGGTCATTACGAACTTGCCGGTTTCAGCGCGGTAGAAACTCGCCACCGTGCGCTGACTCGCGCGCGCTCCGCGCAATTTGCGTGCGCCCGGGCTCAGCAGCTCAAAGGCGCGCAGACCAAAATACAGATTGGGCAGCACACACAGGGCACCACCGAGCAAGGCGGAGAGGGCAACTACCCGACCGAGCGTCAGTTCGAGCGCCAGCGCAGCCAGCAAAACAGCTGCCAGCTGGATCAGCGAAATCTTTACTACCGGGGGATTACGCATAGGCGGGAACTGGCCGACCGGATTGTGATCTCCGCCCAAATTTTGGGCGTGCGAATTATGTCGGAACAGGCCAGCCGATTCAACTGGCAAATATCGTCAGTTGGTATGGCTTTCGCGTTCTTTTGTCACCCCCCGAGGCGATAGTGAACACTCACCTTTTTAAGGGAATGTGCGCCCCGGGTAGATCGGTTGTGCGACATTTGTGTGCACCAGTTTGGCGCACAGTTTGTGCAACCGTTGCAATCGTAACGGTTGTAGAGGAGATGACTCAGTCCTCGCTATATCCCAGATGCGCAAGGATACCGTCCAGCTCGTCGAGACTGGTGTACTTGAGCACCAGCTTGCCGGCGCCTTTTTCGCCGTGATCGATCGCCACCGGCACGCCAATTTTTTCGGCCAATCGCTCACTCAGGCGCCGAATATTCGGATCCACTTCCGGTTTTTTCGCTTTCGGCTTGCCGGCTTGTTCCTGAATACGGCGTACCAGCGCCTCGGTCTGGCGCACCGTGAGGCCCCGGTCCACCACCTGACGGGCCGCTTCACGCTGCCCATCGCCGGACAGCCCCAGCAGGGCCTTGGCGTGGCCAGTTTCGATATCACCGCGCTCGAGGAAAGTGCGCACTTCGTCGGTCAGGCTCAACAGGCGCAGCAGGTTGGTTACCGCGGTGCGGGATTTACCCACCGCTTCAGCCACCTGTTGCTGGGTGAGCTCGAACTCATCCTGCAGGCGCTTGAGAGCAACCGCCTCTTCAACCGGATTGAGATCTTCGCGCTGGATGTTCTCGATCAGCGCCATGGCGATGGCGGCTTCGTCTGCCACCTCGCGAATCAACGCTGGAACCTTGTCCAGCTCCGCTAGCTGAGCGGCGCGCCAGCGGCGCTCACCGGCGATGATCTCGTACTTGTGCTCACCGATTGGACGTACAACGATGGGCTGCATGATGCCCTGGGCGCGGATGGAGTCGGCCAGTTCTTGCAGGGACTCCTGCGGGAAGTCGCGGCGTGGCTGATAGCGGCCGCGCTGCAGAAATTCGATGGGCAGCTCTTTGAGCTCGCCGTCGACGCGCTCGACGATATCGCCATTGCGCTCACCAGTGGCGACCGCAATCGCCTCGCTGGCATTGTTGCTGATCAGATGGGAAAGCCCTTTCCCGAGGCCCTTGCGTTTCGCGGCCATAAGTCTTCTACCTCAGTCTTATACCGCTTCCGCTACCGGACGGGGTCCACTGTTTGAGTTGCTGTTGTTCTGGTTGGCTGCGGCATGGCGACGGGTGATCTCGCCGGCGAGCGCCAGGTAGGCGATGGCGCCCTTGGAGTTGCGATCGTATTCCAGTGCCGGCTTGCCGAAGCTGGGGGCTTCCGCCAGGCGCACATTGCGCGGGATACAGGTGCGGTACAGGCGATCGCCAAAGTATTCGTTGAGCTGCTCCGACACATCCCCGGTGAGACTGTTGCGCGGATCGTACATGGTGCGCAGGATACCCTCGATGCGCAGGTCCGGATTGGCGGCCTGCTGCACCTGGGTGATGGTGTCGATCAGGGAGGAAAGCCCCTCCAGCGCATAGTATTCACACTGCATCGGGATCAACACGCCACCGGCGGCACACAGCGCGTTGACCGTGAGCATGTTCAGGGACGGCGGACAGTCGATGATGATGTAGTCGTAGTCGTTGCTGATCTCTGCCAGTGCCTGGCGCAGGCGAGACTCGCGGCCATCCATTTCCAGCAGCTCCACCTCGGCGGCAGAGAGGTCGATATTTGCCGGCATCAGGTCGAAACCACTGGAGGTGGTCACAATTGCCTTGCGCGGCGGCAGCAGGCTGGCGAGCACGTCGTAACTGGACAGCTGCAGCTCGCTCTTGTCGACGCCGCTGCCCATGGTGGCATTCCCCTGGGGATCGAGGTCGATCAGCAGCACGCGTCGCTTGCTGGCAACGAGGGAGGCTGACAGGTTGACGCAGGTGGTGGTTTTCCCCACGCCCCCTTTCTGGTTGGCTACCGCAAAAATCTTGCTCAAGGTTCTGGTCCTGTTGTTCCCGGTGGCTCGGTATCCTGTGGCCGGCCGGGCTCGCCGCTGGGCCGGGGTCACCGGAAGGCGCGGCAGCAAAAGCGCACTCGCGAACATCGGCCCGGTGCGCAGGTGTCGAATTTCATTCGGATATCTGGCCACGCCAGACATTGTTTGCAGTGACGATTCCGTCGAATCGCCGCCTCAACCCTCGCGTACGAGGACGATCAGATGGCGCTCGGCATCGCAGCCGGGCACCTGCAGAGTGTGCAGCTGTTCGACCTTAATGCCTTTTGGCAATGCACTCAACTCATCTTCCGGGATCTTGCCCTTCATCGCATAGAATCGGCCTCCCGGAGCGAGTAAATGCTCACTACCGGCCACCATGTCCTGCAGTGAGGCAAAGGCCCGCGATACCACGCCGGCATAGGCATCCTGCGGCTGATACGCCTCAACCCGCTGGTTTACCACGTTGATATTCGCGAGCTTGAGCTGGCTCGCAACCTGGAATTGGAAGCGGGACTTTTTACCATTGCTGTCGAGCAGGCTGATGGGGCGCTCGGGGTGGATAATGGCCAGGGGAATACCCGGCAGGCCGCCACCGGAGCCCACATCGATTAGCGGTGAGCGGTCGCCAGGGCTTTCGCCACACAGGTTGACCACACTCAGACTGTCGATGATGTGGCGCTCAAGCATCTCTGACGGATCCCGCACCGCGGACAGGTTGTAGGCCGCATTCCAGCGCGCAAACAGATCCAGATAAGCCAATAGTTTGTCCTGCTGCTCAGCGGTCAGTGGCAGCGCTAACTGGTCTGCAGCCTGCTGCAGACGGGGGCGAAACTGTTCCATATCGTCAGACCGCCTTCTTGCGGCTCAACAGGCCGCGCTTCTTCAACTGGATCAGCAACAGGGACACCGCGGCCGGGGTCACACCGGGAACCCGCCCCGCGCGAGCCAGGGTATCCGGACGCGCGTCGCTCAGTTTCTGGATCACCTCGTTGGACAACCCGGAAACTCCCGAATAGTCGAAATCTGCAGGCAGCGGCGTGTCCTCGTAGGCCTGCAGGCGCTCGATCTCATCCCGCTGGCGATCGATATAGCCCGCGTACTTGGCGGCAATCTCTACCTGTTCCGCGACTTTCTCATCCGCCACCGGTTCACCCTTGAGCGACGCAACGTTGCTGTAGGTGAGTTCCGGGCGGCGCAGCAGGTCCTGCAGGCTGTACTCCCGTGCCAGAGGCTGCGGCAGCTTCTGCTCCACAATTTTGGCGGCATCACTGCCGGGCTGGATCCAGGTCTCCTTGAGGCGCTGCTGTTCGCGCTCCATGGACTCGCGCTTTTCACAGAACGCCTGCCAGCGGATGTCGTCCACCAGGCCCAGCTCGCGCCCCTTTTCGGTAAGGCGCAGGTCGGCATTGTCTTCACGCAGCAGCAGGCGGTATTCCGCACGGCTGGTGAACATGCGGTAAGGCTCTTTGGTGCCGCTAGTAATCAGGTCGTCCACCAGGACACCCAGGTAGGCCTCGTCGCGGCGCGGCGCCCAGGCGTCTTTGTCCCGGGCCAGCAGGGCGGCGTTGGCCCCGGCGAGCAGTCCCTGGGCCGCGGCTTCTTCGTAGCCGGTGGTACCGTTGATCTGGCCGGCAAAGAACAGTCCGCTGATGAACTTGGTCTCGAGAGACGGACGCAGGTCTCGCGGATCGAAGAAATCGTACTCGATGGCATAGCCCGGGCGGGTGATATGCGCGTTCTCGAATCCAGCAATGGAGCGCACCAGATCCATCTGTACATCGAACGGCAAACTGGTGGAGATACCGTTGGGATACAGCTCGTTGGTGGTCAAACCCTCGGGCTCGATAAAGATCTGGTGGCTGTTCTTGTCCGCAAAGCGGTGCACCTTGTCTTCGATGGAGGGGCAGTAGCGCGGACCGATGCCTTCGATTACACCGGAATACATCGGAGAGCGGTCGAGGCCGCCATGGATGATCTCGTGGGTGCGCTCGTTGGTGTGGGTAATCCAGCAGCACACCTGGCGCGGGTGCTGCTGGCGGCTGCCGAGGTAGGACATTACCGGCAGCGGCTCATCACCCCATTGCTCCTCGAGGCCGGAGAAATCCACGGAACGCGCGTCGATGCGCGGCGGGGTGCCGGTCTTGAGGCGCTCCACACGGAACGGCAGGGCGCGCAGACGCTCCGCCAGGGCGATGGAGGGCGGGTCTCCCGCGCGACCGCCGGCGTGGTTGTCGAGGCCGATATGAATGCGACCGCCGAGGAAGGTACCGGCGGTGATCACTACGGATTTCCCCCGGAAACGCAGACCGGCATTGGTGACGACCCCGGTGACGCGGTCATTTTCCACGATCAGATCGTCGGCTGCCTGCTGGAAGATGTCCAGGTTGGGCTGGTTCTCCAGAATGCTGCGGATTGCGGAGCGGTACAGGGCGCGGTCCGCCTGGGCGCGGGTGGCGCGTACTGCCGGGCCTTTGCGCGCATTGAGCACGCGAAACTGGATGCCACCCAGGTCGGTGGCGGTGGCCATTGCCCCCCCCAGGGCATCGACTTCTTTCACCAGATGGCTCTTGCCGATACCGCCGATGGCCGGGTTGCACGACATCTGACCGAGCGTCTCGATGTTGTGGGTCAGCAGCAGGGTGCGGCTACCCATGCGCGCAGCGGCAAGGGATGCTTCGGTACCGGCGTGTCCGCCGCCAATCACGATCACATCATATTGTGTTGGGAAGTCCATAGGGTCGAGCTCTGGCGGCCTGCGGCACGCTGTAGGGGGTGAATCCTGTTGGCACTGCTACTGGGCAGGCAAAAATTCGGCCGCACATTATAGGCACCTTCAGCTGTGCAAAAAAGCGGCACGGCGAAATTTACTTTTCAGTTTCTCTTCTTAACTACATAAATAAAGTTATACATACCTTACGTATAAGTACGTGTTTATATTTAATGTAATTATTAGAGGGGGCGGATTTGCTGTATAGATTGGAAAAGTTGTTTTAAAACAACGGGTTAGGGTAATGATAAGTACCCCCTGAACCCCTGCTTTTGCGGGGGTACAACCCATGTATGCGGGTGTGGACAGGCGGGATAACTTTGCCACCTATTGCCAACCTGCCAGGTTATCCCCGGATTCGTACCGCCTTTTGTGACTACTTTCCCAGTGATTCATCCACAGTCGTCCTGGATGCCATGCTGGATTCAGTCAACTGTGAATAACTCTGTGGGTTTCCGGGATAATTTGCTGTGTTGGGATCTTGGATAGGTGGTCCATCTGGATAACCTTGTGGATTGCTGTGAGCAACTCCTGTGTTTTATACGGGGAAGGGCTGTTGTCGGAATCTGGCCCGCTGCCTAAATTTTCGTTGTGGACAACTGGATCGGTTAAAACAGCGGCGGCGGTCGCTGGGCGATTGCCGGGTTTCCGATGATATTGGTGGGAATGGAGAGTGGGTCGCGGGCAGCTTGGGCGCTGCCCGCAGTCGTTTTCAGGGAGGGAACGGGCAGTTATTTGCCGATGCAGAAGCTGCCGAAGATTTTGCCGAGTAGCTCGTCGGCGGTCATGGCGCCGGTAATCTCTCCCAACGCTTGCTGGGCCTGGCGTAGATCTTCGGCGAGCAACTCCCCGGCACCACTGGCATTGAGCTGGGCGCGGCCCTCGAGAATAAACGTCCGCGCCCGTGCCAGCGCGTCCAGGTGTCTCCGGCGCGCACTGAATGCGCCTTCGTTGCCCGACTGGTAGCCCATGCATTGTTTCAGGTGTTGCTGCAGAGCGCCGATTCCGACGCCGGTTTTGGCGCTGATTGCGATGATCGGAATACCGTTGCTGTGCGCCTGTAATCCGGCGGTGTAGTCGGTCAGGTCTATCTTGTTGACCACGAGAGTGAGTTTTTCTGCGTCCGGAAGCTGGCGGGTAAAATCGGGCCAGGCCTGTTCCGGGTCCAATGAGGTGAGCTCGCGTGCATCTACCACCAGCAGTACCCGGTCTGCATGGCGGATCTCATCCCATGCCCGCTGCATACCAATCTGTTCCACCTGATCCGGGGATTCCCGCAAGCCAGCGGTGTCCGCGATGTGCAATGGCATGCCGTCGATATGGATATGCTCGCGGAGGACGTCGCGAGTGGTGCCGGCGATGTCAGTCACGATCGCGGTGTCTTTTCCTGCCAGAGCATTCAGAAGGCTCGACTTTCCGGCGTTGGGTTTACCGGCGATAGCCACCTGCATTCCCTCGCGCATGATGGTTCCCTGCCGGGCCTGGGCGTCCACGGTGTCCAGTTGTACCAGTAGGGCATCAATATCCGCTGCGATCTTGCCATCGGCTAGAAAATCGATTTCTTCTTCTGGAAAATCGATCGATGCTTCGACATAGATACGTAAAGCGGTCAGTTGTGTGGATAATTCTTCGATTTTTTCGGAGAAAACACCTTGCAGGGATCGCAGTGCATTCTGTGCTGCCTGGGCACTTCCCGCGTCGATCAGGTCCGCAACTGCCTCGGCTTGCGCCAAATCCATCTTGTCATTGAGAAAAGCGCGCTCGGAGAACTCCCCCGGCCGTGCCTGGCGCGCGCCCATTTCGATCAGCGCGGACATCAGGGTATCGAGTATCACCGGTCCGCCGTGCCCCTGGAGTTCCACCACGTCTTCGCCGGTAAACGAGTTGGGTCCAGGGAAGAACAGCGCCAGCCCCTGATCCAGCAACTGGTCGCCGCAGGCAAAATCGCAGTAGTGGGCAAAGCGCGGTTTGAAGCTTTTACCCGTCAACTTTTCACCGATTTCCCGGGCTTGGGCGCCGGACAGGCGAATCACGCCGATACCTCCGCGTCCGGGAGGCGTGGCGACGGCGGCGATGGTGTCTTTGCTGAGGCTTTGCTGGGACATGCTCTGAGTTTATCCAGATTTCTCAAATTTGTTGCAGATAAAAGAAGGGCCGCATTGAGCGGCCCTTAACTTTCGAGAGTGGATACCCGGTGCGAGTTCGCTACCGGGGTATCTGCAGCCTTACTTGCCCGCTGCCTCGACCTGTTTATTGATAAACCAGGTCTGGGCAATGGTGATCAGGTTGTTGGCGATCCAGTAGATAACCATGCCTGCGGGGAACCACAGGAAGAAGAAGGTCATCATCACCGGCATCAGCTGCATGATCTTGGCCTGTGTGGGATCGGTGGGCTGTGGGTTCAGCTTCTGCATAAACCACATGGACAGCCCCATGATGACGGGCAGGATAAAGTAGGGGTCCTTCACTGACAGGTCGTGAATCCATCCGATCCAGGGCGCGTGGCGGAGTTCGACAGTCTCCATCAGCATCCAGTAAAGGCCGATGAATACAGGCATCTGTAACAGGATCGGAAGGCAGCCCCCCACCGGATTGATCTTCTCCCGGCGGTACAGCTTCATGGTTTCTTCCGCCAGCTTTTGGCGATTGTCTTTGTACTGCTCCTGCAGTTTCTTCATCTGCGGGGCGAACTTGCGCATGCGCGCCATGGACTTCAGGCCCGCGGCAGACAGCGGGAACAGCAGAGCCTTGATGAATACCGTAAGCAGGATGATGGACCAGCCCCAGTTGTCCACGATGTGATCGTGGATCCAGTTCAGTACGCGGAACATCGGCTTCGCCAGCCACCATAACCAGCCGTAGTCTACGGTCAGGTCGAGGTAGGGGGAGATTTCCTCAAGGCGGTAAACGTCTTTCGGACCCGCGTAGAAAGAGGCTTCCACGGTACCTTGCTTACCCGGCTCGATACGCAGCTGCGGGCTGGTGAAGCCCATGCTGTAGAGGCCATTGCCAATGGGCTCCAGGGCAAAGGTGTTGTTTTCCTGCTGGTTCGGTACCCAGGCGCTCAGGAAGTAGTGCTGCACCATGGCAACCCAACCGCCCTGAAGGGTTTCAGTGGTGGGCTTTTTGCTGATGTCTTCAAAGTCCTGCTTGTAATAGTTTTCCTCGCTGGTGTGCAGTGCCGCGCCAAGGAAAGGGGACATGCCTATACCCACATCGACCGGTGGCTCAAGGCTGTCGCGCACGATCTCTCCGCACATGCCGGCCAGCAGGGGCTTGTCGCGTCCGTTGTCGACCAGGTAAGAAACCTTGATCAGATAGTCACCGCGGTTGAAGGTGAAGCGCTTGGTGAAGCCGATACCATTTTGGGTTTGCTTAAGGTCGACTGTGAGGGTGTCCTTGCCTTCCTGCAGGGCGTACTCGCCGGCGTCGCTGGTAAACACCGGACGGCCTGCAGAACAGTTGCCCTTGCCGCCAACCAGGCCGCTTTTCGCCACGTAGGTATGGCTGCGCGTCTGGTTGAGCAAGATCAGGGGACGGTCGGGCGTATCGATTTCTTCGTAATACTTGCGCAGCGCCACCTTGACGATATCGCCGCCATTGGGATCGATCAGCAGGCTCAGGGTGTCGGTATTGACGCTGATCAGTTTTGGCTGACTAGTGGAGCCCACTTCCGGGATGGCGCCGTCCGGCAGTTCGCCTTCGCTGCTTCCGGGTTGTGCCTGGCTGCTGGGCAGAGTTTCGGAACCCTGGGCCTGGTGGTGCACCACGGTTTTCTGGTCGGGGGCGGGGGTGTGCTGCTCCTGGAAAGCGTTCCATTGGTAAATCAGGGCCAGGAGGACCGCGGCGATGCCGCCGACCAGCGTGTAGCGTTGCCAATCCATTATTTCGATAGCCTTGTTGCGGTGGCGGAATCTAGTCTGCCGCCGGAGTTTTTGATTCTTTGCAGGCGGGGGGAACGTGATCCAGACCGCCGGGATGCCAAGGGTGGCATTTTATAAGGCGGCGCAGGGTTAAATAACCCCCTTTGCAGAATCCATGGGTTTTTAATGCATCTTCAGCATAACGGGAGCATGTGGGGTAGAAGCGACACTGGTTTCCTACCCATGGACTGGCGATCAGACGGTATAAATGAATAAGTTTGATCGCGAGCCATTTCACGGTTGATCTCCCGGTGAAGATGCTGCGCGTGGCTTGCCGCGGTTACTCCCGCTTTTTTTGCCATTGCGCTGGTTTCGCGGGCGTCTGGAACCGCCATTGTCTGGCTGGGGATTCTTTGCGCGCTCATCCAGCTTGCGCCAGAGTTTGCCGAAAATCTTGTGTAGCGCTGCGTTGTCCAGTTCCCCGGCACCGGCGCGCGCGAGGATCACGGCATCCAGTGGGAACAGTTCGTGTTGGCGCAGGCGGAAAGTCTCGCGAGCGATACGCTTGATGCGATTGCGGTCGGTAGCGTTGCGGACGTGTTTTTTGGCAATGACGAGGCCGAGCCTGGGATGTTCCAGCTCGTTGGGGCGGGCGAGGATCAGGAATTGAGGCTGCGCGGCGCGAACGGGCGCAGAATCAAAAACGGCGCGATACTGCGCCGCATTGAGCAGCCGCAGCGGCTTGGCGAATGCGAAGTCGCTGCGTGGGCACTGCATGATGATTCAGTGGCAAATATAAGGTTGCTCGCAGAGCGGCAATCTTATGCGCACAGAACCTTGCGGCCTTTGGCGCGACGACGAGCGAGTACTTTACGGCCGTTCTTGGTGGCCATACGGGCACGGAAACCGTGGTTGCGCTTGCGCTTCAAGTTGCTGGGCTGAAATGTGCGTTTCATGGTGTTACTACCTGGAGTTATGTCCCGGAGTTATGTCCTGGAAGTTTGCGTAATTCTGGGCCGCTTGCGGCAATAGCCCGTTGCGGCACGCCCTTTTGGGCTGACTTCGGAGCGGGCTATGCGCTGCGAAGGCGGCGGATTGTATAGAAACAAGCCAGCTAAAGCAACGGAATCGGAGGATTCCTGTGCAGTAAATTCGTGTTTTGCTATTTGCGTGTGGCATCTGTGCCCTGCATCCATCGGCGAGGGTGGGCCCGGGGCGTTGGAGTGCAGTCTCGGAGCTTCATTATAAGGATGGAGGTGGAAACTCGGTGCTCGCAATCCGGTCAAAGCCCGGGTGGAAAAACACGTAATTTCTACAAGCCGTTGTATTGGCTGCAGTATTCGCTGAAGTTCACCGGTTTACCCCAAGGTATCCACAGGTTGCTGTGGATAAGTGTTCCTTGTTTTGACCCGCTGTTCGGTTATTTTGTGCTCAAGCCTTTGATATTACAGGGCTTTCCGTGTGAAAAGTTGTCCCCATTTTCGGGTTATTTGTGGATAACCCAGGGAGCAACCGATATACTAGCCGCCTTCTTTTGAGGTGCTGCCCGGTGATTTCGGGGGCAGCTTTCTGCTGGCACTTTTTGGGCGCAGTCGCACCTCGATCCGTGTTTTAGGGGGTTCCTTGTCTGATTCCGTTTGGAAGCAGTGCGCTGCTTGTTTGCAGGATGAATTGCCACCACAGCAATTCAACACCTGGATTCGGCCGCTGCGCGTCAGTGACGACTGTTCCGATGGGGAGCTGCGTCTGGTGGCGCCTAATCGCTTTATCATCAATTGGGTAAGCGATAAGTTTCTCGACCGTATTCGGGAGCTCGTGCAGCAATTCGCCGGTCGTTCGTTGCCGGTGGAAGTCGTGGCCATGGATCGCCGTACCTCGCGTTTCCGGCGCAACCTGGGTGGCGCGGATACTCCGCAACACCAGGGATACCATCAGCCCCAGCCTGTGGCGGCGCGTTCATCTTCCTTCGGTGGCGGCAATGCTCACGGTAGTTCAGGTTTGGGCGCTCAGCATATTGAGTCTGTCCCGCCGGGTAGTACTCCCGGTTTTCCTTTCGGTAATGGCGACAGTGCCGGTGGGGAGGGCCTTGAGCGGCACTCTTCCAGCTTCGGCGATCGCGGTCACCGTCCTTCAGCACCTTCTATTCGCAACTCGTCCGGGGCGTCCCCGGATGCCCGCAATCTGGCGGCCGAGGAGGCCGGTGCTGATGCATTGACCGCGGCAGAGCGGTTGCCCGCAGATCTGCATTCCGGCAGCGAAGTGGTTGCCCCGGCAACGCAGAATACCGGTGGTGTTCAGCGCAAGGTTGAGGTTGAGGGGGCAATCAAGCACGGCAGCTCCCTTAATCGGGGTTTTACCTTCGCGTCGTTTGTAGAGGGTAAGTCCAACCAGCTCGGTCTCGCGGCTGCGCAGCAGATTTCTGACAACCCGGGCGGCGCTTATAACCCGCTATTTATTTATGGCGGTGTTGGCCTCGGCAAGACCCACCTTATGCATGCGGTGGGTAATGCGCTGGTAGATCGTAATCCCAATGCGAAGGTGGTGTACCTGCACTCGGAGCGGTTTGTGGCGGATATGGTGAAGGCGCTGCAGCTGAATGCGATCAGTGATTTCAAGCGCTATTACCGTTCCGTGGACGCGCTGTTAATCGACGATATTCAATTCTTCGCGGGTAAGGAGCGCTCCCAGGAGGAGTTCTTCCACACCTTCAACGCGCTTTTGGAGGGCGGTCAACAGATCATTCTTACCTGTGATCGTTACCCCAAGGAAATTGATGGTCTCGAGGAGCGTCTGAAGTCGCGCTTCGGCTGGGGGCTGACGGTGGCGGTTGAGCCGCCGGAGCTGGAAACCCGCGTTGCCATTCTGATGAAGAAGGCCGAGCAGGTGGGTGTAGACCTGCCGCATGATTCTGCATTCTTTATTGCCCAGCGTATTCGCTCCAACGTTCGTGAGCTCGAGGGTGCGTTGCGCCGGGTGATTGCCAATGCGCAGTTCACCGGCCGCGCCATTGACGATATTCTGGTACGTGAGGCGCTGAAGGACCTGCTGGCGCTGCAAGATCGCCTGGTGAGTATTGATAATATCCAGCGGGTGGTTGCCGAGTACTACAAGATCAAGGTGGCGGACCTCCTTTCCAAGCGCCGCAGCCGCTCTGTAGCGCGTCCACGGCAGGTGGCCATGTCGCTTGCCAAGGAGCTCACCAATCACAGTCTCCCGGAAATCGGTGATGCATTTGGTGGGCGGGATCACACCACGGTGTTGCACGCGTGTCGCAAGATCAAACAGTTGCAGGAGTCGGATGGTGATATCCGCGAGGATGTGCGCTTGTTGACCCGCTCTCTGACAACCTGAAGTTATTGATATATATAGAATTTTTCCATATCCCCGCGCGGGGTGCGGAATTACAAAAATGACCTAACAAAGATCAAGGCAATAATTATGAAATTCAGCGTTAGCCGCGATGCCCTGGTAAAGCCTCTGCAACTGGTTGCGGGTGTGGTTGAAAAGCGTCAGACCTTGCCGGTTTTGGCCAATGTGCTTCTGCAGCTGCAGGGGCAGGAGCTTTCGCTCACCGGCACCGATCTTGAAGTCGAGATTGTGGGCCGACTGCAGTTGGACCAGCCCGCTGAGATGGAGGGTGAGGTCACCGTTCCCGCGCGCAAGTTGTTGGATATCTGTCGCTCTCTGCCAGACGGCTCCGAGCTTAAGTTCGAGCGCGATGGCGAGCGCCTGGTGCTGCGCAGTGGCCGCAGCCGTTTCCAGCTTTCCACATTGCCTGCCAGTGATTTCCCCAACCAGGAAGAAACCACTGCCCAGAGCCGCTTCAGCATTTCGCAGCGAGAGATCCGTCGCCTGATCGAAGCCACCGGTTTTGCCATGGCGCAGCAGGATGTTCGCTACTACTTGAACGGTCTGCTGCTCGAGTGTCGCCCACAGCAGCTGCGCGCAGTGGCTACCGATGGCCACCGTCTTGCGCTGTGTGATCGCGATGCGCCTGGCCTGAATGTAGAGGCGCCTATTCAGGCGATTGTCCCGCGCAAAGGCGTGCTGGAGCTGGCGCGACTGTTGGAAGACACCGACGTGAGTGCGGATGTAGTGCTCGGCAACAATCATATTCGTGTGAATAGTGGGCCCTTCACTTTCACTTCCAAGCTGGTGGATGGCAAATTCCCGGACTACGAGCGCGTATTGCCGCGCGGGACCGGCAACGAAGTGTTTGCCGATCGTCTGATGTTGCGTCAGGCATTCCAGCGCGCTGCGATCCTTTCCAACGAAAAATACCGCGGTGTGCGCCTCCAGCTTTCTGAGGGGCTGCTGCAGATCGTGGCCAATAACCCCGAACAGGAAGAGGCGGAAGAGCAGCTGATGGTGGATTACCACGGCGACCCGCTGGAGATCGGCTTCAATGTTGGATACCTGCTGGACGTGACTGCGGCAATTCACAGCGACCAGATCCGTATTGGCCTGGGCGATGCCAACAGCAGCGCGTTGCTACAGCAGCCGGAGCAGGGGGATTCTGTGTACGTGATCATGCCGATGCGGCTTTGATCGGGCGCTTTATCAAGGGCTTGTCGGTTTATTACTTTGATCTTCTGCCTTGTTGAATCCCGCATTTCGCAAAAGACCGCCACCCTGATCGGGTGGCGGTCTTTTCGTATCTGTATGTCGGCGGTTTTTGTCGGGGTAGTGCTGTGGCGTTAACCAGGCTGGCCTTGAGTCACTTTCGTAACATCGTTTCTGCAGATTTGCAGCTCGCACCGGCGGTCAACCTGTTCTGTGGTGCCAATGGCAGTGGTAAGACCTCGTTACTAGAGGCGGTGCATATGCTGGCGAGTGGGCGTTCATTCCGCTCCCGTCAGAGTCAGACGGTCATCCGGCACGAGGCCGAGACACTGGCGGTGTTCGCGCGTTTAGCTGCAGGTACCACGCTCGGTGTGGAGAAACGTCGGGACGGGCAGGGCAGGATTCGGATCAATCAGTCGCCGGCGGAAAGCAGCTCCCAGCTGGCTTCCTGTCTGCCACTCCAGGTGATCAATAGCGAGAGCTTTGCCGCGCTGGATGGTGGCCCCGGGGTGCGACGGCAACTGCTGGACTGGACAGTGTTCCACGTGGAACATGGGTTTGCATTGCAATGGAAGGTGTATCAGACGGCATTGAAGCAGCGCAATGCGCTGCTTCGTCGTGGTAAAATTGACTCCAAATCATTGGCCCCATGGGAACAACAGCTAGTAAAAAGCGGGGAGGCAGTGGATGCACTTCGTAAAGAGGTTTTCTCGAGGCTGAATGTCCAGTTCAACCGCCGCCTACAGGACCTCCCTGAGTCCGTATTCGGCGCGCTCGATCTCCACTACAGAAGTGGTTGGAAGAAGGAGTTGAGCCTCGGGGATGCTTATCAGGCTTCCCGCGAGGGGGATCTGGCTCAGGGATTTACCCGGGTGGGGCCACACAGGGCGGATTTACGCTTCGTGATCCACGGCCAGCCAGCCCATGCCGTACTTTCGCGGGGGCAGCAGAAGATGGCTGTCTGCGCATTGCGCACAGCCATGGCATCGGTCGTTGAAGGAGCACAGAAGGCGGTTTTCCTGGTCGATGACCTGCCCTCGGAGTTGGATGAGGTAAATCAGGCGTTGTTCGCCCGCTGGGTAAGTGACTGTGCCAGCCAAGTCCTGGTTACCGGGATCGAACACCCCGTCACGGCGCGACCATGGTTACAGCTACCTGCACCATGGAATACGCCTAAGATGTTCCACGTGGAACATGGGGTCGTGACTGCGGTAGAGGATTGAATGCTTCCGGCCAGTCAATGGGCCCGGTAGCGGGGTGCGATTGCGCACCAAACGATTGTCAGACTGAAAAGAATTTCAAACTCAGAGTGCCGGGCACACGCCGGGCGTGAATGGAGCAACAGAATGTCGGAAGAGAATAACTACGATTCCAGTAGCATCAAGGTGCTCAAGGGCCTCGATGCAGTGCGCAAACGCCCCGGGATGTATATTGGTGATACCGATGACGGCACCGGCCTGCACCACATGGTATTCGAGGTGGTGGACAACTCCATCGACGAAGCACTGGCGGGCCATTGCGACGAAATTCGAGTAACCATTCACCCGGATGAGTCCGTCAGCGTGTCTGATAACGGCCGTGGTATTCCGACGGAAATGCACCCGGAAGAGGGGGTATCCGCAGCGGAAGTGATCATGACCGTTCTCCACGCGGGCGGTAAGTTCGATGACAATACCTACAAGGTATCCGGTGGCCTGCACGGTGTTGGTGTGTCCGTGGTAAACGCACTGTCAGAAGAATTGAAACTGACCATCCGTCGTGCCGGCAAGATTCACGAGCAGGTATACCGTCACGGTGTCCCGGATGCGCCCCTGGCCGTCGTCGGAGACTCCGATACAACCGGCACTACAGTGCATTTCAAGCCCTCTGCGGACACCTTTACCAATATCGAATTCCACTTCGAACAACTGGCCAAGCGCCTGCGCGAGCTGTCGTTCCTGAATTCCGGTGTTCGTATCGTGCTGCGTGACGAGCGCAGCGGTAAAGAAGAAGTGTACGAGTACGAGGGTGGTCTGCGCGCCTTTGTGGAGTTCCTCAACCAGAACAAGACGCCGATCAACAAGGTCCTGCATTTCCAGAACCAGCGCGAAGACGGTATCGCGGTTGAAGTCGCGTTGCAGTGGAATGACTCCTTCCAGGAGAACATCTACTGCTACACCAATAATATCCCCCAGCGCGATGGTGGTACCCATCTGGCCGGCTTCCGTGCAGCCCTGACCCGTGGACTGAATAACTACATCGAAAAAGAGGGTGTGGGCAAAAAGGACAAGGTCAGTACTACTGGCGATGACGCCCGTGAAGGCCTCACCGCGATCATTTCGGTAAAAGTGCCGGATCCCAAGTTCTCGTCCCAGACCAAAGATAAGCTTGTTTCGTCGGAAGTTAAGCCCGCGGTCGAGCAGGAGATGGGACACTCCTTCAATGACTATCTGCTGGAAAACCCGCAGGAAGCCAAGGCGGTTGTGGGCAAGATGATCGACGCCGCACGTGCCCGGGAAGCGGCGCGCAAGGCGCGGGAAATGACCCGCCGCAAAGGCGCCCTGGATATCGCGGGTCTGCCCGGTAAGCTGGCAGACTGCCAGCAGAAAGACCCGGCGCTTTCCGAACTGTATCTGGTGGAGGGTGACTCCGCCGGTGGTTCTGCCAAGCAGGGCCGCGATCGCCGCACCCAGGCGATCCTGCCACTGAAGGGTAAAATCCTGAACGTGGAGAAAGCCCGCTTTGACAAGATGCTTTCCAGTGCCGAGGTTGGCACCCTGATTACCGCCCTCGGTTGTGGAATCGGCAAGAGCGAGTTCAACCCCGACAAGCTGCGCTATCACTCCATCATCATCATGACTGATGCCGACGTGGATGGTGCGCACATCCGGACCCTGCTTCTGACCTTCTTCTTCCGGCAGATGCCGGAACTGATCGAGCGCGGACACGTGTTTATCGCCCAGCCGCCACTATATAAGATCGGCAAGGGCAAGCAGGAGCAGTACCTGAAAGACGAGGCAGCACTGACTCAGTTCCTGACCAACGCTGCCCTGGAAAGCGCCACTCTGTACGTGAATCCGGAAGCACCGGGACTGTCCGGTACCGCGCTGGAATCCCTGGTGAAAGAATACCGCGCGGTGATGGCCACCATCGATCGCCTGTCACGTCTGTATCCGGAAGAGGTGCTGCAGAGCATGGTCTACCTGCCAAGCCTGAAGCCGGAAGAGTTGCAGTCTGAAGCACAGATGGATGAGTGGGCACAGAAGCTACAGGAGCTGCTGGAGCGGGAAGGTGAGGGCGGTGGTCGTCGCCACACCGTGAGCATTTCGGAAGACAGTGAGCGCAACCTGTTCCTGCCCACCATCGATATCGTCGCCCATGGTGTGAGCAGTCGCTACACGGTCAGCCACGAGTTCTTCGAGTCCGCAGAGTACCGCTCTATCTGCCAGTTGGGCGAAAAGATGCAGGATCTGCTGGAAGAGGGCGCCTTTATCCAGCGCGGAGAAAAGCGTCAGCCGGTGAACAGCTTCCCGGAAGCCCTGGCCTGGCTGATGAACGAGAGCCGTCGCGGCTACAGCATTCAGCGCTATAAGGGGCTGGGTGAGATGAACCCGGAGCAGCTGTGGGAGACCACCATGAATCCGGAGAGCCGCCGTATGCTCCAGGTGACCGTGGAAGATGCGATCGCTGCCGACCAGATCTTTACCACCCTGATGGGGGACCAGGTAGAGCCGCGTCGGGAATTCATCGAGAGCAATGCGCTGGCAGTGGAAAACCTGGACGTCTAACGCTTCCAACATGTGGGGAAGGGTAAAACGCTTACTTTTACCCCAGATAAAAAGCCCGATCAGTGAAAGCTGATCGGGCTTTGTCGTTTCTGGACTTCCTCAGGCGACACGGCAATTCATCACAATCTCATCCTGGTTTGCGGCCAGGTTGTATGCCCGCTCGGTTTCCGCGAAGCCGTGCTGTTGCAGGAAGTAGCGTCCCCGCAAGTTTTCTTCCAGTACACGCATCTCGAGCTGGATACGGCCAAATTTTGCCTGTGCCATCAGTTCGCTACCCACACCGCGTCCCTGTTCTCCGGGGGAAACAAAGATGGTCTCCACATGTATGTTATCGGTGATGGTCACCAGGCCCTCAGCGATGTCGCTACCCGGCCGGGTATACACCCAGTGGCTAACACCACTTGCGGTCGCCTGGCCGGCGAGATGTTGGGCGGTGAGCTGGCTGCGCAGTGCGCGCGCTTCTGCCATCCAGAACTTCACCGGGATGCTTGGATGGCTACTGCATGCGAGGTGTAGCCACAGTTGCGACAGACGCTCTATATCGGATTCCTGAAGCGGTCTCAGCATAGATTCCCCACCTAACGGAATAGATGTAACTGGCAATCCTAGGCTCGGTGCACGATCCCTCCAAGAAGCACCGACAGGGTGCAAAAAAGGCGCACAGATCATGACACGAGATGTATAAAGAAATATAATCAATCTCATTAACAAATTTGATAACAGATAAATCTCTCAAAGGAGAACGAACCTGTGCGCCGTTTTGCCCTGCACCCCATTTCCCTGTCACTGGCCATCGCTATGGGCTGCAGCCCGGCTTTTGCCGCTGAAAATAAGGAAAACCAGGACACTCTGGAAACCGTTTCCGTACTAGGGAACACCCAGACCCTGCACAAATTGCCGGGCTCTGCGCACCTGGTAAGTGCCGAGGAGCTTGAGAAGTTCGAGTTTGTGGATATCAACCGCATGATGCGCAGTGTCCCGGGTGTGTATCTGCGCGAGGAAGACGGTTACGGCCTGCGTCCGAATATCGGTATCCGCGGCGCCGACGGTGGCCGCTCCGGCAAGATCTCGCTGATGGAAGATGGCGTGCTGGTGGCCCCAGCGCCGTATTCTGCGCCGGAAGCGTATTATTTCCCCACCGCCGGTCGCCTGAACAGTATCGAAGTTTTGAAAGGGCCGGGAACCCTGAAATATGGCCCGTTCACCGTCGGTGGCGCTGTGAACATGCTGAGTACCCCGATTCCCGAGGCCAGCGCCGGTAGCGTACAACTGGAAGCCGGACAGTACGGTGAAAACCGTCTGCACACCTACTATGGCAGCAGTACCGAGACCACGGGTTGGCTGGTAGAAACCCACCAGCAGCAGGCCGATGGTTTCCGTGATATCGATCGCGCCGGTAGTGCCGACATTGCCAAAGAAGATTACCTGGTAAAAGGACGTCTCAAGTCTGCGGCGGGCGCCGCATATGCCCAGCAACTGGATATCAAGCTGCAGTACTCCGAAGAGGAGTCCGGCATGAGCTATCTGGGCCTGACCGACGCAGACTTCGCCGCCGACCCCAACCGTCGCTACGGAATCAGTGCCCTGGATGAAATGCAGAACCGTCACAGCACCGTGCAGCTGAACCACAGCATCGCGCTGAGCGACAGCTTCAGTGTGAATACCCAGGCCTACTACAACAAATTCAAGCGCGACTGGTTCAAAACCAGCCTCGGTAGCCTGATCAATGACGCCAACGACGGTGACAGCGATGCCCAGGCGGTGCTCGACGGCACTATGGACTACGAATTCGGCATCAAGCACAACAACCGTAACTACGTGTCTCGCGGTGTGCAGGTGAGTGCCGACTGGGCGCTGCAGACCGGCGATATTGCGCACGAACTGGAATTTGGTGTGCGCCGTCACTGGGACGAGGTAGACCGTTTCCAGCCGGTTGAAAACTACAGTCAGGTCAACGGTGCACTGGTGTTCAATGAGATCGTCGCACCGAGCTCCAGTAACAATCGCGTTGAGGATGCGAGTGCCAAATCCCTGTTTATCTACGATCAGGTACAGATGAGTGACGCGCTGGCGCTGACCGCTACCCTGCGCTATGAGGACGTGGACACCACGCAACAGCGCTACAACGACGTCGAGCGCACCGAGAAGGGCAGCAGCACGTCCAACTCCGTGAGCGAGTGGCTGCCGGGCCTGGGGCTGACCTACCAGCTGAACGGCGACTGGACCCTGCTTGCCGGTGTCCACCGCGGCTTTGCGCCTCCCGGCGGCGGTTCCAGTGACGGCGAAGCCGGCGACCTCTCCACCAACTACGAGTGGGGTGCCCGTTTTACGGCTGACACCCTGCGTGGTGAAGTGATCGCCTTCTACAGCGATTACGAAAGCTCGGTGCAGAACTGTTCCGTGGCTGCCCCCTGTGCCAATGGTGCCGAGAGCGGGAATTACGCCCTGGGCGAATCCGAAATTCGCGGCATTGAAGCGTCTTTGGGATCGGAGTGGGTGCTCGCTAACGGCTGGACCCTGCCTCTGACGGCGAGCTTCACCTGGACCGATGCCGAGATCAGCAAGGACAGCGATGAATACCTGGACAGCGATGGCGAAAACGGACTGGCTGCCGGCGACAACTTCGCCTACCTTCCCGAGCAGGTATTCGCTGTCACCACCGGAATCGACAGCGGTGCCGCCTGGCGGGTAAACCTTACTGCTGCCTATCAGGACGAGATGTGCGTAAACAACAGCTGTAACCGCGGTGGCAGCACTCGCTTTGATCACACCGAATCCCTGTGGGTTGTGGATGCTGCGGCGCACTACGATTTTACCGACGATTTTGTCGGCTACCTGAAGGTCGATAACCTGCTGGACGATCAGGCCATCGTGAACCGTGCCCCGGACGGCGCCCGTGCGAACCGACCGCGCACTGCCTCGGTGGGTATGACCTATCGCTTCTGATCCGCATTCGCGGTACAAGAAACAAAAAACCCGGCTATGCCGGGTTTTTTTTGTTATGCAAAAAGAACTGCTTCAGACCGTGACCGTACCCGAGAGATGCGCGAAGTGCGCTTTTAGATAGCGAGTCTCGGGAATAGAGGGGTGTATCGGGTGATCTGCACCCTGGCCGCCACTGCCGATGATGCTGATCGATTTATCCAGGTGGCGACCCGCTCCGCGCAGAATCTCCAGCAGCGTATCCGATTCCAGATGCATGGAGCAGGAGGCGCTCACCAGCAAGCCGTTCTTTTCAAGCAGACGCAGAGCCAGCTCGTTGATGTGGCGATACGCGGCCTCACCGGATTTCTGGTCCTTGCGACGTTTGATGAATGCGGGCGGGTCGAGGACGATGGCATCGTAGCGCTCGCCGGCGGCAATTAGTTCCTTCATCGCATCGACGGCTTTGCCCTGGATGGTAATCAGGTCCGCCTGACGATTGTTAAGGGCCGCATTCTCGTCGCACCAGTCCAGCGCCTGGCCAGACACATCCACGCAGGTAACCTCCCTGGCCCCGTTAGCGAGTGCTTGCACACCCCAGCCGCCAGCGTAGGAAAACAGATCCAGTACCCGCTGCCCTTTTACCCACTGATTCAGGCGCGCGCGATTCTCGCGGTGATCGTAGAACCAGCCGGTCTTCTGCCCTTCATACACCGGCGCGAGCAGGGGCACCCCGTTTTCCTCGAACGGCGCCATCTGCGGCACTTCTCCGTGGGCCACTTCGCACAGGGCCGGCAATTCCTCCACCTTGCGACCCTGGTGATCATTGCGCAGCAAAATACCTTTTGGCTTAACCAGCGCTACCAGCGCATCGACAATGTCCTGCACCAGGTTTTCCATGCCCCAGCTGCTGATCTGCACCACCAGATAATCGCCGAAGCGATCTACCACTAGGCCGGGCAGGCCATCGGAATCTCCGTACACCATCCGGTAACTGGGATGCGGGAAGTAGCGTTCGCGCATGGCGAGTGCACTTTCCAGGCGGCGCTTCAACATCTTGTCGGTAAACGGACCCTTGCGCGAAACCAGTCGTGCACAGATCAGCTGGTTGGGATTCACCAGTGCATAGCCGAGGCTTTTTTCCTTGCTGTCGAGAATCTCGCACTGGGTCCCCGGCTCGAGACCTTTCAGCGGGCTGCGCGCTGTGTCCACTTCGTTGCTGTAAATCCACAGGTGGCCGAGTTTAAGCCGACGTTCGGCGCGGGGGTTAAGGATCAGTTGTTGCACGGTGGAACTCCGGAAAGAAAAGGGTGCGCCACCGGCGAATATGAAGTGCGCGCGATGACAGGAAACAAATCGAAAATGGAGAAAGCTGTAGATCTATTGCAGCACAAAGTCCGCAAATTGAGAGAGGTCTGCAAATACTGCGGTTGTGGCCAATCCGGGGTCCGGGTTTTCTAGCAGTGAAGCCAGGGTCTGCTCACCGCGTCCGCTCTGTACCAGTGCGGGCTTACACCCTTTGGCAACTGCGCACTCCAGGTCCTTGCGCTGGTCACCCACAAAATAGCAGTCGTGCAGACTGGTATCGAATTCCGCCTCGATGGCATCCAGCAGACCGGTGTTCGGTTTGCGGCAGCGACAGTGGTCCTCATCCGTGTGCGGGCAGTAGAAAATTCCCGCCACTTCGCCGCCGGCGTCTTCCACCAGGGCACGCAATTTAGCGTGCATGGCTTCGAGGTCGTCCAGGTCGAATAAACCGAGGGCGAGACCGCTCTGGTTGGTAGCGATTACCAGTTGGTGGCCCGCCCGACTGAGACGCGCCATGGCCTCGATGCTCCCGGAGATGGGATTCCATTCGTCGACACTGGTCACGTGACCATCGGGCTGATGGTTGATGACACCGTCGCGGTCGAGAATGATGATGGCCATGGCGTTTCTACTACTTCGCGGGAGCCAGCAGGGAGATGTCCGCCGCTTCGAGGAACAGGGCGCGCAGCTGTGCCAGCAGTGCCAGGCGGTTGTTGCGCAGTTGTTCGTCGTCGGCCATCACCATCACACTATCGAAGAAGTTGTCCACGGTTTCGCGCAGGCCGGAGAGGCCAGCAAGACCCTCTTCAAAACGCGCCTCTGAATACAGTGGCGCCACCGCTTCTTCCGCATCGCGGATGGCCAGGTACAGCGCTTTTTCCGCATCTTCCTGCAGTAGTGCCTGATCGACCTGACTCGGCGCTTCGCCATCGAGTTTCGCGAGAATATTGGATACCCGCTTGTTGGCGGCGGCGAGCGCTTCGGCCTCTGGAAGCTGGCTGAAGCTGTGTACGGCCTTGACGCGGTTGTCGATATCCAGTGGACGGGACAGCTTGCGCGCGGAAACTGCGAGGAAGACTTCCGCCTTGATACCGGCATCTTCGTAGCGGGCACGGAATCGCTCGATCATATACGCGAGGGTCTGGTCGACCACGGTATCGTGTTCTGCCAGCGCGGTGCGCGGATAACCATCGCGTGCCAGGGTGAGCAGCTCGCGCAGATCCAGATCGATATTCTTTTCCACCAGGATGCGCAGCACGCCGAGGCTGGCACGACGCAGTGCGAACGGATCGCGGGATCCGCTGGGGGGCTGACCGATACCAAAGATACCCACCAGGGTATCGATACGATCTGCCAGCGCCACGATGGTGCCGGTTTCACTGACCGGCAGCTCGTCGCCGGCGAACTTCGGCATGTACTGCTCGTACATCGCCTTGGCCACGTCCAGCGGTTCGCCATCGTTCTCGGCGTAGTAGTAGCCGGCGATGCCCTGCATATCCGCGAACTCGAACACCATTTCGGTGACCAGGTCGGATTTGCACAGTTGCGCAGCGCGTTGCGCCAGTGCGGTATCACCGCCGGTTTTTTCCGCGATCGCCGCAGCGAGTTTTGCCAGGCGCTCGGTCTTGTCGTACACGGTACCCAGCTTCTGTTGGAACACGATGGACTTGAGCTTTTCGCGACGGGCTTCGAGGCTGGTCTTCTTGTCGGTATCGAAGAAGAAGGCGGCATCGGACAGACGCGGGCGGATCACGCGCTCGTTGCCCTCGATTACCTGCTTGGCGTCGGTGCTTTCGATATTCGATACGGTGACGAAGAACGGCAGCAAGTTACCGTCTTCATTTACCACGTGGAAATATTTCTGGTGTTCCTTCATGGAGGAGATCAGAGCTTCCGCGGGCACGTCCAGGAAACGCTTCTCGAAGCGTCCGGTCAGCGCCACCGGCCATTCCACCAGCGCGGTGACTTCATCCAGCAGATCGTCGTCGATCACGGCTTCACCGTTGACGTTATTGGCTTCTGCCTGCACCTGTTCGCGAATCATTTCGCGGCGCTCGGCAAAATCCACCACCACGTAGCCCGGATCACGCAGCTTTTGTACGTAATCGTTGGCGGAGGCCACCGCCAATTCCTGATTGCAGTGGAAGCGGTGTCCGCGGGTTGTGTTGCCGGACTTGAGGCCCAGTACTTCTGCATCCACCACTTCGTTTCCGAACAGCATCAGCAGCCAGTGTACCGGACGGACAAACTCTTCCTTGCGTGCGCCCCAGCGCATACGCTTGGGAATTGGCAGCTGGGCCAGGGAGCTGGCAACGATATCGCCCAGCAGGTTTTTGGTGGCTTCACCTTTCTGCTCGCTGATAAATGCCAGGCGTTCACCTTTGTCGGTCTGAACGCGCGCCAGCTCTTCGACGCTGACACCGGCGCCGCGGGCAAAGCCCTGCGCGGCCTTGGTGGGGTTGCCGTCCTTGTCAAAGGCAGCGGCTACCGCCGGACCGTGTTTCTCGACTTGTTTGTCCTGCTGCTGCTCTGCCAGATCGCTTACTGCAACCGCCAGGCGGCGCGGGCTGGCGTAGGCTTTGACCGCACCGAATTCTAGCTCGGCGTCTTTCAGGCCTTTTTCAATACCGTCGGCAAAGGCCTGCATCAGGGTGTGCAGGGCTTTCGGGGGCAGCTCTTCGGTGCCCAGCTCAACCAGAAAATCCTGAGCCATTACTTCTTCTCCTTCTTCGCTTTGCCTTTGCTTTCGGCTTTTTCAGCCTGGGCCAGCACTTCGTTGCGAACCTTCTCATCGGCAAGCGGGAAACCGAGCGCTTTGCGCGCGTCGAAATAGGCCTGAGCCACCGCGCGCGCCAGGGTGCGTACACGCAGGATGAAACGTTGGCGCTCGGTGACGGAAATCGCGTGACGCGCGTCCAACAGGTTGAATGCGTGGGAGGCTTTCATTACCTGCTCGTAGGCGGGCAGAGGCAGGCCGAGGTCGATGAGTCGCTGACTGTCGCGTTCACAGTGATCGAAAGTAGCGAACAGGAACTCCACATCGGCGTGTTCGAAATTGTAGTGGGACATCTCCACTTCATTCTGGTGGAAGACATCGCCGTAGGTGACCGGGGTGCCGTCCGCATTGCGGGTCCATACCAGGTCGTAGATGGATTCGACCCCCTGCAGGTACATGGCGATGCGCTCGATACCGTAGGTGATCTCACCTGTGACCGGGTAGCACTCGATACCGCCTACCTGCTGGAAATAGGTGAACTGGGTCACTTCCATACCGTTGAGCCAGACTTCCCAGCCGAGGCCCCAGGCGCCCAGGGTCGGGGATTCCCAGTTGTCCTCAACAAAGCGGATATCGTGCACAGTGGGATCAATGCCCAGTGCGCGCAGGCTGTCGAGGTACAGATCCTGGATATTACTGGGGGAGGGCTTCATTACTACCTGGTACTGGTAGTAGTGCTGCAGTCGGTTGGGGTTCTCACCGTAGCGACCGTCGGTGGGGCGGCGGCAGGGCTGCACATAGGCCGCATTCCAGGTTTCCGGACCGATGGCGCGCAGGAAGGTAGCGGGATGAAAGGTGCCAGCGCCCACTTCCATATCCAGAGGCTGTAGAATGACGCACCCTTGGCGCGCCCAGTATTCTTGCAGGGTAAAAATCAGTCCCTGGAAGGTGCTCAGGTCCTGCGCCGGGGCAGAACTGCTGGTTTGTTGCTCGGACACCACAATCTCCGGTTTCAGCTGGGTGAAAAGACAAGGGGCGCAATTATAGCGGCAGCGGGTTGCGCGCTAAACAGCGCACACAGCATAGAAGGTAAATTGATGGCCATAAAACGGCCATACTGCTAAGAATTTGAAGCTCCCAGTGAGTTTCTGGGGCGGCAGCCCCACAGAGAAGGATGTAACGCTTGGATATCAAAGGGCAATTGGCCGCGGGCACCCTGAAACTGATTGGTGGCCTGCCGTTAGACTGGTCGCGCCGGCTGGGCAAGCTGGCCGGGTACGGCACAGTGTTTACCCGCGGAGACGGCCTGCGCATCAGCCGTATCAATCTGGCGCACTGTTACCCGGAAATGGCGGCGCAGCAGCGCGAAAAACTGGCGCGCGCCAGCGTGGTAAGCACTGTAACCACGGGCTTCGAAATGGCGACATTGTGGCGCAAGCCATGGAGTCACGCCGAGGACCATATCGTGCGTGTGCGCAATCAGCAGCTGCTGACGGACGGTGTAGAAGAGGGTAAAGGGGTACTGGTGCTCGCGCCGCATATCGGCAACTGGGAAATCTTTGGCCAGTTTCTGGCCACCGTCGGCCCCACTACCAGCTTGTACGCGCCCCCCAAAATCGAAGCCCTGGACCCGGTCATTCGCGATGGCCGCGAGAAAACTGGCGCCAAACTGGTACCTACCAATGTGCGCGGTGTGCGCGCACTGCTCAAGGCATTGAGGGATGGCGGTATCGTCGGCGTGTTGCCGGATCAGGAACCGGATCTCTCCGGCGGTGACTTTGCCCCGTTTTTCGGCCATCCCACCCTTACCATGACGCTCGCCTATAACCTGATCCAGCGCACCGGCTGCAAAGCCGTATTCGGTTTCGCCAAGCGCGTGTCGGAAGGCTTTGAACTGGTGCTTTTACCCGCGGAGCAGGCGATTTACAGCGAAGAAGTAAAAGTCTCCCTCGCCGCCCTCAATCGCGGTGTCGAATCCTGTATTGCTGAAGCGCCGGAACAGTATCAATGGGAGTACAAACGTTTCCGAAAAATTCCCGATGGGAAGAGTCGAATGTATAAAAAGCGCTGAGCCGAAAGTAGCTGCAGACATTAAAAATTTTCGATTTTTGAAATCAATTTCATGATTCACGAGCTTTAAAGCTCGTGCAGTTTTAGTGCGTAGATCAGAGCCTTGGACCATAGCTGGACCGGCTTCGTTTAAATGTACCAGCCACCGTGGCGGCCAACGCCACGGCTCGGCCGCCTCGCCAAATATCTATTAAGCTCAAATGTACGCGTGATTGACACCGACGTACCATGAGCCGAAGAAAGTACAAGATAAAACCTGCACCGGCTGGCGGAGAAAACTCTCCGTGGCGGCTTCTGCCCAATGGGATTACGCTATCCAGGGTGGTTCTGATACCGGTAATTTTCTGGCTGTCCCTGTCCGGTCACAATCTGGCGGCGTTGATTGTGTTTTGCGTGGCCGCCGTCAGCGACCTGCTGGACGGTTGGTTGGCGCACAGGTTTCACTGGCAAACCCATTTCGGCTCGGTGCTGGATCCGGTGGCAGACCGGCTTTTTATCCTTTCCCTTATTCCCCTGTTGTGGAGCTACGGATCGATCAGCGGCGTCTATACCGCGCTGGTTATTTTCCGCTTCTCAATTCAGTTGAGTGTGGTGCCGGTGTTGTTATGGTGGTTGAAGAAAGAGGTGACGATCGCGCCTGGATTGCTCTCCAAAGCGGCCATGGCGCTGGCATTTCTGGTACTGGGGATGGGGTTTGCGGAACAGGTTGCGATCGAGCACTTTCCGGAGACTTCCGGGGCGGACAAGCTCTTCGAGCAGAGCCTGGACGCACTGACCCTGTTGGGGTCATTGCTGGAGATCTGGGTGCTGGTGAAATTCGTACCGCGCTACTGGCATATCATTCGCGGCGAGAAAGATCTGATTGAATAAAAATCAGTGACGCCAGAATGCGGGGGTCAGCAGCACCAGCAGCGTGAAAATTTCCAGGCGTCCCATCAGCATTGCCAGGATCAGAAAACACTTGGCTATCTCGTTGACCTCTCCATAGTGCGCCGCGGCGTCCCCCAGCGCGGGACCGATATTGCTCAGGCAGGAGGCGACAGTGGAAAACGAGGTTACGAAATCCTCGCCGGTTGCCATCACCACAATGGTGAGCAGGAAGAACGACAGGATATAAATCGCGAAAAATCCCCACACGGCGTCAGTCACCCGCGCCGGTACGATTTTCCGGTTTACCTTGATCGGCACCACGGCATTGGGGTGTACCAGCCGGTTCAGCTCCCGCAGGCCGGATTTCACAATCAGCATCACCCGCACCGCCTTGATACCACCGGAGGTGGAACCCGCACAGGCGCCCATGATTCCCAGCAGCAACAGGATATACGGCAGGAACGCGGGCCACAGGGCAAAGCTTTCCGAACCGAACCCGGCGGTGGTGCCGATCGAGACTACCTGAAAAGCGCCGTGCAACATGCTGCCGCGCATATCAAAGGTGCCCGACATGTACAGATAGCCGATGATGATGGCGCTCGCCCCAAGGGTAACCAGTACATAAAAGCGGAATTCAGAATCCTTCCAATAGTGATGCACGGTCCTGTTGCTGAGTGCGTAAAAGTGCAGGCCGAAGTTGATCGCCGCGGTCAGCATGAAAATGATGGCAATGGCCATGATCGCGTTGTTGTGGGCGTAAAAACCCATACTGGCGTCGTGCGTAGAGAAGCCCCCGTTGGCGACGGTGGAAAATGCATGGCCCACCGCATCGAACACACTCATGCCGGCCCACCAGTAACCGATACCGCACAGGACAGTGAGCACGATATAAATCACGAACAGGGCGCGTGCGGTTTCCGCGATCCGCGGTGTCAGCTTGGTGTCTTTGACCGGCCCGGGCATTTCCGCCTTGTACAGCTGCATCCCCCCGATGCCGAGCATTGGCAGAATGGCGAGCGCGATGACAATTACCCCGATACCGCCAAACCACTGCAATTGCTGGCGGTAATACAGAATCGCCGGGGGCAGGGTATCCAGCCCGACAATGGTAGTGGCACCGGTGGTGGTGAGCCCGGAGATGGACTCGAAAATGGCGTTGACCACGGTCAGGTCCGGCTGGGTGGAAATAATCAGTGGCAGGGCACCGAAGCTGCCGAGAATCAGCCAGAACAGTGAGGTCACCACGAAGCCGTCGCGAGTACGCAGGTCTTGCTTGAGGTCGTGTACCGGCAACCACATAAACAGGCCGGTGAGCAGGGTGATGCCAAAGGCCACGGTAAACGCGACGTGGGTACCGTCCTCGTACCACAGGGATACGCCGATGGGCGGCAGCAGTGTAAGGCTGAAAACCGTCAACAGTATGCCGAATACCCGCGCTATGACCGCAAATCGCATCTATTCGCTTCCCGCCGTCAGAAAAAGCTGAAGCCGACCTGGAACAATTGTTCCACGTGGCGGGTATGGCGGCGGTCGACCAGGAACACGATGACGTGATCGTCGGACTCGACAACGATATTGTCGTGGGCGATCAGAACCTGGCTCTCACCATCCCGTTCGCGCACGATGGCGCCGATCGCGGCGCCCTCCGGCAGGTCGATATCCTCGATCTTTCTTCCCACGACCTTTGAGGTGCGTTTGTCGCCGTGGGCGATGACCTCAATGGCTTCCGCCGCGCCGCGGCGCAGCTGGTGCACATTGACCATGTCGCCGCGGCGCACATGGGTGAGCAGGCTGCCAATGGTGTTCTGCTGGGGCGAGATGGCGATATCGATTTCGCCGCCCTGTACCAGGTCGACGTAGGCGCGGTTGTTGATCAGGCTCATCACCTTGCGGGTGCCGAGGCGCTTGGCCAGCAGGGACGACATGATGTTGGCTTCGTCGTCATTGGTCAGCGCGAGGAACACGTCGGTATCTTCAATATTCTCTTCCAGCAACAGGTCCTGGTCGGAGGCGCTGCCGTGGAGCACGATACTGTTGCTGAGTTCTTCGGAGAGGAAGATACAGCGGTCGTGGTCCTGTTCGATGATTTTGACCGAGTAACGGTTTTCCAGCTTGTGTGCAAGACGCAGACCGATATTGCCGCCGCCGGCGATGGTGATGCGCTTGTAGCCCTGTTCAAGTCGCCGCAGTTCACTCATCACGGCGCGGATGTCCTGTTTGGCGGCGATGAAGAAGACTTCGTCACCGGCTTCGATAACGGTGGAGCCCTGGGGAATGATGGGGCTGTTACGCCGGTAGATGGCGGCGACCCGGGTATCCACTTTGGGCATGTGTTCGCGCAGGTAGCGCAGCTGGTGGCCTACCAGTGGCCCGCCCTGTACGGCGCGCACGGCGACGAGCTGTACGCGGCCGTCGGCAAAATCCAGTACCTGCAGCGCGCCGGGGTGCTCGATCAGCCGGGCGATGTACTCGGAGACGATCTGCTCGGGGCTGATAAGGACGTCGATGGGGATCGATTCGGTGGCGAACAGTTCCGGGTACTGCAGGTAGGCAGAGGCGCGTACGCGGGCGATCTTGGTGGTGACCCGGAACAGGGAGTGGGCGATCTGGCAGGCGGCCATGTTGGTTTCGTCGTTGTTGGTGACGGCTACCAAGATGTCGGCGTCTTCGATGCCGGCTTCCTGCAGGATGTCCGGGTGCGAGGCGTGGCCGGTGACCACGCCGATGTCGATGCGGTCGCGCAGCTCGCGCAGGGTTTTCTCGTTGCTGTCCACAAGAACGATGTCGTTGCGTTCCGAGGCCAGGCTTTCTGCCAGGGATCCACCGACCTGGCCGGCGCCGAGAATGATGATTTTCATAATTGGGTTTCGGGGCCTGTGTTATCTGGCCATTGTGCCACTCTTTGCTTTTTGAGCAGGTAGTGTGGCGGCCGAGTACCGGGGGCGAGCTTTCAGGACCGCTGTGAATACGTCCCTGTACGCTGCGTCGGC